>JAAETH010000426.1 GCA_024228575.1 Actinomycetes bacterium
CTTGGGCTTGGTCGTCGTCGTGGTCGTCGCCTTGGGCTTGGTCGTCGTCGTGGTCGTCGCCTTGGGCTTGGTCGTCGTCGTGGTCGTCGCCTTGGGCTTGGTCGTCGTCGTGGTCGTCGTCGTGGTCGTCGTCGTGGTCGTCGTCGTGGTCGTCGTCGTGGTCGTCGGCTGGACCACGTTGCTGCGGATGGCAACGTCGAGGGCCGAACTCGTCAGCGACAGCGACGCCAGCCGGGAATCGAACCCGGCAGCGGTGACGACCGTGATATTGCCGTCACGGCTCACGAGCACGTAGCCACCGTCGATGACGGCCATTCCCGCATAGGTAGAGGTCGACGCGGCAAGCGAACCGAAGAATCGGTACGAGCCGAAGCCGAACACACCACCGTCGAAACCGACGAGGCCGTAGCCGTTTCCATCGGCAGACAGCACACCGCCCACTATCCGACCTGCGAGGTCACCACGGCCAATCCCGAGGGCTGGCAGCGATCCGTAGAATCGTGACCTGCCGAAGTTGAACACACCACCGTCATCGAACACGACTGCGTAGCCTCGACCGTCTCTCCTGACGACCAGGCTGACAGCGTTGCCCTCGAGCGAGTCTGCGGGAACGATCTCAGGAGCGCTGCCATGGAACACGGCCGAGCCGTAGGCGAACACGCCCCCGTCGGCGGACAACAGCAGGTAGCCCAGACCGTCGTGGGCAAGGGCGATGTCGGTGATGTCGGAGTCGAGGTTGTGGTCTCGGGCATCACCCAGGTGTTTGGCGTCGCCGAAAACGAGCACGGTTCCATCGGTGAGAGCGACCAGGTATCCCTGGCCCGTAGGGGTGGCGATGATGGCAACCGCTGCCGATCCGGCACTTCTGGCGTCGCCGAGATGCGGGGCGTCTCCGACAGCGGTGATCGAGCCATCCTGAGACAGAACCCAACCCGAAACGTCGGATCCTGCGGCCTGAGCATCGGCGCCTTCCGTAGGTCCGAGCGCGAGCAGCGCCGCGGTCATGACAATCGCAACGAACGCGGCTAGGCCTGTGTTGAGTCGACGTCGCACGGCGCCATCCCTCCCATGTTGGGTGCCCTCGCCGTATCGATCTGGCATGTTACGACTAGATGTCAGCGCGGGTTGTAGCGACACACCCTAGGTGACTCAGTGGGGCCGATTCAACACCGAGTGCAGCATTTCTCCACACTTGTGTCTAATCAATGACAACAAGGTGGAGGACTGTGGAGAAGGACTCCTACCACGGATTGCCGACCCAATCGGCTGGAGGCGTGAAGGAGGCACCGGATTTCGTGAAGATCAGTTCCAGATCCACCACGACCGGCAGGTGGAGGTTGATGTCCTCCTCCTGGTTGTCCATCTGACCCCAGCAGGCTCCACCACAGTTGTTGATGGCAATGATGGTGTCGTCGGTCGGATCCTTGAGGAACAGCCGACCAACACTCGGCTCCACCGACCACAAGAAGTCGCCCATGATGACGCTGCCTCCGGCCGGCGCATTCCACCAGCCCTCAGGCATCGGCAGCCAGAAGTAGTACACGCCGACCTCGCTGAACGAGAACCTGCTGGCGGGCCCGCAGGTCTCCTCGTACTCGGAGAAGTTGCCGTTGTACTGGTACCAGAAGCAGAACTGCCCTTCCATCAGCATGTCGGACGGCTTTTCGAGAACCTCGATCCGGGCATACGCCCTCCCCAGAGCGAGGTCGGCGAGGGTGTTGGCCTCGGGCCATTGCACCGGAGGCTCGATCCAGAGGTTCGGCTGAGAGATCCTCTGATCGAGGCCCGAACCTTCGAGCACCGTGAACTGGTTCGGCGTGGGAATGGTGGTCGTAGTCGTC
Organism: Actinomycetes bacterium; assembly: GCA_024228575.1. Classification (GTDB taxonomy): domain Bacteria; phylum Actinomycetota; class Acidimicrobiia; order Acidimicrobiales; family Poriferisodalaceae; genus JAAETH01. Next base: position 1,842 of record JAAETH010000426.1, read on the forward strand.
GAGGTGGTCGAAGTGGTAGTCGAGGTGGTCGTGGTAGTCGACGTCGTGGTCGTGGTCGGTTGAGTGGTCGTGGTCGTCGTGGTCGTGGTCGTCGTGGTCGTGGTGGTGGTGGTCGTCGTCGGCTCGACGACCTCGGGACGAAGGGCGATATCGACCGCATCGGCGGCGAGCGAGAATTCGGTCAGGGTCTGGGCTGCCAATGCGTCGACCGCAAATCCCACGACAGCTCCGTCGACGCTGACCAACACATATCCACCGTCGTCGCCCACATCCATACTGACGTAGGTCTTGCCGGTGGCGGCGAGGCTGCCGAGGAACTGGTACGACCCGAAGGTGAAGACGCCCCCGTCGTCGCCCACCATGCCATAACCCTCACCATCGCCGGACAAGACGGCGCCGACCACCGGTCCAGCGAGGTCGTCCACCGATATCCCGAGACCGGGGACCGAGCCGAAGAACGGCGAGTTGCCGAAGTTGAATATCCCCCCATCGGAGAAGACGATTCCGTACCCGTCGCCCGCAGGCGAGGACAACAGACCCACCGCGGCGCCGAGAAGTTGGTCGACAGGGACGATCTGAGGTGCCGAGCCCCAGAAGTTGACATCTCCATAGACGAAGACACCACCGTCGGCAGCGAGGATCGTGTAGCCCCCGCCGGAACTCGACAGGACCATGTCGACGATCGGTCGGGTGAGCTCGAAGCTCGAGGGATCGCCCTGCGACTCGGCATCGCCAAACGCCAGGATACGACCATCCGACATCGCCACGTAATAACCCAGCCCGGTGTGGGTCGCTTCCAGAGCCACGGCGGTGCCACCGGCGAACCGTGCGTCACCCCATGTAGACGCACCGCCAAATGGCGTGATGATGCCGTCGGCAGAGAGGATCCATCCCGAAGGCGATGCACCCGCAGACGAAGCCGGATCCTGGTCTTGGGCGATGAGCACGGCAGAGGCAAACGCCACCAGTGCCAACAGAGCCAGGAAGGCTCGATTACGAATCGTCGACATGGGGACTCCATCGTCATAACGCTCCGATTTGTTTGCCATACCCCCGAAAGTACCGAGGAACCTGGAGCCAGTCAACGCGCTATGTAGTTAGTCTAGTACTCTCCGTCACCGTCTGGAGACTGATTCCAGCCGCGATGCTCATCCTGCTCAACGCAGCGCACCTGCTGGGGTGACAGCCGTGGTGATTCAAACCGATGTGAGTCTTGCAGAAACTCCGAGACGATCGAGGTCATTGCGGATCTCCTCCACATAGATCGGGTTCATCGCCACGACCAGCTGAGGCTGGTACTCCGCGAGGAATTCCGGTCCGACTATCTGCTGGCCTGTTCCTGCCATGAAGAACCCGTGTTTGGTCGGGTTGATGTCGACGGCGAACTCGATCGCCTCGGTACCGAGGTTCGTGAGAAACGAGACACCCTTCGAACCAGCACCCCAGATCACCGGCTTGCCACCGACTGCGGCGAGATTCTCAAATTCCTCTCCCCAGTGTTCGAGGGTCCTGGCATAGTCGACGCGATAGGTCTCGACACCCGCCGTCAGGCCGTCCATGTCGTCCTCGAGCGGCAACGGATCACCTGCTGCGGGCACTGTCGACGGGCGAGCCTCGATGAGCAGGTACTGATCGTCGTAGTCCAGCTCGATGTGCAAGACCTCGAAGCCCGTGAGGCGGAACAGGCGGGCGAGCGAACCAAGCGAGAAATACGAGCAGTGTTCGTAGTAGACGTCCCAGAAAGCGACCTCGTTGAGAACTCGTCTCACGTCGGGCAGCTCGAACAACACGATGGTGTCGGGACGGTCACCGATCGAACGGCGCACCATTTCCATGAACTCCTTCACAGGAGAGATGTGTTCGAGGGTGTGCCGACACACGACCGCGTCCGCCTGGAGGTGGGTGTACCGCTCACTGTAGAAATCGGGGATCCACTCGAACTTGTCCGGCGTTTCGTGCTCGATGCGCTCTACGTTGAGCGCAGGATCGATTCCGATTCCTTTGCCCGCGCCCGCATCGACCATGAACTGGAGGAACTCGCCCATGGAGCCGCACCCGATCTCCAGCACGTTCTTGCCGGCCAGGTCGTACTTGTCGACCCAGCTCGATGCGAGGTCACGAGCGAACTCGACAAACCTGGCCGAGTACCCCTGGGTCTCCTCGTATCGTGCCGAGTACTCCGACAACGTGGCGTCGAAGTCGGCGTTGAACAAGAAACCGCAGTCCTGACAAAACGTCAGCGCCATGTCGCCGCGTGGATATCCCTCGGCCTCGTCGCGGCTCTCGAGCAACAGGCAGCTGTTCGTCGGGATCTGATCCTCGGTTGCGACCAGCTCGAGATTGGCGCCGTCGCAAGCGGGACAAGCCGTAATGCGGCGGGTCGCTTCTGACATGTTCACTCCACGATCTGCGGGGTTGGGACTGGAACGATGAATTTTCCACCACGCGCCAGGTAGTCGGCCTGTTGAGCCATGATCTCGTCCTTGAAGTTCCACGCGAGCAACAGCACGTAGTCGGGCATTTCATCCACGAGGGCGAACGTGTCCTTGACCACCTGGTGAGTGCCTGGCATGTGCATGCCCTGCTTGTGGACGTTGCGGTCGACCACAAAACCCATGAGGTCTGTGCCGATACCCACATAGTTGATGAGGGTGGCACCCTTCGCGGCTGCACCGTACCCGGCAACCGTCTTGCCCTGGGCCTTCAGGTCGGTGAGCAGGGCGAGCAGGTCGCGCTTCACGCCCTTTACCCGATCGGCAAACGCTTCGTAGTACTCGAAGGTGTCCATTCCGGCAGCGACCTCGTCGTCGAGGTATTTCTGCACGGTCTCCGAACGTTGGTCGGAGCGGCTGCAGTGCCAGCGGAGTGTGCCGCCGTGCAACTTCGGGAAGTACTCGACGTGATTGAGGAACAGGCCATGGCGACGCATCTGTCGATCGATCGATGTGCACGAGTGATAGTAGAAGTGCTCGTGATAGATCGTGTCGAACTCGCAGTGTTCGATGAGGTCGCGCACATACGGATTCTCGATGTGGATGACGCCGTCATCGGCCAGAAGGGTTTCCATTCCGGCGGTGAAGTCGTTGATGTCGGGAATGTGGGCAAAGACGTTGTTCGCAACGATGACGTCGGCGCGCTTGCCGCCGCGGACGAGTCTCGTCGCAAGATCGTTGCCGAAGAATTCGACCATCGTCGGGACACCGATATCGTTCGCTGCCTTGGCCGGAGCCGACGAAGGGTCGATACCCAACACCGGAATGCCAACCTCGACGAAGTTCCTCAACAGGTATCCGTCGTTCGATGCCAGCTCGACGACGAGGTTGTCCTCGGTGAGGCCGCGCTCGTCGATCAGTGACATCGCGTGTTCACGCGAGTGTTTGAGCACCACGTCGGAGAACGACGAGAAGTAGAGGTAGTTGTCGTCGAAGAGCACGTCCTCGGGGACGTCCTCGGTGATCTGCACCAAGGCACTCTCGGGACAAAACACCAGCTCGAGCGGGAACCTGGCTTCAGGCCCATCGATGTCTTCGGGTTTCACGAGTGCATCGGCGAGGGGGGTGATACCGAGATCGAGGAACGATCGGAGATCCTCGCTGCCCGACGCTCGACATTTTGAGATTCGCATGACTATTGATGCTCCGGTCGGAGGTCAGGCGCCGGCTGCCCAGCGCAGATCGGCGTCGAGAAGGTTCTCATCGAGCTTTCGGTTGATCGTCTTGACGCGCATGAAGCGGTTGCCCTCCAGCTGCTCGAGGGTCAGACCCAGACGCTGGTAGTCGGCGAGCAACTGCTCGATGCCGCGCCTCACGGTCCACTGTGGCTTGAAGCCTGGGACCTCGCGGGCAATCTTGTCGCAGCTGACGCGATAGTTGCGGATGTCGTTGAAGGCCCCGTCCGACAGGGTCACAACACTATTCGGGACAATCTCCTCAACCAGGAGTGCCACATCGCGGATCTGATAGTTCTCGGTCGTCGTACCGACGTTGAAGGGCTCGTCGTGGATGACGTCGCGCGGCGCCTCCATCAAGGCCAGGAAGGCACGCGAGATGTCCTCGATGTGTACAAGCGGGCGCCACGAAGTCCCGTCGCTCTTCAGGAACACCTTCCCGGTAGTGAAGGCAAACCCGGTGAGGTTGTTGACGACAAGGTCGCCGCGAAGGCGACTCGACGATCCGTAGGCGGTGGAGTTTCGCAGGTAGGTCGGGCTGAAGCCATCGTCGGCCAGATCGTGCAGGGCAGCCTCGCTCATCACCTTCGACTCGCCATAGGGGGTGACGGGGTTGAACTCGCTGCTCTCATCCAGGGGTGCATCGCTCGAGGCGCCGTAGAGCGAACACGACGATGAGTACAAGAACCTCCGTACTCCTGCCTCCTTGGCCATCTCGGCCAAGCGAGCCGTGGCACCGTAGTTGATGTCGTACGTGCACTGAGGATTGAGGTCGCCGAGGGGATCGTTGCTGATGGCGGCGAGATGCACGACCGCATCGACCCCCTTCAACATCTCGCGGTCGATATCGCGCACATCGACACGAAACGATGAGATCTCGGCCGGATCGGTACCGAACTTGCACTCCTCGAACAAGAAGCTGTCGGCGCCGACGACCTCGTGACCCGCTGCCTGGAATATCGGAACCAGGACCTGGCCGATGTAGCCGTCGTGGCCAGTGACAAGAACCTTCATGTGAACCCTCGTTGAACCCTTGTGATCGATCGTCTGGTCGGCCGCGAATCGGCCGGATTGAGGAGGTGGGTGGAACTCCGTGTCAGCTCCACAGCTTCCACGGAGCCCCTGTCGTCCAGAGATCTTCGAGGCGCTTCTTGTCGCGGACGGTGTCCATACACTGCCAGAAGTCGTGGTGTTTGAAGGCCATCAGCTGTCCATCTTTGGCAAGACCCTCGAGAGGCTCGCGCTCGAACATGATGTCGTCACCATCGATGTAGTCGAAGACACCGGGTTCGAAGACAAAGAAGGCTCCGTTGATCCAACCCTCACCGGTCTGAGGTTTCTCGTTGAACTCGAGAATGCGGTTTCCGTCCATCTCCATGTGACCGAAACGAGCCGGCGGCCGGACCGCCGTCAGGGTGGCGAGTTTGCCGTGCGACTTGTGGTAGGCGAGCAGTTCGTGAAGGTCGACGTTGGACACACCGTCACCCCAGGTGACCATGAAGGTCCCTTCACCGAGGTACGGCTGGAGCCGCTTGATACGGCCACCCGTTGCGGTCGGCAAACCCGTGTCGACAAGATCGACCCGAAAATCGATGCCGGACGGCCTGTCGCCATGAGGTTGAACCTCACCCTTCGCGAAGTCGACGGTGAGGTTGCCCGTCGTCGAGACGGCATCAGAGAACCAGCGCTTGATGTAGTCGGCCTTGTAACCGCAGGCAACGACGAACTCGTTGAAGCCGTGGTGACCGTAGTACTGCATTATGTGCCAGAGGATCGGACGACCGCCGATCTCGACCATGGGCTTAGGCTTGAGTTCTGTCTCCTCGGACAGTCTCGTTCCGAGTCCACCCGCCAGGATTCCTACCTTCATGTCACTCCACTCCTCGAGGTTGCCCGGGGCCTACACCGCCACGCTACTGAGACTGCAACGCCGAACTTCGCCGAGCACTGCACCCTGTCGGCCAATACTTGGCATCATCAAGTCGGCGGGGTTCGAATCGGGCACCTCTCGCCGTTCACTTCATCGTCTCGATGTTGTACCGATAGGGATTCGAGTGCACCATCGACAAGCCGAGGCGTTCCTTTGGGACAGCACAACCCAGTGAAGATCGCGATGATCGACCCATCCCGCATGACGCCGAACTACGACGCGTCCTTGTGTGAAGCCCTGGCTCATTCCGGATGTGAGGTCACTTTGCACGTGAGACGGGGTCGCCCCGGCGAACCGGGCTTGACACTCGAGGCTGCTACCAACGGCCATGTCTTCTACCGGGTCACCGAGTGGTTGCGCGAACGCCTAGGCGCTCGGCCTTCGCAGATCTTGAAGCCGATCGAACACATCATCGACCTGCTCCGCATGCTACGACGTCTCAGATCAGAACGACCCGAGGTGGTTCACATCCAATGGCTCGTGATCCCGTTGCTCGATCGATTGTTCATCGAGGCCATCAAACGATCAGTAGCGCCCGTGATCGTCACGGTTCACGACACAAACACACTTCACGGCGTCAGCCGGTTCTCCCCGCAGAGCCTGGGAATGACCGGTGCCCTCAACGCAGCGAACGCCCTCGTCGTGCATACGAACCACAGCATCGCCCAGCTCGGCGAACGTCCATCGGGACAACAGGTCGCTCTCACACCACACGCTGTGTGGGAGGTGCCCCGTTCGGCGACACCCGAAGACGGCGTCCTGCGGATCCTGATGTTCGGACGCATTCGTGAATACAAGGGTGTAGATGTACTCGTCGAGGCCTTGGGAATGATCGATTCCAGCCTTCAGGTTCGTGCCCTGGTGGCCGGCGACCCGATGATCGACACAGAGCCCCTGCAAAAGCGCTCAGCAGAGCTGGGGCTCGACGATCGCATCGAATGGCAACTTCGATTCCTCGACGATGACGAGACCCACGCCGCCTTCAACAGCGCCGATGTTGTCGCACTGCCCTATCGCGACATCGACGCGAGTGGGGTTCTGTGCCAGGCCTTCGGTTATGGCGTTCCGATCGTCGCCACACGCATCGGTGGCTTCGTCGACCAGCTGGTCGACGGGGACACGGCACTGCTCATCGAACCAGAGTCACCCGCCGAACTCGCACGAGCGCTCGAACGCCTTGCCTCCGATCGCGACCTGGCCGATCATCTGCGACGCCGGCTGGAAGAGGAAGCCGCCGAGAACACCTGGGACGCTCAAGCCCGTTCGACTCGCGATCTCTATGACGTTCTGCTCGCTGGGAGCCGGCGATGAGAATCCTGGTATCAGCTCTCTACTGCAAACCGAACAGCGGGTCCGAACAAGCCTACGGATGGTGGTGGGTCACCGAACTCGCAAGACACCACGATGTGGTGGTCATGACCGGCAGCGACCAGCGGCCAGCCATCGAAGAGGCCCTCGCCGATCGCACCGACCTGCCCAGACTCCATTTCGAATACGTGACCAGTCTTGTGCGCCAGTCTCCATCGGGGACCGAGCAACGATTTGAACGCCTGGCTCAGTACCTCTGGCAGCTCCTGGCAGCCCCCAGAGCCAGACAGGTCGCCCGCAGGTTTGAGCCCGATGTTGCCCATCACGTGACCAGCGGAACGTGGCGCCAGCCAAGTTGCCTGGCTGCAACAGACATCCCGTTCGCGATGGGGCCATTGGCCGGATCGGAACGCCTTCCAGCCGGCTTCGCCAAGGCCTTCGGCCGCGAAGCCCTTCTGCGAGACCGTCTCCGCGGAGCGGCGATCAGCGTCGCTCGCGTCGATCCGCTGGTCAACTTCAGCCTTCGTCGCAGCAAAGCAATCATCGCTGCTGGCACTCACACCAAGCACGAAATGCAGCGTCGTTTCCCGGACAAGATCGCGACGTTCTCCCAGGTCTTCAGACATCCGGGGGTGGCGCCGGGTTCGGTGAGGATTCGCTCGTGGACACCAGATGAGGAACTCCGCATCGTTTGGGTCGGTCGAATCGTTCCATCCAAAGGCCTCCAGATCCTGCTCGACGCCTTGTCCGACCCAAGGCTCCCGACACTGCGGCTCGATGTTCTCGGAGCCGGACCCGAGCGTGAACGGATGGAGGCTCTGACCCACGCCCTCGGATTGGAGGATCGCGTCCACTTCCGCGGCCACGTGGATCATGTCGAGCTCTTCGACACGATCCACTCGGGGCACCTGTTCGTCTTCACCTCACTGCAGGAACTCATGGGTCAAGCGCTTTCGGAGGCCATGCAACTCGGCATCGGCTGCATCGTGTTCGACTATTCCGGCGCGAGCGTTCTCGCCGGCTCGAACGGGGCCGTGAAGGTTCCCATCAGATCCCCTCAACTCGCATCGAGTGATCTCGCAGATGCGATCGTTGACGTGATCGACAACAACAGTATCGACGAGTTGTCGCGTATGGCGCTGGATCGATTCGCGGCTCTCGCCGACGATGGGACCCCGCAGGAACGTATGGAGCGGCTGTATCGGTTCACGCTCGGCGAAACCAAGTGACAGCTGAAGGCCTTCCCGATCTCGACTTCTTCGTGATCGGCGCATACAAGGCTGCGACGACCACCCTTCACTACGCCCTGAGAAGCCATCCCGACGTGTTCGTCCCGAGGCGCAAGGAACCGTCGTACCTGGCCTATGTCGGGCTCTCGCCAGAAGAAGTGCGAACAAATCCTGCCCACTCAACGTCGGTCACGAGTCGCGACGAGTATCGATCCCTCTACGAGCGTCCCGAGTCGTCGACGCGGCTCTGCGGCGACGTTTCACCCGAATACTTGAAGAACGAACGTTGTGCCGCAACCATCAAGACCTACTACCCGCAAGCCCGACTCATCGCTATCCTGCGAGAGCCCGTCTCAAGGGCCTTCAGCGACTACCTGATGTATCGCCGCGATGGCCTCGAGCCGCTCGACGAATTCGCGGCGGCCCTCGACGATCAGGCAAACCGATCTGGTCAAGCCAACGGCCAATACCTCGAAACCGGAATGTACGGCAAGCAGCTTGCCCGCTACTACGACCTGTTCGACGATGACCAGATCCTCGTGCTCTTGCAGGAAGACCTGAAAAGCGACCGCGACATCGTTCTCGCGCGGCTCGCAGACTTCTTGAACATCTCGCCAACGGGCTTCGAGGACAGCCCCGACGAGTCGAACCGCAGCGGGGTACCGACCTCGACGATCGCCAAAGCCGCCTGGGCGGTTCGCCGAAGCCTGCGAGGAACAGCGAAGTACCTCCCTGAGGATGCGAAGAGGTTCATCGACCGACAGCTACAGAAGGGGCTCGATCGCCCCGAGCTGAGCCAGGCAGATCGGACTCGATTGGCCGGCTACTTCTGGGACGACATCGAACGCGTGGAAGCGTTGACCGACCTCGACCTATCCCGTTGGAAGGTCACCGCCCCGTAGCCCGAGCGGGCAGCGACTCGACGTCCTCGTCGAGGTCCACCGCCCCATCGTCGGGATCGTGTCTCGCGTAGACAAGCACGATGCCGACGGCCACACCAAATGCAGTCGCTTGTCGGAACTGGTCGAGGGCAGACTCGACCTGGCCCTTCGTCAAGATGGCGACGAGCGCGAGGAAGGCAGACAACAACGCCGCCGCGTGCACCCCATCGAGTTCGAGCCACCGCTTCCAGCAGGTGATGAACGTGACCGCCAGCGCACCCACGAACAGGATCAGCCCGGGAAGCCCAGAACGTAGCGCTATGTCCAACGTGACGTTGTGAGACGCTGCCTGGCCGGCCTCGTCTGGCCATCTCGCCGGGACATCGAGAAGGTGACCGACGCCCTGACCGATAAGGGGCGACTCCTGAACGAGACCCACAGCGTCGGCCCACAGGATGCGACGAATCTCGGTGGTGCGCCCCTGAGCATCGGAGAACAGGGCCTGTTCGAACGAATCGACCAGTTCGAGTTCTTCGCCAACAACAACTTGACCCATCAGGCCAATACCGACGGCCGCAACGGCAAACAGGGTCAGCTCGGTACCCGTCACCTTGATGCGGCTGCGCCAAGAGTTCGTGAGGCTGACGACCGCCAGGGCCCCGAGCATCATCCCGACCGCCACGATCGAAGCCGCCTGGGTCTGGAGGAGGGGATTCAGAACCAGCAGTACGCCACCTGTCGCCGACATCAGCTCACGCTCACTGGACATGAGCTGGTGCATGAGCACATAGATCCCGAGGCAGGCGAGGATGAGAGAAGCCTCGGCGCTGATGATGCCGAGTTGGGGCGCTCCGATCAGTGGCACGTCGAACGCGATGTGGCCGACGGTGAACCGAAACCCGTAGACAAATAGGGCGGCTGCGAGCGCAACCTTGCCGATGTGACGGTTCGCCTTTTCCAGTGCCGCGGTCGAGGGCTTGAGTCCGCCGACCAGGATCATCACGCCGATTATGAGGGATATGCCCCTGAACTGGTTGACGAGACGCGCGGTGTCGTTGTTCTGCACATACCCCCAGTACGCGCCGACGGTGTACCAGACGTAGAACAGCAACCACGTGAGCGCAAAGCGCGAGATATGGGCAATTTGGGTTCGTACCAGGAGCCTGGCCGTCAGCGCCATGGGAAGCAGCAGGTCGATCGGGCGAACATCGAGAGGGCCGAGTGGGATGCGCCAGATGCCGATCGGCACGTTGGTCGACGCTCTTTGAACGAGGGCCTCCAGCAGCGCCACGCCGAGAACGAGGGCAACCGAGCGCCCCGAGCGCCCCTCGGCCTCCCAACGGATCATGAGAAGCAGTAGACCAAGGCCCGCAAAGGCTGCGAGTAGGAGGTAGATGAGAGTCGTCAACATGTGATAGCGAGCCGGGCTGCCGTACCACCTGAGGAAGGCCAGCGGCGACTCACCAGAGGAGGGTACCGCTATTGGACGCTTGAATCAGCCTGCAGCAAAGCCGACTACGGGTGAGGCAGCATCGTAGGCATGCCCGACCTGGGGTGCATCTCCGAAGGCATAGACGAGACCTTGCTGATCCACAACCCAGTAGCCGTCGCCCGATGCGGTCGGCTCGAGGTGGACGGCGTTCGGTTGACCACAACCCTCATGTTCGGGGATCGAGCCGTGGAAGGGGACTCCGAAAGCGAATACGCCACCATCGGCCGCGTACAACCAGTAGCCGGTTTCCGAAGAGGGAACGGCCATTGCGACAACAGGTGCCGCCAGATCCCATCCCCCCGTCGAGCCGGCGAACAATGCCCGACCGAAAGCGAAGACTCCGCCGTCGCTGCCCACCAGCCAGTATCCGTCTCCGGTGCGATTGGCTGCGATGCTGATGACCGGGGCCTCGAGGTCAATCCCGCCCATCGATCCGAGGAACGGAAGACCGAAGGCGAACACGCCACCATCGGACCCCACAACCCAGTACCCGCCGTCGGTGGCCGGGGATGCAACACCTCGTGCCGGAGCCGCCAGCGGGACCGCCGACAGGTCTCCATGGGAAACGGCATCGCCGAAGGGGTGTACTCGTCCATCTGCAGCCAGGATCCAGTACCCGGCCCCAGATGAGGTCGCTTCGATGGACACGGCTGCGGTACCGGAGTTTCGGATGTCTCCGAGGAACGGAACACCCACGGCATCGACTCGACCATCGGAACGCAGCACCCAGTAGCCACTGTTGGTCGACCCCGTGCTGCGCTGAGCCGCCGGTGCACAGACGCGTCCAATCGGATGGTCGAGACCGGCCGATGGCGTCGTTGGGGTCGGCTTGGCCGTCGTTGGGGTCGGCTTAGCCGTCGTTGGGGTCGGCTTGGCCGTCGTCGCAGTCGGCTTGGCCGTCGTCGCAGTCGGCTTAGCCGTCGTCGCAGTCGGCTTAGCCGTCGTCGCAGTCGGCTTAGCCGTCGTTGGGGTCGGCTTGGCCGTCGTTGGGGTCGGCTTGGCCGTCGTCGCAGTCGAAGATGGCACCGACGGCGCGTTCCCGAACAGCTGCTTGAACAGCGCAGCCGACTTCTTGAAGGGTGTATCGGAGTTGCTCAATCCGAAGTAGCCCTGGCTGTTTTGGGCGCTTTCGAAGTAGTTGGCGAATGCGACCCGATCACTTCTCGCCACAAGCCAGTCATAGAAGTTCTGGATGAACAGGGTGTTGTCCGGATCGACGCCGGTGTAGTGGTTGGTCGTCACCGACCACTCGGCGAAGCCAATCTTCTTGTTGTGAGCGGCTGTGAACTCGTCGAGCCACCGCAAGCTCGTACCGTAGGTGGACGACATACGCTCCCAGCGTTCGACTGGGTCGGCCTCCTTGACCCACGACGAGCGGTCATAGAAGGACAAGCCAACGATGTCCACGTAGGCGTCTCCGGGATAGGCCGCCACGTCCACCTCGGGGACGCGCTTCGCAACGTCCCACATGAACTGGAAGTTCTGGTTCGGCATCGATCTGAAGATGCCAACGATGCGGCGGAAGTAGTCGCGATAACCCGTTGGGTTGTCGCCCCAAGCCCAATCGAACCACGGTCCGTTGGCTTCCCAGCCAAGTCGGATGATGCCATCGGGATCGTTCTGAGAGATGCGGCTCGCTATCGCGCGCCAGTATTCGTCGTAGCTGCCCGCGTTGCCCTTCGTGATGGTCGCGTCCGACGGGAGCATCTCGACGCTATAGACGGCCGTGCGAGAGGATCCCCTCCAGCTGCCCGATGCCCAACCGGCCTGCTGCTCCATGTTCGCCCAGGTCCCACCACCAACAAAAGCGGTCACATGAGTCACATCGCGCCCAAGCCAGGCTTCGTAGCTGGCTACTTTCGACTCGCTTCCGGCGAGAACACCAAGTGGAGGCAGCTTCGCACCCGCAGCTTCGGATGGCGCGGCGAATGCGAGAGACGACGCGAGGATGACGGTTGAAAGCAGGGCGAGGCGGATCTTCATATCTCTCGTGGGAGTTGTCGTTACCGAACTGTGATGACTGTAACGAAATTGTTACATAGATGCAACCGAATTTCTCACAGACCGTCACGCGCGCCCACCTGGTGTGTCGATGTTGGGTCGTTGAAGGGACTCAATGCCCGTCGACAGCGTTCACTCTAGAGTGAACGCTTCCCAGATGAAAGCCCAAACCCGTACCCTCGCGACAATGACCTCTCCGTCTGCGGCCGCACGGCCCGTACTCATCACCGGAGCAAACCGCAGCGGCACCACTTGGGTCGGCGACATGCTCTGTCGTGGAGACGGAATCGTGTACATGCACGAGCCCTTCAACCCCCAGGTCAGGCCGCAGTGGTTCACAGGCTTGCCCTTCGAAAGAACTCAGTACATAGACGACTCGAATGCCGATCTCTACAAACAGCGGCTGGAAGGACTCGTCAGTGCCAGGCCTCCGTGGCGGCATCTGTTGAGCGACATGGGTTCAGCTTCCTCGGTTCGTGGGGCCAAGACCCTGAACGACATTTCGAGGAGCGTCCGCAAGGGTGCCCGTCTCGTCTTGAAGGATCCGTTGGCGGTGTTTGCCTCCAAACACCTCAGCTCGGCCTACGAGGTCGATGTGGTCGTTTGTGTCCGACAACCCACCGCCTATGCGGGATCGCTGAAGCGGATGGGCTGGGCATTCGATTTCGGCAACTGGACGCGTCAGTCCCAGTTCCTGGAAGGTCCGGCACAGCCTTGGGCCGAGGAGATCGAGCGAGCAGCCAACTCGTCAATCGACCTGGTCGATACCGCAATTCTGCGATGGAAGGTCACCTATTCGATCCTCGACCGATGGCGCAGGGAGGATCCCCGCTGGACGGTTGTGGATCACTCGACGCTCGCCAAGGATCCCGAGCGAGGGTTCGAGGATCTGTATGCCACCCTGAAGATTCCCTTTGTTGACGGAGTCCGCCACGAGATCGTCAAGGTCAACGCTCCGGGCAACACGTTCCTTGTGGCGGACCATGACAAGGGCGGAACCGAGCGCGACTCGGCGGCCACGATCGACACCTGGAAGAGCCGCCTGACACCTGCCGAAGTCGAGCGAGTACTCGAAGCGACCGCCGGGGTCGCCCACGCATACGCCGACATCGGCAGCGACGACTGGTAGCTGCCCCAACCTCGAGCTAGAGCTCCGAAACCAGCACGGTTTCGGACAGGCCGTCGCGTCGGGACTCCCCACCGATCACCCAGGTCTCGATGGGAAAGCGGGCCGATGGTTCGAGGGTCAATTCGGTGACCCGGTTCGGGAGATCGAATCGGACAATGACCACGGCTGACGAACCGCGCTCGATCAGCACTTCCGTGCCGACGACGCGCGTAGGCCCGTCTGGTCCGGCAACGGAGAGATCGTCGACATCGTCGATGCTGACGTTGATGGCAGCGCCCGGAACATTGAACGTGACAATTCCACGGTAGGCACCAGCGGGGGTGATGCTTCCCTGGACGGGCCCCTCGACGTATTGAGGCTGGCCCACGGGCGTGCGATTGGTGATGGTCGTCGTAAGTGTCACCGTTGCGAATCGGTCACCCTCACGGACCGCCGCTATCTCGGTACGAAGGTTCGTGAAGTAGTCGAGCTTGTTTGGCCCACGATTGATGAGAGACACAGCAATCGTCCGATCATCGAGGGCGCCGGATACGCCCACTCGTTCCCACACCTGCTGTCGATCCGTGTCGGCACTCCAGATCAGTAGGTGCCGGCCATCGACTACATCGCGTAGCTGATCGAACAGCCGAGCTACGTCGATGTCGGCCGTGAACAACTTCTGCACGACGTTGGGCGCTACATCGGCCAGGCTGTCACGCCTCAGAACCTGATCACCCGTACCGGGCAGCGAGCCCTGATACTGGCCGTTGAGGAACAGCTCGATGACGTTCTGGGCGTCGACCGTGCCAATGGATGTCTCAACAGGGCCAGTGAGCCGGAGAATGGTCCGCAGCGCAAACGGATCGACAACCACGATTCCCTCGGCCAGCTGGTCGCTTTGAGCATTCCACATGGCGACAGCGTGTTCGGCCGTGGCCGGGAACCGCGGCGACATCCAGTTCAACAGCCAGTTCTGACCATCGGTGAGCCAGCCCCACCTCGAGCGAAGGTCGGCGTCGGGGATTGCGACCGGACTACCGAGGTTGCGCGTCCAAGACGGGGTCATCTCGGTGACAAGGACACCACCAGAGCCGGCCACTATCTCTCCAGCGCTGAGCACCAGTCCAGACCCGGCGCGCATTTCGGCATTGTTCGCAGCGCCCAAGACGTACCGGCTCGGACCGTCGAGAAGGGCGGCCACCTCGCCGGCAACCTCTGAGCCGACCTCCATGGTGTGGAGTCCTTCTTCGATCGCGTCAGACAGATCTGTGCGAACCTCGCGAAGCTGCGAGAGCAGGTTCTCCTCGGGGCCGAGATCGAGAGAGCCAAGCGTTGCATGAGCCTCGGCCATCTGAGCCGCGAGCAACCGCAACGTGGCGACCCTCTTGTCGGCCGCCTGGAGGCCCGGACCCGCTTCATCGATGACCACGAGAAGGTCGTCGACCACGCCGATCATCTGCGAACCGGACTCGGAGAGAGCATCGGCCGAACGAACCTGTCTGCCGACAAAGGGCACGATCCTCACCGGTGCCATCAGTGGGCCGGAGAGACTCGAGTGGACTTTTTCGAGCGAGGAGCGCACAGAGGCGATGTCGGCGTCGAATTGATCGTCGCCGGCCATCCAAGCCCGATAGTCGAGGTCCACGGAATCGAGCGCACCGCGAGCGTCGCTCGCGGCACTGACAGCACGCGTCAGTCGATATCCCGCGAACACGCACCACAACAGGAGGACGAGGATGAGGAAGTTGACGACATTTCGACGGCTGAACCCCTGCCATCCGCCGACCTGAGACGAAGTCATAGACGAGTCAATAGCCTATCGACCACAACCGACCAGCCGACAGGCACCCGAGACTGATTCATGCCGTCCGTCCGGCTCGAAGGAAACCGTGGCACTCCCAGACTTCATAATCATCGGCGCCCAGAAGAGCGGGACCTCGTGGCTCGGTTCGTGCCTGCGCCAGCGCGATGACGTCTTCGTTCACCGGGGTGAGATTCACTACTTCAACGACGACCGGAACTACAACCGAGGACCCGGGTGGTACGAAACCCACTTCTCCGAGGCCCGAGATGATGTGCTGGTCGGCGAGAAGACGCCGAACTACTTGCCCAACTGTGTCTCGGTCGGCCAACCGGAGCGCATCAAGGATCTTCTTCCCGACGTCAAGCTCGTGGCCATCGTACGCGACCCGGTCGAGCGTGCCATCTCGTCCTATCGCCATCTTCGCCAGCGCGGTCGCGTGTCGGCCCGAATGTCCATCGACTCAGCTCTCCATCAGATGATGAATGACGGGCACTGGGCGATCGGCTTCGGCTACTACTACCGGCATGTGCTCGACTACCACCGGGTGTTCGATCCACAGCGGTTGCTGGTGCTCGGATACGAGGCCGATATCACCCAAGCGCCGGATGCAGCTCTGGCGTCGGTCGAAGCTCACCTCGGCCTCGACCCTGGATTCGACTACAAGAACCTGGATCGCAAGGTGAACGTTTCCTCCTACTCGCGAGCGCTGCTCCTCGCCAACCGCTGCCTCAAGAGTCCACGATTTCGCGATCTCGCCACGCGAGCCGATCGAGCGCTCAAGCTTCCCGCCCTGGACGATCGTCCTTCCCGGGCGACCGTAGACCGCCTCGCCGCTCTGTACGAAACGGAGAACGAACGGTTGTTCGACCTCATAGGCAAACGCTTCGAGTGGACTACGGCCTCGGGCTCCAGCACATGAGAAGAGTTGTCGTCGTAACCGCTTCCAAGGTGGTCTACGGGGCAGAACTCCTGATGTTGAGCAACGTCGCACCGCTCGCCCAGCGCGGATACGCGGTCGCCTTCATCGGACCCGACCGAGCAGAACTCGCATCCGAGGCCGACGGACTCGGTGCGCCGTTCACTGCGATCACCCTGTCGCAACATCACGGGTTGCGTAACTCCGACGGCGAGGGTCGACCGTCTCCGCTGGCACTGATTCGCGAGATGGTCACCACATTGAGCAATGCCTGGACGATCCGTCGCGAGTTGCCGTCCGACTCGATCGTCCACTCGAACTCGGGCGCCCTGCACCTTTCCACCGCACTGGCTGCGCGATCGCGACGCTTGCCCGTTGTTGTACACCTACACGACCTGGTCAGGCCGGGAATGGGCCGACGACTCCTCGGATTGATAGTCGGGCTCGCGACCACTTCGATCGCCATCAGCGAGGCGGTGGCAGCGTGTGTACCCGACAAGCAGCGCTCGAAGGTGCATCTGGTGGGGAACGGCATCGACGTGGCGACAGACGTGCCGGTCGAGGACCTTCGCGCGGAACTAGGTCTCGACCCGGCGGCAGTACTGGTGGCCTATGTGGCGCGATTCCATCCGAACAAACGTCAACGGCTCCTCGTGGAGGCTTGGTCCGCCGTCGTAGCCGCCCACCCGCACGCCCACCTCGTGTTGGTTGGAGGGCCCGACCCCGTCTACGCCGAATACTTCGACGAGGTGAGGCAGTTCGCCACCGGAATCGATTCGATCTCGTTTCTCGGCAGACGTGAAGACGTCGGGTCGATCCTCGCCAACACCGCCATCCTCGTTCATCCGGCAAAGGCCGAGCCCTTTGGCCTGACCGTCGTCGAGGCCATGGCTGCAGGTTGTGCAGTGCTCGTCTCGCGAAGCGGTGGCGCAATCGAGGTCATCGAAGACGGTGTCTCGGGCCTCACGTTCGAACCAGGTAATGCCGAAGATCTGGTGGATCGCCTGTCGGACCTTCTGGGCGACGATGGTCGGCGCTCGGCTCTTGCCGACGCAGGCCGCTGTCGCGCTCTCAGCCACTACACCCTCGACCAACACGTCGACGATCTCGCTGCTGTCTACCAAAGCCTGCCGGGCTGAACCCGAAGAGCCCACCGCCTTGCGGTGGGCTCACTTCAGACTGGTATTCCACCCGACCCGGCCAAACGGTTGGCCGGGCAGACTTCAGTCGTCTTCGTTCTTGCGGCGGCTGGCCGCCATGAGGAGAGCACCGGCACCAACGGCCGCGCTACCGATGACTGCGAGAGACAGAGCATCGCCTCCGGTGAAAGCAAGCTCACCTTCGTCGACCTGTCCGAGATCGTCGTCTGCGCCGGTCGTGCCACCGTTGTTGGTTGGCCCATCGGTATCTGTGCCGGCATCGGTATCTGTGCCGGTATCTGTGTCTGTATCGGTGTCGGCGTCGGTGTCGCCGGGGTTGTCGACGATCGTGCCGGTGTTGTTGCCGCCGCCGTCGCTGTATGTCTGTGCGCCCGCCGGTGCCGCAACCATCAGCATTGCGACAAACGCCGCACTGACAATAAGGCCCAGCCGCTTGACTGATGTTCGTGTCGTTGCCATGAGCATTATCCTAATACCAGCCTTTTGACCTGTCAACACTCTCCGTGAGGATTCCTCACACTGCGTGATGCTGCGATGGTTGCTTGTTTCCCCTGATTATCGCCTCACGGGTATAACGCCACCAGAGTCTTTTGGATTTCAGTCTCGATTTCGGCTGCAGCCTGTTTATAGGCGCGTTTGCGTCGCCCATACGGATCGGCGATGTCGTCTCCGCTCCCGCCAGAACCCAGTTGAGACGACATCCTCCCCTCCCCGATCATCGAGATGTAGCCGGCTACCTCCTGCCCCGGATGCCTCGGGCCGGCGATCGACAATCGTTTGCCGAACTCACGCAACGTGAAGATTCGTGGAATCGACTCCATGTCGAGAAGTGCAGCCTCGCGCGCGTGCCGGCCAGTCATCGTCAGAATCAGGTCTGCGCTGCCGACCAACTCCTGTGTAATGGATCGACTGCGGTGAGCCCGCGCGTCGAGGCCGCGCTCGTCGAGAACCGAGAGTGTGTGCGGCGGTGGTGGTTGCTCGGGTGCTGCAAGGCCCGCCGAGCGAGCGACGAGCGGCAGACCTCGATCGCGAGCCGCACCGTTCAGCATGTACTCGGCCATGGTGCTACGACAGATATTGCCCGTGCACATGAAGAGCACACGCAGTTTGGCGTCCATCTACATGAGTCTAGAAGACTCGATCACGGTGCGACCGCCACAATTATCCGATCCTTGCCGGCGAGATCCTTGACCACCTCGATGGAATCAAACCCCCGCTCGATGGCCGCTGCCGCTATCGACTCGACCTGGCTGGGATCCATCTCGAGCATCAGATATCCACCACGCACCAGCCAGCGGGGTGCACCAAAAACAATCGACAGCAGGTCCTCGGTGCCGGCATCGCCCGCGATCAAGGCATTGGATGGCTCGTGATCGGCGACCGAGGGATCGAGCTGATCGTCTGTCGCGATGTAGGGAGGGTTCGACACGATCGCGTCCACCGCACCCACCAATTCGCCAGGAAGGGCACCGAACCAATCACCCTCGACGATCACCACGCGTGAACCGGGACGACCGAGACCGGCGAGATTTGCCCTCGCGACCCGGACAGCTTCGGAATCGTGATCGGTCAGCCAGACGTTGGCGGTTGGGTGTTCGAAGGCTACCGAAAGCCCGATGGCACCACTTCCGGTTCCCAAGTCGACCACGTTCGGGCCGGTGTGATCCGCCAGCAGATCGATGGCCACCCCCGCCAGGACCTCGGTTTCGGGTCTCGGAATCAGCACCCTGTGATCGACCATCAGATCGAGCGTCCGGAACTGCCAGTGTCCGAGCACGTATTGAATCGGAACACCCTCTAGGCGCCGCTCGATCATGGTGTCGAACCTGGTGATACCCCTGACGGTCACGAGTTCGCGCTGCCTCGCGTGCAGGTCTCCTGGGTCAAATCCTGCCGCTTCTTCGACCAACCACCTGGACTCGAGATGTGGATCGCCGACCCCCGCTTCGGATAGCCGGCGAAGCGCCTCGGCAGCAAGCGACCGCCATTCGACGATTCCGTCAAGACCTGGGTCGGTCTGTGCCTCATCGCTCGGTTGCATGTCAATCACTAGAGCTGAGTTGACGTTGCCGCTCGTCGTACAACAGTGCCTCGACCACTTCTTCGAGTTCGCCGGAGAGCACCTTGTCGAGCTTGTAGAGGGTCAAACCTATGCGATGATCGGTGACCCGATTCTCCTTGAAGTTGTAGGTCCGAATCTTCTCGCTGCGCCCTCCGCCGCCGACCTGATCACGCCGTGCAGCCGAAAGTTCGGCGGCCTGCGCGTCTTGTTGGGCCTTGAGCAGACGCGATCGCAACACCCGCAGCGCCTTGTCCTTGTTCTGAAGCTGGCTCTTCTCGTCTTGCATCGACACCACGAGCCCTGTGGGTTTGTGGGTTATCCGAACAGCCGAATCGGTCGTGTTGACGGACTGGCCTCCCGGGCCCGACGCCCTGAACACGTCTATGTCGAGGTCGTTTGTGTCGATCTGGATCTCCACCTCGTCGGCCTCGGGCAACACCGAGACCGTGGCAGACGAGGTGTGAACCCGCCCCTGTGACTCGGTGACCGGTACCCGCTGAACGCGATGGGGACCGCCCTCGTGTTTGAGACGCGACCACGCTGCATCACCTCTGACAACAGCGGTCACGTCGCTGAAGCCGCCAAGATCGGATGGGTCCGCGTTCATGATCTCGAACTTCCAACCCTTCCCAGCTGCATAGTTGCGATACATCTCGAACAGGTCACGAGCAAACAGGTTCGCCTCCTCGCCACCCTCGGCCCCGCGAATCTCGAGAATGACGTTCTTGCCCGCATTCGGATCCTTTGGCAGCAATAGGAAACGAAACTGCCCCTCCAGACCGGCGACCTCGGAATCGGAAAGCTCGGCCATTTCTGTCAGCTCTGCCTTCTCATCGCCGGAGGCCTCGGCGAGCATCTCGCGCGCCGTAGCGGCGTCCTCGCCCGCAGCGCGCCATCGGCGACCGACCTCGACGATCTCGCTCAGCTCGGAGTGTCGCCGGCCGACCTCTGCGAAGCGGATCCGGTCGGTGACGATGCCGGGGTCACCGAGCTGGGCTTCGACCACGGTGAGTTCGTCTTCGAGTTGAACCAGTCGGTCGAGCACGGAGGCCGAGGCTACAACCCGAACCAGTCGTTGGGCACTGTCGCCAGCTCGGCTCCGTCGCGAACCGAGCCGACCAACCCCCTGGTGAAACCAACAGCGTCGCGCTCGGGGACGACGATGACCAGGCCTCCAGAAGGTGCAAGGTGCAGACGAGCATCAGCCGCGAACGGGACCAGCTCGAGATCGACCCCGCACGAGATCACAACAACAGCTTCGGCCCCGCCGCGTGCTCCGAGGGCAACGGCCGGCGCAGGATCGGACAGGTTCACTCTGGCAGCCGGAGGTGGCGCTGCCGCCAACCAATCGAAGCCGACAAGCGACGGCTCGTCGATCAACATGCTGCGCAACCAGCGCTCGCGGCTGAGCCTGTTGAACGGATGCGGATCCGCTCCCCTGGTCCGGTGTGGGGCTACCGCTTCCACGACCTGGGCCAGAACCGACTGGGCCGGTTGCTCGGGGTGGATCAGCTCGTTCATGATTCGATCGTCGGTGCTGACACCGACCAGCAGTCGAGGCCCGCCTTCGTCGACGACAACTCTGGCGACCTCGAGTCCTCTGACCTCGCCGACGACGACGCCGTGTTCGACCACTGCGGTGGCTCCAGCCGCCTCGATCGAAGGGACGAATGCCAGTGCCACATCCGGTGGAGGGACCGGGTCGCCCACCGGCTCGGCCTCGGCTTCCGACAAGGACGTTCCGTCTATCTGCCACACCGACGTGGGCGCCTCGAAGGGGCCACAGCGACGGGCGACAAGACCAGCACCTTGTTGACACAGAATGTCGATCTGGGAAGCCCCGTGTTTCCTCGCCACGCCGAAGGCGCGGCCGACCGCTCGGTCGGGTCTCGACTCGACGAGAGCGACAACATGTCCGTCGCAGTACCCGACCGCGCCGGTGTCAGAACCGATCGTGTCGTCGAGTTCCAAGCCCAGATTTGCACGCGCCAAAAAGACCAGTTTGGCCGAGTGAAGCCGAGACCTCTGCCCTGGATCGAGCGCCATCAGGCGCTAGCGACTACTTGGACTTACGACGAGAGCCGTAGCGCTTCTCGAAACGCTCGACGCGACCGGCAGTATCGACGATCTTCATCTGGCCGGTGTAGAACGGATGACTGGCGCTGGTCAGCTCGGCTTTGGCGAGCGGATACTCGTTGCCGTCTTCCCAGACCACGGTCTCGCGCGTATTCACTGTCGACTTGGTGAGGAACGAGAAATCGGTTGACGTGTCCTGGAACACGACTGGCCGATACTCGGGATGGATTCCGTCCTTCATGGGTCAACTTTCCTGGTAGGTCCGACCGCCGCCCTCTGGGCCGACCGACGATGTTATCAATTGTGTCCCCCAGCCGTCGCTCAGGCGAGGCGCCGATCTCAGCCCGGGGTTTGGTATCAGGTCAGAGACTGGGCGCTTTGGCGATCTCGGCGAGGAATTCGTCATTGTTGCGGAAGGTCTTCAGACGGTCGACCAGAAGCTCGAGACCGGCACCGGATCTGCCATCGCCATCGCCCCCCGCCAAGCCCGAAAGGACTCGGCGCAGTTTCCAGACCTGCTGGAGTTGCTTGCGTTCGAACAAGAGCTCCTCGTGACGGGTGCTCGAAGCATCGACATCGATAGCCGGATAGATGCGGCGCTCGGCGAGGCGCCGATCGAGACGCAGCTCCATGTTGCCCGTTCCCTTGAACTCCTCGAAGATGACCTCGTCCATCTTCGAACCGGTCTCGATGAGGGCGGTGGCGAGGATCGTGAGCGAACCACCTTCCTCGATATTTCGGGCCGCACCGAAGAACTTCTTCGGCGGATAGAGGGCACCGGTATCGATACCGCCCGACATGATGCGGCCAGTGGCCGGGGCAGCCAGGTTGTAGGCCCTGGCTAGGCGAGTGATGCCATCGAGAATGATGACAACGTCCTTGCCATCCTCGACCATACGTTTGGCCCGTTCGATGGTCACCTCGGCGACCTGGGTGTGCTCGTCGGACGGCCTGTCAAATGTCGACGCGACAACCAACCCTTTCACGGACCGACGCATGTCTGTGACTTCCTCGGGCCGTTCGTCGATGAGCAGGACGATGAGCTCGACCTCTGGGTTGTTGGCCTCGATCGACTGGGCAATCTGCTTCATGACGGTTGTTTTGCCCGCCTTCGGCGGCGAGACGATGAGCCCTCGCTGACCCTTGCCGATCGGTGACACCAGATCGATGATGCGAGCGCTCATGTTGCCGGGATCGGTGGGTGTTTCGAGCCGGAGCCTCGCGTCGGGGAACAACGGCGTCAGATCCTCGAAGCGAGGACGCTTCTTGGCTTCCTCGGGATCGATGCCGTTGACAGTGTCGATCTTGAGCAGAGCCGGGTTCTTCTCGCTGCGGTTTGCAGGCCGGCTCGTGCCGGCGATCGTGTCGCCCTTGCGCAGACCATGCTGGCGAACGAGCTTGGCCGGCAGATAGCAGTCCTCCTTGGACGGAAGGAAGCCTCGCGTGCGAAGGAACCCGTAGCCTTCGTCGCGCAGATCGACAACACCCTCGACAGGGACAGGCTCGCCGGTGAAGGGTTCCTCGCGCTCGCGATCGCGACCCCTGCGCCGACGCCGACGTTTGTTGCCCGACTCTGACTGCTCGCCGTTGTCGCCACCGTTCCTCTGATCGTTCTTGTCTTGACCAGAGCCCCCGCCCTTGGCATCGCCACCCTGCTTTGCATCACCACTCTGCTTCGCATCGCCACCCTGCTTGGCATCACCACCGGACTTGGTATCACCAGAGGGTTTACCGCCCTTCGGGTTGGCCTTGGCGGAGTCGGCACGCTGTTCCCCAGACTCGCCCTTGGCGTCGTCTGTGGTCGATTTGGCCTTCCTCGCTTTTGCCTCACCTGATTTGGGCTTCGTCTCGGACCCGGCGACCTTCGACGGCGCTTCGGTCTGGGGATCGGAACCCTCGGACTTGGTGGCCGAACGAACACGACGGCGTGTACCGGTCGATTCACCCGCCTCACCCGGCGAATCGGATCCGCCGGAGCCGTTGCTCGAAGAAGCACCATCGGACTCCATGGCGAGCTCCCACTCGGCCTTCGGTTCCTCGTCTGGACCATCGACGTCTGGCGCGCGCACCTCGGGTTCTGGCACAGGCGGGGTCGAGTCGGTGATGACATCCAGGTCGTCTGAGTCGAACAGATTCCCCGCGCTGCGCACCCTTGTGCGCGCCCGAGGTTTCGCCGGAGCCTCAACCGCTGCCTCCACGTCTCCACCACCAGCGGCAGTGAGTATGGCGTCGACGATGTCGGCCTTCTTGGCACGAGACGAAACGGTGGCACCGATGGCGCCTGCGATCTGCTGAAGCTCATCGCGAGCTTTGCGCTCGAGCACACTCCGGTCGAGTGTTTCGGGCTGAGTGCTCATTAAGCATCTCTCCGAGTAGTGGAGTAAACGAATGGCCTCGGACGCCAGGACGCGATTGTTGAGTTCCTCATGGGTGACCGGCGCAAATCCGAATGAATTCAGGGGCCGGACGCCGGGATTGAACTCAACCGGCGGTGGCTTGAGACCACGACGAAATGTATCGCCATGATTCCCAGTCGACAACCTCGAACCACAAAGAAGGTATTCGCCCTCATCAACTTCTGAGATCGGCGACGAAGGATTGAACCGTGGCGAGGTCCTGATCGACGACGAGACAACGTTCGTCCATTTCGAGGATCGGCTTCACGTGATCGGGAAGATCGGGTTCCACCCCGGTCGCCTCGACTACGGCATCGGGGAACTTCGACGGGTGGGCTGTGGCCACGTACACCATCGTCTCGCCCTCGAGCCTTGAACGACGTCCTACGTGTAGGCCGACAGCCGTGTGCGGATCGACCAGCAAACCATGGTCGTTCCACATTGAGGCGATCGTCTCGATCACCTGGGTTTCGGTTGCCATTCCCGCCGCGAGTGCCCCGCGCAGCGATTTGGGAACACCATCGGGCAGGCCGAGCCGCCCGACGGACCTGAACTCGGTCATGTCGTTCGCTATCGCTTCGCCATCGCGGCCGTAGAACTCGAACAACAGACGCTCGAAGTTCGAGGAAACCTGTATGTCCATCGCCGGTGAGCTCGTGGCGACCACACCCTCCATCGACATCACGCCGGTGTCGAGGGTGCGATTGAGAATGTCGTTCGAGTTGGAGGCGATGACGAGACGCCCGATCGGCGCACCCATCAGCTTGGCGATGTGAGCGGCCAGAACGTTACCGAAGTTGCCGGTAGGGACCGTGAACGAGACGGGCGTTCCGCCGCCCAAACGTATGGCGGTACGCACGTAGTAGACAACCTGCGCCGACACACGAGCCCAGTTGATCGAGTTGACCGCTGCCAGGTTCACGGCTTCACGAAATGGCCTGTCGGCGAACATCGCCTTGACCATGTCCTGACAATCGTCGAAGGTGCCACGAACCGCCATGTTGTGGATATTGGCCGACGTCACCGTCGTCATCTGGCGGCGCTGGACATCGGAGACTCGACCGTCGGGATGGAGCATGACCAGCTCAATACCGGCGCGATCTCGGCAGGCTTCTATCGCGGCCGATCCCGTGTCGCCCGACGTTGCACCGACGATGGTCACGTAGTCGTCGGTTCGGGTCAGCTCGTGCTCGAAGAGGCGGCCGAGCAGCTGCAAGGCAACGTCCTTGAACGAAAGTGTCGGTCCCCAGAAGAGCTCGAGAAGGTGCTCATCGTCGCCCAGAGAACGCGTGGGAACGACTTCGGGATCTCGGAAGGTCGCGTAGGCGGCTTCACAGATCGCGTCGAGTTCGGGGCGTTTGATGGCCGACCCCGCGGCAAACAGCCAGATGATCTCGGATGCACACCGGTGGTAGGGCTCGTCGCGGCAGAACTCGAGCTGGTGGTCGCTCAGTACCGGCCACGATTCGGGAACATACAACCCGCCGTCGAAGGCGAGCCCGGCCAGGAGTGCGCCGGTGTAGTCGACGATCGGAGCATCGCCGCGGGTCGACACGTATCGCATGATCGCCGACCCCTAGGATCCGATGACCCGGATGAGATTGCCAACCCGCAACACCGCGTCGAGATCCTTCAGCTCGGCAATCGTCGCCTGCATGTCGGCCTCGCGAGCCACATGGGTGATCAGGAGGATTCGGGCATTGTCACCCTGTCCCTGCTGTTCCATCGATCCGATCGACACGCCATTGCGACCAAATATCGTCGCGACCGCAGCGAGGACACCGGGTTCGTCGACGACGTCGAGGGGAACATAGAACGCCGACGAGGTCTCATCGATCGGTGTTACGTCGGCGGCCTCGAGGTGCCCGAGCTCGATGTGGGTGCCCCGCTGCAGGTTTGCCGCGGCCTCGATGAGGTCGCCGAACATGGCGCTGGCCGTCGGAGCGCCGCCGGCTCCGCGCCCGTACAGCATGAGGTCGTCGACCGCTTCTCCCCTGACGAACACCGCGTTGAAGCTGTCGCGCACAGACGCGAGAGGGTGGGTCAGCGGAACGATCGCCGGATGTACCCGCGCCGACACCTTGCCGTCGGCCTGCTCAACGATGGCCAATAGCTTGATGACATGATCCAGTCGTCGCGCCGCCTCGATGTCTTCTGAGGAGATGCGGCTGATGCCTTCCTGGTGGACATCACCGGGTACCACGCTGGATCCGAACGCGATGGTGGCCATGATCGCCGCCTTGGCTCCGGCGTCGTGACCCTCCACATCGGCGGTGGGATCTGCTTCGGCATAGCCGAGCTGCTGAGCGTCGGCCAGAACCTCGGCGTAGGCGGCACCGTCCTCGGTCATCTTCGTGAGGATGTAGTTCGTGGTGCCGTTGACGATTCCCATCATCGTGATGATCCGCTCGCCAACCAGCGACTCGCGCAACACACGAATCAGCGGAATGCCACCGCCGACGGCGGCTTCGAACTGGATATCGACCGAGTTTCGCCCCGCGGCCTCGAACAACTCGGCCCCACAATTGGCCACCAGCTCCTTGTTCGCTGTCACGACCGGTTTCCCGGCTTCGAGCGCAGCAAGGATCAGCTGTCGAGCCGGCTCGATGCCACCCATGGTCTCGACGACGACGTCGACCTCTGGATCCTCGACCAACGCTCGCGGATCGCGCGTCAACACGCCAGGCTCGAAATCGATGCCACGGTCTGTCGAGAGGTTGCGGACCGCAACCCGCGTGACCGTTAGATCGACTCCAGTCCGATCCTTGACGGCAGCGGTCTCGTCGCGAATCAGCTTCACCAGGGCAGAACCGACCGTTCCGCAACCCAGGATGCCTACTCGGATTGGTGCCTGGCTCATCCTTCACCTTCGCGTTCTGGTCGCCTGACGGCGCCACCGTGCGGCTATTGGCCGCCAACGGTACCCGCCGAGTGGCCGACCCAGTCTCGGTTTCAACCGATGTCGGTGGCGAGCAGGTCGGCCACTGTCTCGCGCCGCACGACTTCGCGCACCTGACCATCGCGCACGAACACCACGGCCGGTCGAAACACCTTGTTGTAGTTGCTGCCCATCGAGTGACCATATGCCCCGGTCACCGGGGTTGCGAGGATGTCCCCGACGGTGAGATCGGGTGGCAGGTGAGCGTCGCTCACGAGCACGTCGCCGCTCTCGCAGTGTTTGCCGACAACCCTGGCGACCAGCGTGCGATCGGCGCCGGGACATCGGGGCAGGAAGGTCGTGTAGTCGCTCCCGTACAACACAGGGCGAGGATTGTCGCCGTACCCACCGTCGACGGCGACATAGGTCCGGATTCCCGGAAGCTCCTTGATGGTCCCGACCTTGTAGAGCGTGACCGCAGCCGAGGCTGCGATCGCCCGGCCGGGTTCAGCTCCGATCGATGCCCCGATGCACAGCCTGTCGGCGACTTCACGGGTCATCGCACCCCACTTCGAAATCGACGGAGTCGCTTCCCCTTCGACGTAGGCGACACCCAATCCCCCGCCGATCGACAGCTCGGGCAGACCGTACGGCTCGCTGAAGCGTGCGATGACCTCGAGCGCCTCGGCAAGACTCTCGACCCGAAACACCTGCGATCCGATGTGGCTATGGATTCCCACGACGTTCATTGCGTCGCTGGCAATCGCTCGCTCCACGCCTGTTGCTGCGGCACCGCTCGACACGCCGAAACCGAACTTCGAGTCGTTCTGGCCCGTCGAGATGAAGTCGTGTGTCTCCGCCTTCACGCCTGGGGTGACCCGCAGCAGAACATCGGGTGGCTGTGCCCCGGCCGAGACCAGCGCCTCGATCTTGTCGAGTTCGTCGAAGCTGTCCACGACGATTCGGCCCACACCGGCCTCGAGCGCTTCGGCAAGCTCGGATGTGTCCTTGTTGTTGCCGTGCATCACCAGCCGGTCGGCTGGCACATCGGCGGCCAGCGCTACGTGCATCTCGCCGACCGTTGCGACGTCGATGTGCATGCCCTCCTCGTGGGCTATTCGCGCCATCGCCCTGCACAGGAATGCCTTCGATGCATAGGCGACACCCTCGCCAAACGCGTCTACTGCCTCGCGGCAGCGCGCCCGCAGATGATCCTCGTCGTAGACGAACAGTGGGGTTCCGTAGTCATAGGCGAGTTCGACCAGATCGACTCCCGCTACGTGTAGATGCCCGTTGGCTCCAACCTGTGCGTTATCGGGCAGCAGGTTCGAAGGCACTGGGCCGAGGGCCGCAGCCGCGCTCGACGCGGTCACAGCTCTTCTGGGGCAGAAACGCCGACGATTCCGAGACCCGAGGCGAGCGTCGAACGCGAAGCCTCGACCAGCCACAACCTTGCCGTGGTGACCTCGGGAGAGGTGTCATTGCCGAATACGTAGCAGTCGTGGAAGAAGCCGTGGAAGGCCGCAGCCAACTCTCGCAGCCAGGTGATGACCTTGTGCGGAGCCCGGTCGCGCACCGCCAGTATCATCACGTCGTTCATCTCGCTGATCGCCCGCAGCACATCGAGCTCTCGCGCGTCGCTCAGGAGGGTCAGGTCGGCATCGGCCAATGCAGGACGCCGAAATCCTTCCGCGCTCTCTTTTCGCAGGATCGAACATGCCCGGGCGTGGGCCATCTGCACGTAGTAGACGGGATTCTCCATCGACCGAGCGGCCATGGCGGCCAGGTCGACCGTCTGCTGAGAATCGATGCCCTGGAGCAGATAGGTGAATCGGGTCGCGTCGGCGCCCACCTCGTCGATCAGGTCGGCCAACTCGATGAACACACCACTGCGCTTCCCGATCTTGACCTCTTCGCCATCGCGCTCGAGCCGCACCATCTGGGTGATGCGTACCTCCAGTTCATCGGGGTCGTGTCCAAGAGCCTCGACGGCAGCTCTGAGACGGGTGACATAGCCGTGATGGTCGGCGCCGAAGACGTTGATGAGAAGGCTGAACCCGCGGGCGTACTTGTTGCGGTGATAGGCGATGTCGGGGGTGATGTAGGTGAACTCGCCGTCGGACTTGACCAACACCCTGTCCTTGTCGTCGCCGAAGTCGGTCGACCGCAGCCACAGGGCACCTTCGGCTTCGACGACCACACCCCTTTCGCGAAGGTCGGTCAGGGCCTCCTCGATGGAGCCACCACCGACCATCGAACGTTCGCTGAACCACGAATCGAACGTGACGCCCAGACGCCTGAGTGTCTCGTCGATGTAGCCGAGACACCGCTCGTAGCCCCACTCGAACGGATCGGCATCGGCCGGCATCTCTGCGGCCCACTTCGCTACGTAGGGCCCGGCGTACCCGTCCGCGGGGACGCTCTCGCCAGCCCTCATAGCCGAGAGCGAGGCGGCGAAGTTCTGCATCTGCACGCCGCGATCGTTGATGTAGAACTCGCGTGTCACATCGTGACCCGTCGCTTCGAACAGGCGCGACAGCGCGTCGCCGTAGATCGCCCCGCGGGCATGGCCCGCGTGCAGCGGGCCGGTCGGGTTCGAGGACACGAACTCGACGAGGACCTTCCTTCCCGCTCCGATGTCTGGCTTGCCGTAGGTGTCCCCGGCATCGATTACGTCGACCAGCACGTCGAACAGCCAGGTGTCGGCGAGACGGAAGTTCACGAACCCGGGCCCGGCTATCTCGAGGGAATCCACATGGGCCACGTTCTGCGACTCGAGTTGGGCGACGAGATCAGCTGCAAACTCGCGCGGATTCCGACCGTGTATCCCTTTCGAAGCCAGGGCCACGTTGGTCGACCAGTCACCGTGTTCGCGTCGCGCCGGGCGCTCGAGATGCACGTCGGGGCGCGGCTCGAGGCCCATCGCATCGAGTGCCGAACCGATTGCGGCGGTGAGGGATTCGCGGATCACGGTGCTCTCCGGGTCGTCTTGAGCGAAACCCAGAGGTTACCGGTGGTGTCAGACGCCCGAACCCCAATTCGAGCTGTGCCAACTCCACGCCGTGCGCACGATGTCGTGCAGGTCTGATGAGGCTGGCTCCCAACCGAACTCGGTCCGAAATCTGGTCGAGTCGGCGACCAACTCGGCCGGATCACCCGCACGGCGATCGGACTCGGTGTAGGGAACGGGTGTCCCGACCACAGCACCGATGGTCTCGAGCACTTCGCGGTTGGACCTGCCAATTCCCGTTCCGAGGTTGTAAGCACCGCTTGAAACTCCTCCGATCAAGCCCTCGACCGCAAGTACGTGGGCCGACGCGAGGTCGTTCACGTGGATGTAGTCGCGGATGCAGGTGCCGTCGGGTGTCGGATAGTCGGTACCGAACAGCGTCATCCCGGGATGTCGCCCGGCAGCGGCCGCGATTGCGAGTGGGATCAGGTGGGTTTCGGGATCGTGATCCTCGCCCAGGTCTCCCGCTGGATCGGCGCCACACGCGTTGAAGTAGCGCAGGGCAATCCAGGGAAGCTGGTGAGCATGGTGCACGTCGGCAAGGACCTGCTCGAGCATGGCCTTCGATGATCCATAGGGATTGATCGGAGCTATCGGCGCCGATTCGGGAATCGGTTGCTCTTCGGGGATGCCGTAGACCGCTGCGGTCGAGCTGAACACAAACGCCTTCACACCATGTTCGATGCTGCGGTCCACCAAGCTTGCAGCCTTTGTGAGGTTCGTTTCATAGAAGGCCAGCGGGTCCACAACCGAGCGAGCGACCTCGATGAAGCCAGCGAAGTGGATCACCCCGTCGAATGGTCCATGGGCCTTGAACACCGAATCGACGAATGCGGCGTCGCCGACATCTCCGACGGCCAGGAGGCACTCTCCGACCGAGCCAGTTCGGCCTGCGGACAGGTCATCGAGGACGACCACGTCATGTCCGGCCTTCCCCAATGCCCTCACCGTGTGCGAACCGATGTAGCCCGCGCCACCTGTTACCAGCAATCTCGACATACTCCCAGTATGGAGCCGTTTGAAACAGACTAATTACGAACCTCATCCGGCCGACCGACAAACTGCCAGACGACGCAGGATTCTCGATGCTCTTCAACAGTTTCATCTTCGCGGGCTTCTTCGTTGTTGTCCTCGCGTTGTACAGGCTGGTCGGCCACGACTGGCAGAACCGGCTGCTGCTGGTCGCCTCGTACGTGTTCTACGCGGCGTGGGACTGGCGCTTCTGCAGCCTGTTGTTGATCTCGACCGTCGTCGACTACTACGTGGGTGGCCGGCTCCACACCACCGACGACGAGAGATCGCGAAAACGTCTGTTGCGCCTCTCGATGATGACCAATCTCGGCATCCTGGCGACCTTCAAGTACTTCAACTTCTTCATCGACTCTGCGACGTCCTTGTTGTCATCGGTCGGCCTCGACGCCTCCTCACCTGTGCTGAAGGTGGCGCTTCCGGTCGGCATCAGCTTCTACACGTTCCAAACCATGAGCTACACGATCGACATCTATCGCAGACGCCTCGAGCCGGTCGACTCGATCCGCGACTTTGCCGTGTTCGTCGCCTACTTCCCCCAGCTCGTCGCGGGACCGATCGAGCGCGCATCAAATCTCCTGCCCCGCATCCAAAGGGATCGGGCCCATTCGAGGCAGCAGGATCTCGAAGGTCTGTGGCTCATGTTGTGGGGCCTGTTCAAGAAGATCGTCATCGCGGACAACGCAGCAATCGTCGTCAACGAGGTCTTCGCCTCCGACACACCCAGCAGCGGATTTGTGGGCCTCGTCGCCGTCTATGCGTTCGCGCTCCAGATCTACTGCGACTTCAGCGGATACTCCGATATCGCCAGGGGCGCTTCGAAGCTGCTCGGGATAGAGCTGATGCTCAACTTCGAAATGCCCTACCGCAGCCAGAACCCGAGCGAGTTCTGGCGTCGCTGGCACATCAGCCTCAGCACGTGGCTGCGCGACTACCTGTACATCCCCCTCGGGGGCAACAGGGGTGGCGAGCTGCTCACCTACCGCAACCTCTTGCTAACGATGACCATCGGGGGACTGTGGCACGGCGCGGCCTGGACCTTCGTCGCCTGGGGGATGTTCCACGGCCTATGGCTGGGTGCACATCGATACCTATCCGAGAAACGACCCGCTGCAAGTCCGACACCGGTGTTGCGTCTGCTCAAGCAGATCGGAACGTTCCATATGGTCTGTGTGGGGTGGCTGTTCTTCAGGGCCGAGTCGTTCGGTCAGGTGTTCAACTTCCTCGAGACGATGGTTCTCGACCTCACGATCACATCGGACCTGGGGCGGTACGTGTTCATTGTGGTCGTCTTGTCCGCAGCGCTGCTGTTGCTCGAGGGATGGCATCGCTCCGTCGATGATCCCTCGGCCAGCCTCGGCTGGCATCGGGGTCTGGGACCCACGATCGTCACCGGGCTCGTTCTCACGATGATCGTCCTCGCGCCACCAGCAGGTGGCCAATTCATCTACTTCCAGTTCTGACATGAAGCTCGGCAGGCCAATGAAACCCAAATGGCGAACCCTTCAATGGATCATCATCCCGGTGATCATGATCATCGCGGTCGAGGGTGTGGCGCGGGTGGGTCTGTCGAACTACGAGGAGTGGTACGACTCGTCGGCGACCCACAACGCAGACATCGTCTTCATCGGCAGCTCCCGCGTGGCATCTGGCATCAATGCTCCGCTCGTGAGTCAGGTCGTGTCCGACGAGGTCGAATACCGGGTCAAGGTCACCAACCAAGGACGTGGCGGGTCCACGATCGTCACCCACTACCTGGAGCTTCGCGAGCTCATCGAATCCGGAAGACTCGAGCAGCCGATCGTCCTGCTCGAGCTGGCCGGTGAAGTCCCAGCGCCTCTGATGCGAGGAACCTGGGATGAGCGCTGGTTCCACCCAAAGTTCCCAAGCCTTCTGGCCAGGGCGATGACTGGCGACGATGTCGATCCCTTCCTCGAAGCCGACCACTCTCGTTCCGAACGTTTTGCGGTGCTGTCACGCTACGCGTTCAACAACAGCGATCTGATCTCGTTCAAGGACGGATGGCGAGACCTGTTCTTCGATCGGGGTGGAAAGGCAACAGGCGATGTTCTCGACCTGTTCTTGCCGACCACCAAAGGCGACGGATCAGGCCTGTCCGATGCCGGTGGTGTCGCAACCGATGCAGCGGGCGTCGAACGAGCTCGCGAACTCGCACTCGAACGACTCGAGAACGAGTCGCGTACGGGTGTGGTTCTCGACGACTGGAACGCGACCGTGTTGGCCAGCCTGGTCCAACTCGTCCACGACAACGGAGGTCGGTTCGTCTTCTTCCAGATGCCCGTGTCCTCGGTATTCGAGATCGACTTCGAGACCGATGTGCACAAGGAGAACAGGACCAATTTCGCTTCCTCGATGAACGAGTGGGGCACACCTCTCATCGAGTTCGATCCCGGCCTGGACGACGAGTCCTTCCCCGATCTCTGGCACCTCGGCAAGGACGGCGCCGACATCACCAGCGAACAGCTGGGAGAGCTGCTCGCCCAGATGATCGCTGCTGGTGAACCAGGACTGACAGAATAGCCATCACGAATCGAGGCACCGACAGCTCCTCGAAGCGCTACATTGACCCTCCGGTCGAGTTCGACCGATGCCCTCGTAGCTCAGGGGATAGAGCAGTGGCCTCCGGAGCCATGAGCGCAGGTTCGAATCCTGCCGAGGGCGCATTCCGCAGAATGGGCTCTGATCAGGGCAAAAGCCCCAGGTCAGACCCCTTTCGCTTTCTCCGCCACTCTTCCTGGTTCCACCCCATTTCTCGCCGGTTTTGGGGGCCCATTGGGAGGAAGACCCGTCCGTGGCGTTCACCTGGGGCCATCCGAGGGTCGCCAGCCGAGCTTGCGGGCCTCGTCCTCGACGACGATGCCGACCAACCTGGCAACCGGCACTTCGAGCTGTGTTGCCCAGGTGCGGAACCGGGTCCACGCGTCGTCGTCGACGAACAGGCGGGCGAATCGCTTCTGTCGCCGTAGGTGCGATCGGGGCGCCGAAGCCTTGGGCGAATCGGCGTTGTGCACTGCTTGGTGCACATGTTGGCGCACTGCCCGGGCGCTCAGCGACCGGTGCACCAGATCGCCAACCTGCTTGGCTACCGCCCGACGCCTCTTCACGGCATCGGCCTTGACCACCGTCCAGGCCTCGGGGTCGACTTCGACTTGAGTGGGTCGGTTGGGTTACCGCTTCTCCCCCCACATACATGCCGCCCTGTTAGCGACGCCGCTTGCGTTCGAGCCGTGTCTGGTGCGCCCGCACGGACCGTTCGATCTTGCGGGCCACGACATCGTCGGCCCACTCCTCGTGCAGGGCACGGTCGTAGGCGTCGGCGAGGTCCTGGAGGCTTCGCCGGACGTCGCTCGCGCGAACGATCCACTTTCTGACCTCCTCGGGTGTGGAGCCTCGGGCTGCCCGGAGCTGGAGCTCGGCGGCGACAGCGAGCATGGTGTTGACCGCTTCCTCGGTGGTGAGCTGGGCGTCCTCCACAGACATGCTTCCGGTAGTTCGTCTGCTCACCTACGGGAAGGCGCGTCGGGACGGCCAGACGCGACAGGGAATCTGAAGAAATCAGCGGTGGCGGTGTCGCGTTCGGTCGGATGCGCCTACCAGGGTCATGCCCAGCGATTCCCACAGCCCAGCGCTGCTGACGGTGCCCGAAGTCGCCGACCTCATGGCCGTCGGCACCGCCTACGTCTACCGCCTCGTCAGCGAACGCCGAATCCCCTACCTCAAACTCGGCCACCACGTCCGCTTCGACCCGAGCGAGTTGGCGGAGTGGCTGGACAACTCACGAGTCGGGCCAACCACCGTGCGATGCTCTCGGCGCGCCGACGGCCAAGTTCGACATCGGTGATGACAGCGGCGCAGTGGAAACGGGCAGTGCTTCCTCTGCTAGCTGATCCTTCCGGTTGGGCGTTCCGCGGGAAACTCGCCTACAGAACTCCTGTCGACTGGGTACTCACCGGAATACACCGAGGCGCTCGAACGCGCACTCGCAGGGTTGGAAACCCAGGATGATGCGCTTGGGCGTATGGCGGCAAGCGATCGTGAGGAGAACGCCTACGCAATGCTCCTCCTCGGACGGAGGCGACGGGCGCAGCGGTCCCCGGCTCGACCCTTCTTTCCCACAGACAACCGGGCTTTCGTCGAGGACGAGCGCTCGCGACGAGCTCAGATCCTCAGCCTGGTCGAAGCAAGAGATATCGACGGGGCCCTCGCGTTCCTGCGAGCGTGGCGCGACTTCACCGCATCAGCACTACGTGTCGAGTAGCAGCTCCCGACAGTGGATAGACACAGGCAGCGACCGACCGCCAGAAGCGCAGAACCCGGTGGCTCCTCAAACGGGGGAGAACACCGGGTCCACTTCCAGCTCCGAGTGGAGCCGTCTTGTTCAGTATCGCCAGATGTGCCGGCGACTTCAACCTAATTCGTCGATTTCGCGAAGTGTTGTGACGGGCTCGATGAGCCTCCGCCACTCGCCGCCTCGGCCGAACGCCCAGCCGATTGCGTCGGGTAGCGCCAGCAGGCAGTCATCGCCCGAAGCACGATGGATGAACCCGAACCGCTCAACACACGCTGTACGCATCGCCTCGTGAAGTGTGAACCGGTCCTGGCGGTCCCGAAGCTCGCCGCGGGTGTCGAGCACTGCGGACACGACGTCGAGCGTGGGCACATCGGCAACCAGCCCTTGCAGGCACCGATCCCGCGAAGCCTTGTCATCGCCACGACCGGCGTATGGCGTCTCGTACACGGTGGCGCGAATCTCGAGGCTGGCAAATCCTCGAAGGATCTGCCGGCGCCTCTGCTTGCCTTCGTCGGACATGTGCGGCCGCCGCTGGCCTTTCGGGATTCGTTGCCGGACGTCACGGGTCACGACAGCAAGGTCCTTCGAACGGACCCGAACGGATGTGAGCCGATAGGTGCGGCCCCTGATGCTCTCGTCGATGAATGCGTGGAACGGTCCTCGTTCGATCATGCGAGGATTGCCTCGATGCGCGCGTTGGCGAGTTCCTCGTCACCATCGATGGCGCCGACGTAGGTCGATACCAGAACCTCGACCGAATGGCCCAGGCGACGGGCGACCTCGCCGAGCGGGACTCCGGCACGAAGCCAAGTCGTGGCCGCTGCGTGGCGGCAATCGTAGACCCGCAACCTCGGATGCTCGATCGAGCGCAGTGCTCGCTGCCAACACCTGGCCCAGTTCGATGCAGTCGGGCGCCGACCGGTCCGAGTGCGAAACAGCAGGTCATCGGCGCCGAACTCGTTCTCGTCGATGAATTCGGCGAGGATCTCGACGAGCACAGGCGGAATGGGCACCGACCTGGCCCCGGTCTTGGGCTCTCCGGGCTCGTCGAATGAGATGTCGGCCTCGGTGACGTCGATGCGACCCCAGCCGGCCTCTGGCAGCTCCAGAGCCGAGGGACGCAGCATGATGACCTCGGACGGGCGGAGCCCGGCGTAGTACGCCACCGCCGTCATCACCCGGTAGGTGCGGCTGGCCGGCTGGTGGCTGACCATCGCGTCGAGCGCTTTCGCCATCGTCGCGGGACCGGGCAGCTTGCGCAGGTCGACCATGCGCTTGGCCCGCATCGCCTTGCGCTGAGAGCGACCCCGATCGTTGGGCGGCCATGGATCGGCCGGGATCAGCTCGAGGCCACGGCTCGTCTGATGCACGCCTTGGCCGTCTTGTGGAACCGCCCGGCGGTCGATGCCGCCAGAAGGGCACCGTTCTCGCCGAGGCCCAACGACACGTCGACTCCGGCCAGAACCTGGCGGTTCAGGTCGCTCAGGCGCAGCGACCAGCGCTCGAGCCACTCGGGCCACTGCTCGGCCAGATACGACCGGTAGCGGTCGACCTCGACCCTGGTGTGGAATGCTCGGCTGTGCTGGGGGCCGTCAACGGACCAGCGGACGATCCAGGGACGCTTGATGCGGGCGTTGCGATTGCGGTGCTGGAGCCCGAAGATCTTGACGTCCTGCATCGGCCGACCGATCGCCTCCGGCACAAACGCCGCCCGATTCATTGGGAGGAGCATGGGAGGAACCTACCCAGCGGGCGGGACACAACGCTCTGACCAGGGCCTATTCCCCGAAAGAGGTAAGTGCTCCGGAGCCATGAGCGCAGGTTCGAATCCTGCCGAGGGCGCATTCCGCAAAGTGGGCTCTGCGACGGTCGCCAGCCGAGCACTCCTCGTTGGCGTCATCACGATCGGATCGATGAGAGAGTTCATGCCCTACTCCACCGACGCTGATTGGGTAGAGGAATTCCACAACCGCATCGACGAGATCATCACCCACCACGAGGTCACGGTCATCGCGCAGACCGACCCCCGATCGAAGACCTACCATCGATTCGTCAAGTAGCCGCATCTTGCATATCCGACACGGCTGATCACATTCAA
This sequence comes from Actinomycetes bacterium, assembly GCA_024228575.1. Taxonomy (GTDB): domain Bacteria; phylum Actinomycetota; class Acidimicrobiia; order Acidimicrobiales; family Poriferisodalaceae; genus JAAETH01. The sequence goes on from JAAETH010000426.1 coordinate 39,199, forward strand.
CGGCACGCCCGACGCGCGCCGGTCAGTCGGCGGTGAGCTCCTCGGGCCGTGAAACCGCCGGGTTCTTCGGCTGTTTTGCCGGAGCGAACATGGCCCACAGAACGCCGACGGCGATTCCCACGACGATCAACACGATCGGCATGATCGAGTCGAGGGTGATCATCTTTCGACCGACGGCTACGAGCGCGAGCCCGATTCCTAGAACGACTCCATAGATGGCACCACGGATCGGATGACGTTTCACGGTGGTCTCGGCGGTCACTTCGAACCTCCCCATGTCAGAGCCGGTCTGGCGTTGAACAGCAGGCCGATCGCGGCGATGGCGGCGAGGGCAACTCCGGGAAGTGTGGGATCGAGATCGCCCGACAGATCGACGAACCCAGATCCGACACAGCGGAAGTCACCGCCTTCAGCTTCCATCTGGCCGTTTGCACCGAGTACCGCATTGATCTTGGCTGCTGCGGGCAGGTCGTCACGAAGGTTCACCGCACCGGCGTTTCGGTTCTCACCAGCACCGTTGGGATCACCGCCCGCATCGAGTGTCGTGCCTGTCCCGAAGAGCTTGAGCTGGAGGAACCAGTCGTGATCTCGAGGGCCCGATCCCAGTTCGAGTCCGCCTGCGACCCCGGTGTAGATCACAAACCCATTGGCATCGACCCGGAACGGATTGCTCGACGTGAACGCCTGCGAACCAGCTCCATCGCCGAAGAGATCGACCGGGGCGTTGGCGAAGCTCCAGTCGGCAGCCTGATCGAGTGGCAGGCCGTTCTTGTCGTACGACCATGCCATGCCCATACATGGCCCCGACAGGGCGGATCCCGAACCGGCGATCAATCCAGGATCGCAGCCCGACCGCCGCACCTGGGTCTCGGCTTGCTGGACTAGTGCATCGGTGGCCTGGATGGTCACGGCGCCATCCTCGTCGATGGTCACGACATTTGAGTTCTCGCCCGGACTGATGTCTCTCACGCCCGGCTCGCCAAGCAGACGATCCAGCGCGTCGAAGTCGGGATTGCCCTCGGCATCGTCGGGCAGGTCGGGAAAGCCGTCTCCATCCGCGTCTGGAAGGCGTGCGTACACTTCGGCGAGGATGCCTGCGACCTCGCCGCTGCCGAGCACAGAAGGAAGGGTCCCGCCTTTTCCATCCTTCGCTGGGTCGAGGCTGAGGTCCTCGATGGGAACCTCGTCGGGAATGTTGTCGAGACACGGGTCGTCGGTCTGAGCTGCTACCCGAGGAGAAAACCCGACGAGCAGAAGCGACACGATCCCAAACAGACCACCGACGAGCGTGTAGCGGCGCAACGACATGGACATACCTTTCGTCGTCCGCCGTAGCTCGAACGGTCCGAACCCCTTCCGTTTGGCACGGCGGTCGTCCACAACCATCCTGTCGTCTCGATGGGGTCTGGGCAAGTCTCTGTCCCTGTGCGTACACCGTTGAACACACGGACACAGATCACGACGAGCTGAAGTATCGATCGCAAGACGAGGTGCTCAAAGGAGTCGGCGGCATCGAACATCCCAAGCCCAGCCCATATTTCGACCCCTAACGTACATTTTAGACCTCGAACGTATGAGCTGGATCTGAGCTCCCTCCAAACCTTTGGCATCATTGCTGTTGCGGGATGACAAGGGAGGCGAACGTGAACACAAGAGACGCCTACTGCCGGGCGCTCGCGCTTGCACGTGAGGCGGAGGAACTCGCTCTGATCGGACGGCTCGGGGGCAAGACCCTCGACGAACTCAGGGTCGAGGCGCTCGACTGCGTTCTCGCCATGGCCCACAGCTACGCAGCCGAGCCACTCACAATGCCACTCGCCGACGAGCGGAGCTGAAGTCCCCAGACGTCGTCAGAACCTCGGATCAGGTTCACCCGATGGTCTCCATAGCCAGAAGGCCCGATGGCCAGCAATGACCGCAGCTTGGTTGGTCCGGCACCTTCCTGACACAGTGTGCCGGTGAGCGATTCGCCTCCACCGGTCAACAGCACCGACCTGACCAAACATCAGACGTTGCTCATCTTCATCGGCATGTTGATGGCGACGTTCCTCGCGTCTCTCGACGGCACCGCTGTGTCGACGGCCCTGCCGACGATCGCAGGAGAACTGGGCGGTATCGACCAACTGCCCTGGGTTCTCACGGCCTACCTTCTCGGTTCGGTCGCCGCGACCCCCCTGTACGGGAAGCTGAGCGACCTCTACGGCAGAAGGGCACTGACCGAGGTCGCCCTGGTCGTCTTCGTTGCGACGTCGCTGATGGCAGCCACATCACAATCGATGCTCCAGCTGGTCGTCTCGCGCGGGCTGCAAGGAATCGGTGGTGGCGGCCTGATGGCCATGGGTTTCATCGTCATCGGTGACATATTCTCCCCGCGCGAACGCGGGCGGTACATGGCGTACTACACGATGAACTTCACGTTCTCGGCTCTCGTCGGGCCGGTCATCGGTGGTGTGTTCGTCGACGTTGCCTCGTGGCGCTGGATCTTCCTGGTCAACATCCCTTTGGGGCTCGCCGCGTGGTTGATGATCCATCGCAATCTCACATTCACCCTCCCGCCTCGCGAACACTCTCTGGACATCGTCGGTTCGACGGTTCTGGTAGCCGGGGTGACCGCCCTCGTCCTCGGCCTCGCCTGGGGTGGTGAGACGTACCCGTGGGCATCGATCCAGGTCGTCGGGCTGCTGGTCGGGGCAGTCGTCGCCTCGGTCGCTTTCGTATTGTGGGAGCTGCGGGCACGAGAGCCCGTGTTGCCCATGCGCCTTTTTCGGAACCCAACATTTCGAATCCTGATCGGCGGCAACATCGTCTACGGCAGTGCGGGGATGGCCGCTGTGGCCTTCATGCCCCTCTTCTTCCAGGTCTCACTCGGAGAAACAGCTACCAGAGCCGGCTTGATATTGGCATCGATGTCGATAGCGGTGACCGCCGGCTCGTACATCGCAGGAAGGGTCACGACCGGTACGGGTAGATATCGCTGGCTTCTCCGCACGGCGCCGATTCTGACGCTCGTCTCGCTGCTCGCGTACACAACACTCGACGAACACTCATCGGCCGTGGCGGTCATTCCCTGGCTCGGCCTGGCAGGTCTATCGATGGGGACGGCGTTTCCGACCATGACCACGGCAACCCAGAACTCGCTCGAGCTACCCGACCTGGGTGCTGGAACGGCAGCCATCAACTTCTTCAGAACACTCGGCCAAACCGTTGGTGTAGGTGCCTACGGCGCACTCCTCACCGCCCGCATCAAGGGTGAACTCGACGACCTCGCGGGCTCGATCGACGTCGACGAGCTCCTGTCGACGCCCGACGAGATCCAGTCGCTGGAACCACAACTTCGCGATGCCGTCGAACACGCTGTCGCGGTAGCTTCGAATTCGATCTTCTGGGCGGCAGTTCCGATCATGGCCGCAGCGTGTGTTGCCATGTGGTTCCTGCCCGAACTCGAGCTGCGCACGACCACGGCTCTCGCCGCCCAGTCCGACTGAGCCGGCAACTGGATCGGTCGCAGCGGGGAATCTGCGCATGAGCGACCTCTGGGTCGCGAACTCGCAGCGGGATACAGTTGCAGCCATGGCGGCTACCGATACCTCAGATGCAACGGGCTCGACCACACCGACCAAACGAGAACGGTGGATGCACCAGTGGAAAGAGCTCTATAGCGAGGTCATCACAACAGGTCTGTGTACCGGTTGCTCTGGCTGTGTGATCTCTTGCCCGCACAATGTGATCGGCTACGACCACGGCCAGGGTGGCTTCAAGCCGTTCCACCTCGAGGAGGAGCTCGGCCCCGACAACTGCGTGCGCGGAGAGAGAGGCTGCACAAGCTGCACAAGGGCTTGTCCCCGGTTCCGCACTTGGGAGGAAGAAGCCGAGACTCGTCTCTTCGGCCGCACCCGCGAGGCCGGCGACCCGGCCGGCATCTACAGGGACATCATCCTCACCCGAGCCAGCGACGACTTCGTCCACGAACATGGCCAAGATGGTGGGTTGGTCTCGGCAATCCTGATCTGGGCCCTCGAGAACGACTACATCGACGCGGCACTCACGTCATATGTCGGCGAGGGTGACGGGTCACAGTGGACGGCTTCCCCGGGGGCCGCCTTCAACAAGGATGACGTGATTCGCGGGGCCGGAAGCCGCTACACCTACTCGGCGAACCCACTCGCGTTCGATGAGGCCATCGAGGCCGGCGCCCGCAAGATCGCGCTGGTCGGCATGAGTTGCCAGAGTTCGATCGTGCCGGTGATGAAGAGCCGAAAGATCGGCAAGGTCGGCAACCGATTCGCCCTGAACATCGGCCTGCTGTGCTCGAAGAGCTTCGACGAAGCGATCTTCGAGGAGTTGTTCGAGCTGAAGTACGGCCTCGATCGGCGCGACATCAAGAAGACGAACATAAAGGGTGTGTTCCAGATCTGGACTCACGACGGGGGCTACCACGAAATCAACCTGAAGGAGTGCCATGCCTGGACTCGTGATGGGTGTAACCACTGCCCCGATTTCGCCGCACAACACGCCGACATCTCAACCGGCGGAATCGGCAAATTCGACGACTGGACCTTGACGATCGTGCGCACCGACCTCGGTAGCGAGATCATCGACAAGATGCTCGAGGACGGGTCTCTGATCGGCCGTCCTGGTGACGACGATCCAGGAGCGATCGCCCTGATGCAGAAGCTCGCGGCCAAGAGTCGTTCGCGGTGGCCCGAGTTTGCGTGGGAAAAGCCGGCACTCTTGCCCGCTCCTGCCAAGAAATAGCTCCTCCGCTTCAGATCTGGCAACGCTCGACCAGATCGGCCAACGACGGTGACACATCCATCGCGGTTCGATACTCGTCGATCAGGTCCGACGGAACGATCTGCACCGCTCTGACGCCGGCACAACGACAGACAGCCAGGTCTGCTCCTCCGGCTACGCATACATCGCTCAGTGCCTCCACCGCAGCGATGTCGAATGGCTGGGGTTCGGCGGTACGGCACGCTACCAGCGCATCGGCGAGAGGCTCTGGCAGGCTTTCGTCCGCCCCGAGCCGGTCCTCCATGACCCGCCATTGATCAGCTGGCACCGACCTTGCCATCTCGGCCAGGGCACACCGGCAGGGGGCGGCCAGTCCGTCGGCCGTGACACACCGATCCATGAAGGCCACCGAGATAGCGATGTCGGGTCGCGGCGGCAGAGTTGTGGTCGTGGTCGAGGTCGTGGTGGTGGCCATCGTGGTCGTTGTCGACATCGTCGTGGTCGAAGCCTGCTCGATGACCCGCGTCGACGATCCGCTGCAGCCGAGAAGGACGACCAGAATCAAGGCGATGACGCCGCAGCGCGAGCCACTGGTTAGCTTGTTTCGACCGATAACCACAGATCTGAACACCACACCTCACCCAAACGTCGACGACTTCGACGAGGATGGCACGATGACGCTGCTTCCGCTGCCCACCCAGCCAACGAACCAGTCCTGGCCGACCGACACCTGGCCGCTCCGACAACCGGACGTCGCCGATCTCGGGGCTCTCGACACAGCGGTTGCCGAGTTGTTCGACGCCGGCCGACCCGAGCTCGGGCGCACCGATGCCCTGGTCGTCGTGCAGGCCGGAGCAATCGTGGCCGAGCGCTACGGAGCCGAGGTGTCGGCAGAGTCGACACTTCCCTCTTGGTCCATGGCCAAGTCGATGACCGCTGTTCTGGGTGCCATCGCCGGGGTCGACTGGAGTGGCACGGTCGACGCGCCAGAGTGGGTCGACGAGAGATCGGTCATTACCGCTGGTCATCTCCTGACGATGACCTCTGGCCTCGAATGGTCGGAGATCTACGAGGTCGATCAGCCGAGCGACGTGGTGACGATGCTGTTTGGTGACGCGAGGGCCGACGCCGCTCACTACGCAGCTGACAAACCCCTGACCTCTGCTCCCGGATCGACGTACCAGTACAGCTCGGGTACTTCCAACGTTCTCGCTCGCCACATCGCGACGAAGCTTGGGCTTGGCCACAACTCGGCCGGGTTCGAGCACTACATGCGAACGAAGCTGTTCGAGCCGATTGGAATGAATTCACCAGCCCCGAGGTTCGACGATGCCGGCACCTTCATCGGATCTTCGTTTTGCGATTGCACCGCGCGCGACTTCGCCCGCTTCGGCTTGTTGTGTCTACGCGACGGGGTTTGGGAGGGCGACAGGATTATTCCCGAAGGTGCGATCGACCGATTCCGCACGGCGACCGAGGTATCGCGCGGGATCGACGACTTCGTGCACGGCGCACACTTCTGGGTGCACGAGGACGGTCTTGGCACCTTCGCCTGCCACGGATTTGAGGGTCAGTACATCTGGATGGTGCCCGCAGCCGATCTGGTATTGGTCAGATCGGGTGTACGACCCGAACAAGACAAGGCCACCCTGGTCGAGGCCCTCCGGGATATCGTTCGCGAGTTCGCTCGTTAGCCGGCCAACTCCTTGGCCCTGACGAACACCGAATCGAGCATCGGCTCGGTGAGCCTGCCGGTGAAGGTGTTCTGCTGGCTTGGATGGAACGAGCAGACGATGGTCCGACCATCGGGGGTAGCGATCTCTGCACCATGGCTGAATTTGGGTCTCGGACGTACGCCGAGCAATGTGGTGGCCACGCCACATCCGAACTGACCGAGGGCTACGAACACGCTGACGCGGTCGAGTAGCTGCAGCTCGCGCTCGAGGTACACACGGCATTGATCACGCTCGTCGACTGTCGGCTTGTTGGCCGGCGGCGCACAGCGAACGGCAGCCGTGACGTAGGCACCGATGAGCTCGAGACCATCGGAGGAATCGATCGATGTCGGTTGGTTGGCGAACCCGGTCCGATACATGGACGCGTAGAGGAAGTCGCCAGACCGGTCGCCGGTGAACACACGGCCTGTCCTGTTGGCACCATGGGCTGCCGGGGCGAGCCCGACCACCATCACGTGGGCCGATGGATCACCAAACCCGGGGACCGGTCGACCCCAGTAGGTCTCGTCGCGATAGCTCGCGCGCTTCTCGACCGCCACCTTCTCGCGCCACTCGACGAGACGCGGGCACGCCCGGCAGTTGGAAATCTCCTCGTCGAGGATCTCGAGGTCGGTTCGTCGAGCCATGTGAGGCGACCCTAGCGGCGCGCGACTCTCGACACGAGGGGGTGCGACTTCGACACAATGGGACGCGGTCCGACAAGAACTAGCCTCTCAGTGTGGCGAAACCAAAACCGACATTGGTGCTACTGGTGCGCCACGGCAAGACCCCGACAACCGGAGACGAGCTCCCGGGCAGAACACCTGGCCTGCATCTGGCCGAGCAGGGAGCCCAGCAAGCTCAGGCTGCCGCCGACCGAATCGCAACCCTTGGGTCGAAGGTCACCACCGTCTACGCGTCACCCCTCGAACGAACCCGCGAAACAGCTGCGCCGATCGCCAAAGCCCTCGGGTTGAAGGTGAAGCGTCACAGCGGGCTCCTCGAGTTGGACGTCGGCGATTGGACAGGTCGCAAGCTGACGGAACTCAACAAGCTGGCCGAGTGGAAGACGGTTCAGAAGTACCCGAGCGGGTTCAGGTTTCCTGGTGGTGAATCGTTCACGGCGATGAACGCACGAATCAATGACACCGTGACTACCTTGGCCGCCAAACACCAGGGAGAGGCCATCGTCTGCGTGTCTCACGCGGACCCGATCAGAGCCCTCCTGGCAACCGCCATGGGGACACACCTCGACCTGTTTCAGCGGGTTGTCGTGTCACCCTGCTCGATCTCGGGAGTGTTGTTCACCGCCGAGGGCCCGGTTGTACTGATGGTCAACTCGATCAGCGGACCGCTGACCGATCTCGCGCCCGCCTAGAGAAACAGATGGTTAGAGAATGAGCGAATCGTTCGAGTTGCTGAACACAACAAATGTGGTCGCTGGAACTGTCGGCGCACCCGGCGAACGCATCTTCTTTCTTCAGGCTCGCGACGAGACAACACTGGTCTCGGTCAAGCTCGAGAAGGGACAGGTCCAGGCGTTGGCCAGCGGGATACTCGAATTGCTCGAGCAGATCGGCGACGAGAGTGATCCCCTGAAACCCGCCGACCTCGTCGAACCTGTCATGGCGATCTGGACCGTCGGATCGCTCGGGGTCGGTATCGACGAGGAGGCAGGAAGGTTTGTGATCCTCGCGGAGGAACTGGTCGAGGGCGAGGAGGAGGCATCGACGTGTCGTTTTCACACGAGGTTTGCTCAAGCGAGAGGGTTCGCCACACACGCCTTGTTGTTGGCCGAGTATGGACGCGATTTCGGTCGCCGGAACGGCCATCGGCGTCATTGACGAGATGACCGACTTCGACCAGGCGATGGTCGCCAACGAGGCATCGCTGCGCGCAGGCGACATCGAGGTGCAGGGCCGGATGCCCTGGTCCTCGAACCAGACCTTCCTCGTCCACGTACTTCACGAGGAAGGCCATCTGGCGGCGGTGTACAAACCCGCGGCCGGCGAACGTCGGCTTTGGGATTTCCCTTCGGGCCTCTACCGCCGCGAAATCGCAGCGTTCGAATTGTCACGTGCGTTGAATTGGCACCTGGTTCCGCCCACGGTCGAACGTGACGGACCCTTCGGCCAGGGATCGTTACAGTTGCTGATCGAGGCGGACTACGAGCAGCACTTCTTCACGCTCGTCGAGAACCCCGCACACCACCACCAGTTGCGCCGGATGTGCACGTTCGATCTCATCGCGAACAACACCGACCGCAAGAGTGGGCACTGTCTCATCGACCGAGCAGGGCACATCTGGGGCATCGATCACGGCCTGTGCTTCGCCGAGGAGTTCAAGCTTCGAACGGTCATCTGGAACTTCGAGCACCAGCCGATCGACGACGACATGATCGACGATCTGGGCGATCTGGGGACCGGGTTGCCCGATGCAATTGCCGATCTGTTGGACCGTGACGAGCAGGCCGCACTCCTGCGACGACTGAACATGGTGCTCGACGAACCAACCTTCCCCCACGACCCAACCGGGCGTCGTTGGCCCTGGCCGCTGGTATGAACACGATCGATCACGCCATCGACCGCGGTGCTCTGGACGACATCATCCGTTCGATCGACGGCCTCTGCGAACACGACGACTGGAACGAGGTTCTGCGCGTCGCCTTTCGGTGCCGACGAGCCCACGAACGGGGTCACCAGCTATGGCCGGCTGCTATGTACGCCGAGTACCGAGCCGTGTTGGGCGCTCCACCGGCGACGTCAGCGCGGGTCGCGTCCGACTCTCCCGGGATCTTCTCGTTGGGTCCCCTGTGTGAGGTGGCCGCGTTCGCTCACCTATGGCCCGACATCGATCCACACCTACCGGATGGTCCCATCAGAACCCAGATCGCTGCCGAGGCCGTGGTCAGGGGCGATGTCGTCGACCCATCCACGGTCGACCTCGAGTTGCCCGGCGCACTTCAGGGGTGGGAACCCGACTACGACCTGGCCGAATACTCGGCCGAAGGTGTTGTATCCGAAGCACCATTGCCGCCGCATCTGTCCGAGGTGACCCGTGGGTCGACAACCGCTCTCAGAACCGACGAGGAGGTCGAACTGGCGCTACGCGATCTCGTGGCGCCATGGTTGAGCAGCTCGGAGGGAGCATGTGCAACCGTCAGTATCCATGGCCCTGCCTTGGGCGCGGTAGCCGTCCTCACCTCGGGTCCGATACGGGCAGCCCGTATCGAGCCGGGGTTGGCTCTCCGGGTGATGGCATGGGCAGGTGCCTCAGGCGGAGCGCAGGGACGGCGTCGCGGAGCCGCCGCCGGGCGCGCGGGCGCCTGGCACGCAGTGGCAGCGCTGGGGGGTGATTCGACCTGGCCTCCCAACCCTGATGACATCGGCGAATGGGTCGAAGAACTCGAGTGGTGGTGGTGGGATTCCACCGACGAACACAAGGGCTGGCGTTTGCGCCTGGCTGTGAGAGACCCGGCCCACGATCTGGCATGGGCCATCGACGCCCACGACCACAAAAACAACGGCGGAGCGCAGGATTGACCCGCGCTCCTGATCCGTTGTCGTCGCCGCTCAGGAGGCAGACTTGATTGCCTCGATTAGAGCAGGCATGACCTTGTTGATGTCGCCGACGATTCCGAGGTCGGCAACACCGAAGATCGGTGCTTCCTCGTCCTTGTTGATGGCGATGATCGTCTTCGAGCCCTTCATGCCCACCAGGTGCTGGGTTGCACCCGAGATGCCACACGCGATGTAGACGTCGGGTTTCACGACCTTGCCGGTCTGTCCGACCTGATAGGCGTAGGGAACCCAGCCGGCGTCGACGATGGCTCGCGAAGCACCCGGGGCCGCATTGAGCAGCGACGACAGCTCTTCGACCATGGCGAAGTTCTCGACACTGCCCATGCCCCGACCGCCCGCCACAACAATCGGTGCAACGTCGAGCTGTGGGCCCGAACGCTCTTCGACGTGACGAGCGACGATCTTCGCTTCGCCCGACTCGGGGACATCGATGGACACGACCTCGGCCGCACCCCCACCGGTTTCGGCCGGCTCAAATGACTTGGGACGGAACAGAGCCAGCTTGACGCCTTCGTTGCGGAAGGCGGTGGAGAGGGTCTTTGTTCCGCCGAAGACCGGCTCGTCGCACACGAGGGTGTCGCCATCGACGCGAGCGTCGGTGTTGTTGGTGACGAGCGGTTGATCGAGCATGACCGACAGACGCGACGCAACGTCGCGAGCTTCGTAGGTCTGACCGAAGAAGATGGCGTCGGGACTGGTACCACCATCGATGAGCGCGGCGAGCGCCGACGCGACGGGAATGCCGGGGAGGGACCCGCCGAGATCTCCGGTCGCGTAGACCTTGGACACGCCGTGAGCACCGAGGGCTCCAGCCATAGCGGCTGCGTCGCCACCGACGATCGCACAGACATCGGATGAAAGCTCACGGGCCTTGGTGAGCATCTCGAGGGTGAGAGCAGTCGGGACGTCGCTGCCTTCTGCGTAGACCCAGATGGAGTTGATTGACACTTGTTGCTCCTCAGATGACCTTGAGCTCGGCCAGGAAATCGGCGATGCGCTGGAAGCCCTCGCCTTCATCGATGACGATCTCGCCGGCCTCGCGCGCTTCGGCGTCGACAACTGCGACCGTCTCTTGGCGGCTACCGGCGAAACCGACAGCAGATGCATCAATTCCGAGATCGGCGATACCGACCTGGTCGACCGGCTTCTTCTTGGCGGCCATGATGCCCTTGAACGATGGATACCTGGGCTCGACCACACCACCGGTGACCGACACCAGGGCCGGCATCGGGCATGTGACCTCGTCATAACCGTCATCGGTTTGACGCTGGATGCTGAGCATTCCGTCGCTGGCTTCGATCTTTTTGGCGAACGTGACCGACGCGATGCCCATGACGCCGGCGATCTGTTCTGGCACCGTGCCGGTATAGCCGTCGGAGGACTCGACGCCTGCCAGGATCAGATCTGGCTCGACGCGGCCAAGAGCAGCGCCCAGCACCTTGGCGGTGCCGAGGGCGTCGGTGCCCGCGAGAGCATCGTCTGAAACGAGCACTGCGTCGTCGGCTCCCATTGCAAGAGCTGTTCGGAGGCCTGAGACCTCGCTGCGGGGAGCCATCGACACCAATGTGACCGAACCGCCTCCGGCCGCCTCGACCAGCTGAAGGGCGAGTTCGACACCGAAGGAGTCGGACTCGTCGAGAATCAGCTTGTCGTCGCGATTGAGGGTGTTGGTCGATGGGTCGAGCTCACCGGGAACCGCTGGATCCGGAATCTGCTTCACACATACTGCGACTTTCATAAGTCACAGAGTTTGGCTCTTGGGGATCCTCAGGGCAAGTGCGCAAGGTGTGAAATCCTACACTCGCCACTCTGCGACACTTGGAGACGTGAAGATCACCTTGCTCGTCAACGGAGCCGCCTCGTCGGTGACCGCCAGAACGCGGGTGATGATCAGGAAGACCTTGTCGCATCACCACGACGTAACGGTCGCAACCACCAGCCGACGCGGCCATGCCAGCCGTTTGGCCAGGGGGGCCGCCGCAAAGGGAACCGACGTCGTGGTCACCCTGGGTGGAGACGGAACCCTGAACGAGGCCGCGAACGGGCTGGCCGGAACCGGCTGCGCCCTCGCGGCTCTACCCGGTGGAAGCACCAATGTGTTTGCACGCACGATGCACACTCCCGACGATCCCGTGGTAGCCGCTCAGGAGGTACTCGAGGCGATAGACCGGGGATCCCTTCGCCGAGTCGGACTGCCGTCGGTCAACGGTCGGTACTTCCTCTTCCATGCCGGGTTGGGGTTCGACGCCGCTGTCGTCGAACAGGTCGAGAAACGATCCTGGCTGAAGCGATACGCGGGACATCCCTTGTTCATCTGGGCGGGATTCTCGACATGGGTGCATCACTACGACAAAAGTCGGCCGCGCATGTCGTTCGAGTACGGCGACGGAACGGGCGTCCACGACGTGTATCTGGGCGTTGTCCTGAACACGGATCCCTACACATACCTCGGGAGCAAACCCCTGAGCATCGACCCCGAAGCCACGATCGACACCTCCCTCTCGACGGTCGGGGTTCGAACGATGCAGTTCAGGCCGATGATGCGCCTGGTGGGCCATCTGGTGAAGGGCAACGGACGACTGATCGAAGACCCCTTGGTCGAGCACCGGCGCGATGTTGCCGATCTCGTCGTCCGCGGCCACGGCCCATTTCCCTACCAATTGGACGGCGACCACCTGGGCGACACCGAGGAACTCACGTTCACTTGGCGTCCCGACGTCTTGACCCTCGTCGTCCCCTGAGCCCGGGATTCCGGGTCAGCCGTCGACGACAGTTCTGGCCACATCGGGCACGTTTGTCACGATTCCGTTCACCCCCAGAGCGACCAGTTCCCGCATACGAGCGGAGTCGTCGACGGTCCAGACGTTCACCATGATGTCGAGCCGTCGGGCGTGGGTCATGAAGTTGGCATCGACCTGGGTGTCGTGTGGGTGGATGGCGCCATGCCCCTTGCGGGCGCACAACTCGAGTAGTTCGCCCGGCTCACCGCCGAAGACCAGCAGCGCGGTTGGGATCGAGGGATTCAGTTCGCGCACCAGGTCGACGGTGTCGAGATCAAACGACGAGACGAGCACATTGTCTTGTTGACCTCGTTGCACGACCAGGTCGACCACCTGGGCCGCAAGACGCCTATCCGGATCGTGATCGGGTTCGGTCTCGCTGTTCTTGATCTCGATGTTCACCAATAGCTTGCCGCAGGCGTCGAGAGCGGCTGCCAGGCCCGGAACATGGTCGGGCAGGTCGGCTGTCGAGGTGTCGGCGATCAACCTGCCATCAGACAGGTGGGCGTCGTGGTGAACGATCATCTGGCCGTCGGCCGAACGTCTCACATCAAGCTCGACGGCGTCTGAGCCAAGGGCCACAGCGAGCTCGAACGCAAGGATCGTGTTTTCGCGTTCGGCATTCGATGCACCGCGATGAGCGACAACAAGGAGATCGGGCATTTCACCATCATGGCGCGGATCACCAAATTTGTTCCATATTCGAAATATCGCGTTGAAACCCTTGTCGAGGTATTCCCTGAATGGCTAATCTGCACACTGCGTGCAGGAACTTTGTTGATCGGATCTACTGTCCGGCGGCTCCTCACCACGGGGCACTGCCTTGGCGGTGCGAGGGAGGCAACACATGGCGCTCAAGGCGAGCATGCTGCTCGACAGCAAGCTCTGGTGGGACCAGGCGGAATGCCGCAACACCGACCCGGGCCTGTTCTTTCCCGTTGGCACTACCGGCATCGCTATCGACCAGATCGCGACCGCCAAAGAGGTATGTGGCGGCTGCAATGCCAGAGAACTCTGCCTCGAGTTTGCCTTGAGAACGAACCAGGACGCGGGAGTCTGGGGCGGCACCTCAGAAGAAGAGCGTCGCGAGATTCGCAGAGCGCGCCGCCGCGCAGTCCAAGCGAGCTGACACCAACCTCGTCGGTCAGTCTCCAAACGTGGCTGGCATTTCGTTCCACGGTGAAGGTGTCCTCGCCCAAAGGCTCGACGCGTATGGTGTCGCCATGGCACCAAGGGCATCATCCACCCGACCTTCCTTCGAGAAGGGTCTCCAAGAAGTCGGCGACGGCTGCTTCGCATATCTCCAGCCCGATGGCGGCTGGGGCTGGAGCAACGCCGGCCTGCTCACCAGCGGGGGCGAATCCCTGCTCGTCGACACCCTCTTTGACCTGCACCTCACCCGCCAGATGCTCGACGAGATGTCGCGGGTCACGAATTCGGCTCCGATAACAAACCTGGTCAACACACACGCCAACGGAGATCATTGCTACGGCAATGAACTGGTGGTCGGAGCCGACATCATCGCTTCAAACGCGTGTGCACAAGAGATGTCTCACACGCCACCAGAGATGCTCGCCCAGATGATGGCGGCCGCACCGACGATGGGACCGCTCGGCGAGTATCTGATCGAGTGTTTCGGCGACTTCGACTTCGAAGGCATCACGCCTACTCCGCCGACCGTCACATTCGATCAGCGACTCGACATCGAGGTGGGCGACACGTCGGTTCACCTCTACGAGGTCGGGCCCGCCCACACCCAGGGTGACGTGATCGCACACGTCCCCGAGGCCGGTGTCGTCTACACGGGCGACATCTTGTTCATCGAGGGCACCCCGCTCATGTGGGCAGGTCCGATCTCGAACTGGATCGCCGCATGTGACCTGATCATCGATCTCGGCGCCTCGGCAATCGTCCCTGGACACGGACCACTCACCGATGCCGATGGCGTGGGTCGGGTGAAGGACTATCTCACCTTCGTCGATCGCGAAACAAGGGACCGCTACGAGGCCGGGATGACCGTCGACGAAGCGGCGGCTGACATCTCGCTCGGCCAGTTCGCCGACTGGATCGACTCCGAACGTGTTGCCATCAACGTCGACACCATCTATCGCGAGCTGGATCCGACACGCGACAGCACCGACATCGTCACCCTGTTCACGATGATGTCGAAGCTCGCCATCTAGCGCCGATCCCCAACCCGTGGGTTCCTACTCGCGGCGGTAGGGCGGAACCGTGAGCATGACCAGAGCGCCGCCGTCGGGCTTGTTGGCCATCTCCAGATCGCCGCCGAGTTCGCTGGTGACGAGAGTCTTCACGATCGATGTGCCCAGACCGCTCGAACGATCCGGATCGAAGTCCGGAGGAAGCCCGACCCCGTCGTCGTGAACCCGGATCGAGAGGCCGGCCCTGACCGAGCCGTACAGCTCGACAACGACCGTTCCGACTACGCCCTCGACTGCCTCGCGGCCAGCTGGGAAGGCATGATCGACGACGTTCTGGAGCAACTCGTTGATCACTACCGCGAGCGGGGTCGCCACCTCGGCGGGCGCCAGGCCGACGTCGCCCGCAACGGTGATCACGATCTGTCGATCAACGTCGATGAGACTCGACTCGATGGTTCGACTCAACTGTCTGACGATTTCGAGCAGCGAGATGTCCTCGCCGGTCTCGTGAGCCAGTGTTTCGTGGACGAGCGAGATGGCGGCGATACGCCGAACAGATTCCTCGATGGCGAGCTTCGCTTCATCGCTCTCGAGTCGCCGCCCTTGAATCCGCAGCAACGATGAGATGGTCTGGAGATTGTTCTTCACCCGGTGATGAATCTCACGAATGGTCGCGTCCTTGGACATCAGCAGCCGATCTCGGCGCCTCAACTCGGTGACGTCGTGCATCATGACCAGCGCACCGCGCTCGTTTCGCCCACCGGTGAGAGGAACGGCTACGAGCTGGATGAACACACCCCCGCGATCGAGTTCGGTCGCCATCGGAGACGTCAGGCTGATCGCATCCCTGACGGTTCTCTGATCGAGGCCCAGATCGCTGAGGCGCCGCCCTTCGACCACCCCGGCGAACCCGAGCCGATGCAGCGTCGACACGGCGTTCGGTGAAGCGAACACGATTCGTGCCTGCTCGTCGACCACGAGGGCACCGTCGCCGATTCGAGGAAGATCCTCCGGGTCGACCCCGCTGTCGATGAACGGGAAGTCGCCCATCTCGATCATCTTCGCGAACCGCTCGTAGATGTCGAGGTAGCTGCGTTCGAGCTGCCCGAGCAGTCGAACGCGTTCGAAGTCAGGCCGTAGTTCGCGAGACAAGACACCGATGACGTTGCCCTCGAAACGAATCGGGATGCAGTGCACCCGGGCCCTTGGCCCGTTTCCCGATGCAAGTGTCACCTCACCATCGACGATCTCGCCGAGGCGAAACGCTCTCGCAACCAGGGGCCTCTCGACTTCGGTGAAGACACGTCCCACCTCGTCATCGCGGTAGAGGGTCTGTGCTGTCGACGGGCGAATCTGCCCGACGACAACAAATCGGTTGTCGCGCACGGGGGCGAACAACAACAGGTCGGCGAAAGAGACATCGGCGAGTAGGCCCCACCACGCCACGACGCGCTCGAGGTGGCCGAGCTCGTGTGTCGTGACGTTCGCGCCCAGACGCGCCATACCCGTCATGCGAGTCATGGCCAAGAACCCCTACAACTACCGGACAGAGGCCGTCAGCTACCGGCGAAACCGATGCGACCGCGGGCCTGCGCTCCGATTTCGACATAGGCGATCTTGTCGCCGGGCACAGCGATCTGGCGATCCTGTTTGTCGGTGATCCACAGGATCGATCCGCCGGTCATGGCCGACTCGACGTCGGCTTTGACCGCGTCGGCGTCGGTGTCGTCGGCCACCTCGAAGTTGAGCTCGCGGGGCGAATGGATGACGCCAATGCGTACGTCCACGAAGGTCTCCTGTTTCTCGTGAGAGTCCGCCGCCCATGGTAGGCGGCTATGGCCACGTTCGGTTGCTGGGACCCCACCGAAACATCCGGTGAGGACAAGCAACCTCTTCAGCACTACCGTCGACGGCATGACCCCAGAAGTTGCGTACTCGTCGGCAATCGAACAGGCGGCGGCGGTGGCTGCTCGGGAAGTGAGCAGTCGAGAGCTGGTACTTGCCGCCGCCTCTCGGATCGCCGAGATGGACACCGATGTCAATTCGGTTGTCCGCGTCGACATCGATGCAGCACTCGCAGCCGCCGCAGAGGCCGACTCTGCGGTGGCGGCAGGTCAAGATCTCGGTCCACTTCACGGCGTTCCGCTCACCATCAAGGACTCGTTCCAGACCAAGGGCCTCATCACCACATCAGGGGCACCAGAACTCGCCGACTTCGTGCCAGAGGTCGACGCCGACCCGGTGGCCAGGTACAGGTCGGCTGGAGCCGTCGTTCTCGGGAAGACAAATCTGCCCATCTGGGCCGGCGATGTTCAGAGCTTCAACGATGTCTACGGTACGACGTCGAACCCCTACGACCTGCGGCGGTCTCCAGGTGGATCGTCCGGTGGGTCAGCCGCAGCGTTGGCCGCCGGGCTCACGCCACTCGAGATCGGATCCGACATCGGCGGCTCGATCCGCAACCCCGCGGGAATGACCGGGGTGGTCGGCCACAAGCCGTCGTACGGGCTCTGCAGTGCCAGAGGCCAGATACCGGGAATGCCTGGGACCCTGACCCAGGCCGACATCGCTGTCGTTGGCCCGATGGCTCGCACCGTCGACGACGTCGAACTCGGGCTCGACCTGTTGACCGGTCCCGACGACTGGCACGCGACCGCTTGGTCGGCCGAACTTCCGCCGGCCCGCACGACCGATCCGAAGAAGCTGAGAGTCGGCGCCTGGCTCGACGATCCGGGTTGTCCGGTATCGGCCGAGGTGGTTGCCCTGCTCGAGACTGCCGTTCGCTCCCTGGACGAATTGGGAGCCGCCGTGGATGTGGACACGCGACCCACCCTGACGTTCGAGAAGTCCGTCAGGACTTTCGACGAGCTCATCGGAGCAGCATTGTCCGGAGGGTGGAGCCTCAGCGAACTCGAGGAGATGGCCCAGCGTGACCACACTCAGGGAGGACTCGGAGTTGCTCACGCCGCCCAGCGACACCGCTCGTGGCTCGCGTCGAACGAGCGTCGGCTGCAACTGAGGAAGCGGTGGCGCGAGTTCTTCACCGAACACGATGTGATGATCATGCCGGTGTCGCCCCGACCGGCGATCGAACACGACCACTCGATGCCCTTGACCAAACGCACCATCGACGTCGATGGTGAGGCGAGGCCATACACCGATCTGATGGCGTGGATGGGCCTGACCGGTGTCGTCTATTTGCCGGCGACCGTCGTGCCGGTGGGGCTCACCGCCGATGGGTTGCCGGTGGGCGCCCAGATCGTCGGGCCCTTCCTCGAGGATCGGACCCCCATTGCAGTAGCCCGCATGCTCGAGCAAACACTCGGCGGGTTCAGACGCCCACAGGGTTTCTGAACAAGCTCAGATCAGCTTGAGTTCAGGGTGGTATCTACGTGTGGACTGAAGTTCCTCGTCGATGACCCTGGCCATCTCGACAAAGGTCATCGCTGCCTCACTGTCGGGATCAACAACCGTGACCGGCGCACCCGTGTCGCCGCCCTCGCGCAGCTCGGTGACGAGCGGGATACGTCCGACCAGAGGAACGTCGAGCCGTTCGGCCAAGTCCTGGCCACCACCGGCACCGAAGATCTCGTAGCGCTTGCCGTCGTCGCCCGTGAACCAACTCATGTTTTCGATGACACCGCGCACCAACAGGTTCACCTTCTCGGCCATGAATGCCGCCCGCTGAGCAACCTTTTGGGCCGCCGGTTGCGGGGTCGTGACAACGAGCACCTCGGCCCGAGGAAGGAACTTCGAGATCGACAACGAGATGTCGCCCGTCCCAGGCGGAAGATCGATGAGCAGATAGTCGGGTTCATCCCAGAACACATCTGTCAGGAACTGCTCGAGAGCCTTGTGGAGCATGGGTCCCCGCCAGATGACCGGCTGATCCTCGTTGGCGAAGAACCCCATCGAGATACACCTCACACCGTTGGCCTCTGCGGGCACCAACATCTGATCGATGGCGACCGGTGGATGCTCGACACCCAACATTCGCGGGATCGAGAACCCCCAGACATCTGCATCGATGACCGCTGTGCGCTTTCCGGCGGCGGCCAGGGCGACGGCGAGATTTGTTGTCACCGACGACTTGCCCACACCACCCTTGCCCGAAGCGATGAGCAGGATCCGGGTCTTCGAACCGGGGTCGGAGAAGGGAATCTCGCGCCCCTCGGCGTGGCCGTGACCCACATGTGATCCCGCAGTCGCCGCAGGATCGCCGATGAGTTGGATCCGAAGTGCCCGCTGCTCGTCTTCGGAAAACACGGAGAACTCGACGTCGACACCCGCCAGGCCAATGGACTGACCTGCCGAGTTCAGCAATGCTGCGAGCTCGGAGCGGTTCGGGTAGTCCTCGGCCGGGACAGCGACGAGGCAGTGGCCACGATCGCCGGCGACGGTGCCAGACCTGAACATTGCGAGTCGACCTATTTCGCGGCCGAGCATTGGATCGGTCACCGCTACTAGAGCGTCGATCAGATCCGATTCGCTGACGGGCATCGGTTCTCCTGAGACGTGTCGTGGGTCGAGCTGGGCGCTCGGGCCCAATAGGCCCGTAGAATCTACTTCCGTGATGCCAAGTCCCAACCCTGCCTCACCGCTCGCGGCCGGATCTTCGAGCGACTCACCCCTGACCCCCGAAGAATTCAACGCCGCCGTCACGTCCATCACGTCTGCGTTCGGCGACCCGACAAGACGCGACATCTACCTGAGGGTTCGCGAGTCCGAGGCCGGCATGACCGCGGGCGAGGTCGCCGGCGCGGTCGACCTCCACGCCAACGTCGCTCGACATCACCTCGAGAAACTCGTCTCGGCCGGGCACCTCACCGTCGAGACAGCCCCCTCGTCCGGGAGCGCAGGACGCCCGTCGAAGCAATACACCGCAGCCCAGACCGGAATCCGCCTCGCCTTCCCGGTGCGGCGCGATGACCTCTTGGGGACATTGCTCGGTCGGGCCTTGACCCGCCTCCCTCGCGACGAGGCCGAAGAAATCGCCGAAGAGGTCGGCATCGAGTACGGCACAGCACTCGCCCATTCGGTCGAGCCGGGCGACCCTCACGGCTCGCTCCAGGCGGCGGTCGCGACCGTTGCCGACGCTCTCACCTCCCACGGATTCATGGCTCGCTCCGAAGGAGCCGCAGGCGAGCTGAGGATTGTCTCCGAGCACTGCCCGTTCGGGCACGCCGCCGTAGAACATCCCGTATTGTGTGCAATCGACCGAGGCTTGGTACGGGGCATGCTCGCCGGTCTTCACGGCGAGCACAGCCCAGAGATCGCCGGGTCGGTGCCGATGGGTGACACCGTGTGCACCACAACCGTCTAGCAACCACTTGACCCGAGGGACGATCATCAAACGATGCTGGTTCACCTGATCCGCCACGCCAACGCCGAATCACGCAAGTCCTGGACAGAGCCCGACTCCGCTCGTCCACTTTCGCCCAAAGGGATTTCCCAGGCCGAGGTCATCGCAAGGTTCGATGTTGGCGACGCAACCATCCACACCAGTCCAGCGGTCAGATGTCACTCGACGATCGAGCCGATGGCGACCCGCCTCGGCGTCAAGGTTCACATCGACTCACGACTTGCCGAAGGAGCCGATCCTCAGGCGGTGGTCACATGGATCTGCGAGGGTGAACACGAAACCGATCTGGTCCTGTGCGCCCATGGAGACGTCCTGCCCCAGGTTCTGCGACTCATGGCCTTGCGGGGCATGACCCTCGACGGTCCGGGAACCGTCGGCAAGGGATCGATCTGGACCTGCAAGGTCGAAGGTGGACACCCGGCCCACGCCTCGTATCGTCCTCCCCCCGCCGTTTGAGTGACCCTCGGAAGAGGTTCGAACAGGTCAGGAATCGAGCAGTGCCACCAAATCGGTGATCAGGCCTTCCACGACCGACTTCATGGCCTCTGGCGGGTTCCGATCCAGGACACCCTCGTAATAGGAGATGGCCGCTTCGGGGTCGTCCTCGATATCTACCGCCGCCGAAGCTCGCAACATGTGGGCCTCGAACGTCAGGGGGTCCTGGGCGATGGCGCGGTCGAGCAGCTCTATCCCCTGCTGTTGGATCTGCGGCTCGTCGGGGATGCTGACGAACAGCCGACCCTTCTGCACCAGCGCATCGAAATGGTCTGGTTCGCCGGTGAGAGCCTGTTCGTACAGCTGGAGTGCGCCGACGGCGTCGCCCGCCTGGAAGAGCACACGACCCTTCAACACCAGTGCGTCGGGATCATCGGGTGACAGGGCGAGAGCCTCATCGACGCTTTCGACAGCCTCGGCGATGAGGCCCTGCGAGAGTTCGTTCTCCGCTTGGACGAGATAGTCGCGTGAACTGAGCGCAATGTCGCCCGTTGCCCCACCCGACCCCCTGACCCCGGCGAAGGAGGCCACGACAAGTCCGAGACCCGCGGCGGCTGCAACGACAACGCCGATGATGACAACGGTCCTGGTATTGAGTCGCGACGTCGAGTTGTGACGCGGTGTGGGATCGACGTCGTCGAGGCGACGCAGGACGCGGGCGGTACGCCGGGTCAGATCGTCGCTGAGGGTGGCATGGTCGACCTCGTCGATCAGGCCGCGTGCAAGTTCCTCATCGAGCCTGTCGAGAGCCACCAGCAGCTCGTCGCGCTGGGCGATCAACCTCTGCCGTCGTTTGACGAGCAAGCCTCCTCCATCGCTCATCGCGATGCCCTCGCCTCCGCAACAAGAACACGGTCAGCCTCCGTCGCCCGCCGATCTGCCACCGACGACCAACGGCGGAACGCAAGCACCAGCGCTGCCGCGCCGACCGCGAGCGCAACGATGGGCAGCACCCACACCAGCCCACCGAACCCGTCACCCGGCGGAATCGCCGACAGGGCCTGACCGGGGAAGGTGTTCTCGACCACTTCTCTGACCTGGGCATCGGTATCGCCCGCTGCGACCCGCTCGTCTATCAGAGCCCTGATCGAGGCTGCCGCAGGGACGTTCGACTCGACCACTGTCTGGCCGTCGCACACCGGGCAGAGCGTCGTCTCCTTGAGCGCCTGGGCTCGCTCGGACAACGTCGGCGGACTCGAGTCGGCCCTGGCGAGTCCGACACCCATGACCACCACAACAGCTAACAAGACGCCCATCCAGGCACGATTTCGGGCGGTTGGGCTCACGACAGTGCCTGGATTATCTCGTCGGCGGAGTCGGCGGTGAAGTCGGTCGTCCAATGGCCGGCAACCAGACCCGACGGCGACACCAGGAAGGTTTCGGGAACCTGGGGGACCGAGAACCGTGCAGGGGCCGAATCGGCGTCGATGATGACCGGCCAGTCGCCCCCGCGAAGATCGAAGAAGGCCCGGCCGTTCTCGGGGGTGTCGCCCATCAGCACCGACACGACCACCGCAGAACCGTCGTCGTGTCGTTCGGAGAAGTCGACCAACTCGGGGTGCTCCACCTCGCAGGGGACACACCAGCTGGCGAAGAAGTTGACGAGCACCCACCGACCGCGGGCCGCATCGATGTCGAACGATCCACCGTCGAGGGTTGTGCCCTCGAGTTCGGGAACGGCCCGCCCGAGAAGTCTTGAAACACCCGATCCTGCCTCGTCGTCTCGGGTCGCCAACAAGGCGATGAACCCGACCAACACAAGGCCCACGATGACCGTGCCGACCTTTGCCCACAGAGGCGAGCCCGTGGTTTCGGAGTCGTCTGCGCTGCGATCGACTTCGCCGCTCACGCTGATGCCCCTGTGAACTCGCCCCCGGTGGTGACACTCTTGTCGGGCCGATTCTCCGACGACGCGATCGGGTCGGGTTTCGATCGCCTGCCTGAGGGTGTGAGCGCAAGTGCCGTACCGAGGGCCATGATCAGACCGCCCGCCCAGATCCACCCTATGAGTGGCCGGACGATGACCCTGATGAGGGCTGAGTCGCCTGAATCGGACACATCGAGGACCACCAGATAGACATCGTCGCTCCAGCCGGTGGCCACCGAAGGTGTCCCGACCGCCATCGCATAGTTGATGTAGGTGGTGAGCGCCGGACGGTGGATCTCGTCACCGTCGACAACCAGGCTGACCTCGGTCACGGGATTCCCGCCGTCGATCCGGTCGATCCGGTCGATCAGCTCGATCTTGTGTCCCGCCACCGATGCCGATTCCCCAGGAGAGAGGCTGGCCTCGACCTCGGAGGTGTGACTCTGGCTGGCCACGAAACCGAGAGCCAACACGGCGAGCCCGATGTGGGCGACCATACCCCCGCTCGCCCGGCCGGTGAGGCCCGCCATTCCGCGGCGACGGACCGCTGCAAGCAGCTGTTGACCCGCGGAGCCGAGCACCATGCCTGCGAGGAAGTAGGCGAACATCTCGGCGATGCTGTCGGCACCCGCTGCCACCGAGACCACCAAGACGACCACCCCGGTGACAGCGGGCATGAGGGCTCGTTCGCTCAGCACGTCCGGGGTCGTCGAGCGCCACGACAACAGGGGCGAAATTGCCATGAGGAACAACAGGGCCAGCCCGATCGGAGCGGTGAGGCGATCGAAGTAGGGCGAACCCACCGAGAGCTGGTCTCCGTTGAGCGCCTCGACCAACAAGGGGAACATCGTTCCCAACATGACGACAAATGCAAACCCGGCAAACAACAGATTGTTGCCGAGGAAGCTGCCTTCGCGAGAAACCGGTGAATCGATGGCACCCGTGGAACGCAGGATGTCGACCCGCCAGAAGATCAGGGCGATCGACACACCAACAACAACTCCGAAGAGACCGAGCAACATCGGGCCTACCTCGGACTCCGAGAACTCGTGGACCGACTCGAGCACTCCGGAGCGGGTCACGAACGTTCCGAGGATCGTCAACGCAAACGTCGAAACGATCAACGACAGGTTCCAGACCCGCAACATCCCCCTGCGTTCCTGGACCACGACCGAGTGGATGAACGCTGTCGACGTGAGCCAGGGTAGGAGCGACACGTTCTCGACGGGATCCCACGCCCAGTAGCCGCCCCATCCCAGCACCTCGTATGACCACCACGCGCCGAGCACGATGCCGAGGGTCAAGAAGCCCCACGCAGCAACCGTCCAAACCCGGGTCTCGATCAGCCACCCCTCGCCCAGACGGCCGGTGGCCAGCGCTCCGATGGCAAACGCGAACGGGACCGTGAACCCGACATATCCGAGGTACAACATGACCGGATGGATGGCCATGAGTGGGTGATTCTGGAGCAGTGGGTTGGGCCCCAGGCCATCGAGGGGAGGGTTGGCCTGTGTGCCAAACGGGCTGGCCACGTCGAGCATCAACCCGAAAAAGAAGGCAGCGACGACAAAGAGGGTGAGCATGGCAAACCCGAGCAGGCGATCGTCGAGCCGCTTGGAGAACCACCATGCAACGGCTGCGATATAACCACAGAGCACAAAGGTCCAGAGGATGATCGAACCTTCGAGCGACGCCCACAATGCGGCGATCTTGTAGAGCAGGGGCAACGAGCGGGTGCTGTTCCTGGCCACATAGTTCATCGAGAAGTCGTCGGCGAGGAGCGCGTACTCCATCGCCACCGTCGCTCCCGTGGCTGCGAGGAGAGTCCAGATCGACCACTTGCCCGACATCGAGACCAGCTCGCTGCGATCGGTGGCGAGCCCAATGGATATGGAGATCGCGGCGAGTGCGGCCGACACGAACCCAAAGACCACGAACAATGAACCCAGAGATGCTGCCACGATTAGGAGTCCGCCGCGATACCGCACTCGGCGAAGTAGTCGGCGGGCACAACAACCTCGACACGTTCGGAGTTCTCGGCCGCGTACTCGTTGGTGTGTTTCACGATCATGCGATCGCTGACGAACTGGTGATCGTCAGTTCCGGTTGGAAGCTCGACATCGCGTTCCTCCCAGCTGCCTTCGAGAACCACGGGAATCCACGGCTTCTCGAACAACTCGGGCGGATCTCCGACGTGTCGCACCGAGGCGAAGGCACACTCGTGCTCGATCTCGAATACGACCGAGTCGCCGACAAACTCGACGGTGTCGGGTATGACACGTCCTTGCAGTCTGAACCGCCGATCGCCGAGTTCGTCGCGCTCGGCCACAGCCTCGTCGACGTTGCGAAAGAACAGGGTGGCGTCGCGCAGGAATTGGACGACCAGGAAACCCAGAGCGACGACGACCAGGACCCCGACCACACCTACCCAGCGGCTACGACCCTTCCGGAGTTCGCGACGGATCGACTCGGCGTCGTCGAGTTCGGTGCGTGGACTGAGGTCGAGATCTGAGCTCTCGTCGGATTCCATCAAGGGTCCTCGCGAGACTGCCCGCTCTGTGGTTCCTCGCCTTCGGCCAGGCCCAGCTCGCGGGCCAACCTGCGCCCCCTGGCGACGATGGCAGCGCCGTAGCCAAGGACGGTCGCAAAGACGATTGCGTAGCCGGCGATGATCATGCCCGCGTGGTCCATCAGTCGACTCCTGCTTCGGCACGGCGGGCGGCGATGGCGAGTTCGAGGCCCTCGTCGTCGCGGATCTCTTCGAGACGGATTACGCGGTAGCGGTGTGCGACGAGCCATATGCCTGTCAGGACGAACGCAACGGACGAGAACAGCAGGACGGAGTACATGTTGCCGGTGATCTCTGCCTCGTCGACGCTGAGGCTGGCTTCCTGGTGGAGGGTGCGCCACCAGTCGACCGAGAAATGAACGAGCGGAAGGTTCACGCTCGAGACCAGAGCCGCTATGGCGGCGCGCTTCGAACGCACGGAGGGTTCGGTCGGCAGGCGTCGCAGGGCGAGGTAGCCGAGGAAGCTGACGAACATCATGGCGGTCATGGTCAGCCTGGCGTCCCACTGCCAATAGACGCCCCAGGTGATTCGTCCCCACATTGCGCCGGTGATGAGGGCCAGTGCGGTAAAGACGACACCGACCTCGGCCGACGCACCGGCGACACGATCGAGGTGACGGCCACGATCCGCTCTCGATTTGCCCTTCCAGAGGAAGAGAGCACTGGCGATCGCGCACGAAATGAACGCGCCGTAGGCAACCCATATGACGGGGACGTGAAGATAGAGGAACCGCACGGCGTCGCCGGTCACGACGTCGCGGGGCGAGACGACCAGCCCGAGAACGGCGGTGGCGACGAGCGAAACGAACGCCAACCAGCCCAATACCGTCGTCCCGACCGAGGAAGTTGCCATGCGCGCCGACGTGCGCGGAGATACGGGCATCTCGGGTTTGGTAGCGCTGACCACGTTCAACCGTCCTCCAGCAACGGACCGAACGCAAGCGTACCCACGGCCAGGTAAACCCCCCACATCACCCCTAACAATCCCACCCAGTTCCAGCCCGCCTGAGTGCTGATGTCGAGCGCCCGCTCGAATGCCCTGGTTCCGGCCAGGAGGATCGGCGCCACGACCGGTATCAGGAGAAGTGGGAGAAGGGTCTCGCGCACCCGAACACCCAGCGACATCGCTCCGTAGATACACCCGATCGCCGAGAATCCACCCGTGCCTGTGACGGCTGCCGCGATCAGCAGCACCGGATCGCCGATCCTGGAGTCGAAGAACACAACGGCTCCACCGACCAACACGATCTCGAGCACGAACAGTTGCAGACCGACGGCGGCGGCCTTGCCGAGGAACATCGCGACGGGCGAGATGCTCGACAACCGCAAAGCATCGGTGATGCCGTCCGCCGACTCGATCGTGAAAGAACGCTGCACCGTGAGCACACCAGCAAACAGGACTCCAACCCATACGAGACCGGGTGCCCCCTTGGTCAGCAGATTCCGATTGGCGTCGAACGCGAACGCGAACACGATCAGGATCAACAATCCGAGTGGTGCCACCTGATTGATGGTGACCCTCGACCTCCACTCGATGAGAAGGTCCTTGCGGGCGATCAGCAGGGCGTCGCGGATCATGGATCGTCTCGTTCGATTCGTCCGCCCGAGAACTCGAGCACACGGTCGGCGACCGACTCGGCTCGGTCGAGTTCGTGGCTCGCAAATACGATCGTCGCTCCGGCGTCGGCAGCCTGCCGAAGGAGTTCGTCGAGATTGTCGCGCCCCTCGTGGTCGAGCCCTGCGTGCGGTTCGTCCAGAAGCCAGAGGCGAGGCCGCCGTGCGACCACCACGGCCAAGGCTGTCCGCCGACGCTGCCCGGCCGACAGTCGTTGGACCTCGACATCGAGCAGCCGCCCTGTGAGCCCGACCCGATCGGCTGCAGCCATCGCATCAGATTCGGCAATGCCGAGCGTCGAGGCCCAGAAACGAACATTGTCGCCAACGGTCAACTCGTCGTACAGGTGGGTGCGGTGGCCCAGGAGACCCACGTGACGACGCACGTTGTTGCGGTCAGCGGTCAGATCGTGACCGAGAACCTCGGCCGAGCCCGATGTGATGGCGTTGAGGCCGGCGCAGGTGCGCAGGAAGGTGGTCTTGCCAACCCCGTTCGGACCCCGCAGCAGGACAACCTCCCCCTCGCAGACGTTCGCAGTTGCGCCCGCGAGTGCCGGGAAACGCCCGAGGAGGACGACAACATCTCGGAAGTCGATCGCAGCCGCCATAGGCGCCGCATCGTATCGTCGCGAGGTGTCGGTGCATGGCTCGCAGCCCGCAGGCCTCTTCGACGAGACACTGACTCGGGTGACCGAACCTCTCAGCTCAGAGGGAATACTGTCCGACAGGAACCGAGTTCGATATGGATGACGACACACATCCGACAGGAGTACAGGTGAATTGGAGCCGAATCATCGGCAACATCGGACGAACCCTGATCGGATCGGGCACACTCATCCTGCTGTTCGTCGCGTACCAGCTCTGGGGCACCGCCATCCAGGAGCGCCGAGCCCAGTCCGAACTCACGAGCGAGTTCGAGATCGCCCTGGACGAGACCCTGGGAGCGAACGCCGACACCGTCCGCCTCGATGACACACCACTTCCATCGGCCCTCGAAACGACCACCGTCGAGGAGGCATCGTCAACCGACACCGACGTCATCGATCTGTCGGCTCTGCCCGAATCGGTGGTCTCGTCGGAGTTCGGCCCTCCTCCCCCACCCGCCGAAGATGGCGAAGCAATAGCCAAGATCCGCATTCCGCGCATCGGCATGACCAAGACCGTTGTGGAGGGCGTGACCACCGATGCCCTCAAGAAGGGGCCGGGCCACTACCCCGGCACACCGCTGCCAGGTCAGGCGGGCAACGCCTCTATCGCCGGCCATCGCACCACACATGGTCAGCCATTCCACAACCTCGACGAACTCGAAGAGAACGATCTCATCTACGTGACGACCCTGCAGGGGTCGTTCGTATATCGCGTCACCGAGACGGTCATCGTCGCACCCCGCGACGTGTATGTACTAGATCCCACCGAAGACCACCGTCTGACCCTCACGACCTGTCACCCAAAATGGACGGCAAGGCAGCGCATGATCGTCGTGGCAGAACTTCTCGGCGACCCGGCCGAAGCCGAGCCCGGCCAGCCATCGGAGAGTGGCGAGCAGATCGTTGAGCTCCCAAGCCAAGACGACGGCACAGTGGCAGCACCGACGACCATCAGCGCGGACGAACTCGACGACCCGAGCGACCTGGCCGACCTCGTGTCGGGTGAAGAACAAGCCGGGACACCAACGCCGACAACCACCCAGGTTCCCGACACACCAGAGACCACCGCCGAATCCGCGACGAGCTTCGGCGGGGCCGACGGCGGTCTCAGCGGCAAGGGTGACGCTCTCTGGCCCGCAATCTTCCTCGGCCTGCTGACCACATTCATTGGCTTCGCCGTATGGATGGGATCAAAACACCTCGGTGTTTGGCAGTCCTATGTTGTCGGAGCCCCGATCTTCTTGATCTCTCTCTTCTACTTCTTCGAGAGCTTCTCGGTCTTCCTCCCAGCGAACTACTGAGTCCTTGCTGCGGACTCGCGCCCTTCGACTTGGTAGTGTTCTCGGCTGTGTGGATCCTTCTCGTGGCCATACCGGTCGGCGTCATTGCAGGCCTTCTCTGGGGACGCGATCTCGCAGGCGTTCGTGACCTGCGCGTCCGTTTCTGGGGATTGCTGCTTCCGGCGATGGCTCTTGGCACGGTGATGTGGTTCGACCGTGAACCTCCTTTCGAGACCCTCGTCCTGCCCCTGAGCCTCGTCCTGTTCGGAATCGTCGCGGCGGCAAACCTGAATCTCGTAGGGATGTCGGTCGTGTTGGTCGGCATCGTCGCGAACCTGATTCCAATCATGGTCAACGGCGCCATGCCCGTCAGAGAGTCAGCGATAGTCGACGCCGGAATCACCTCCGTCGAGGGCCTCGAGTACGTCGAACTCGGAGCTGGGCGCCGCTTCGAGGAACCGGACGACGTACTGATGCCACTGGCGGCCATCGTTCCCGCCGACGCCTTGAACGAGGTCCTGACCTTCGGCGATCTCATCGTCGCGATCGGCCTCCTGAACGTCGGACTCCGCATCGGCAAACCCCGGCGCCAAGCCGAGATGGAGGCCGACCCAAATGCAGAGACGTTTGTCGATCTGCGCGATCCCACTCCGGACGTGAGCGAGATCCCGGACTTTGTGCGATTGGGCGCCGCCAGCGTTCAACCTCTCGACGAACTGCCTACCGAGGTCCAGGGCTCGGCATACTGGGACTCGTGACGACGATCCGCCTGGCGACATGACAGCGAACGTCCCCGTTGTCCAAAGGCGCGCCAAGACCGTCAAGTTCGCCTCGACTGACCAACACGCCGGTCACGGACTGTTCGGCTCTGGCATCGAGACCGCCGAGCGGGCAGACCTCTGGTTGGCGGACCGGCACTGACATGGCACGTATGCCGGCTGCAGAGCGACGCCAACAGCTGCTCGATGTCGCCATCCTGGTCTTCTCTGACGTCGGTTATCACGGCGCGTCGATGAACGACATTGCGTTGGCCGCCGGAATAACAAAACCCGTCATCTACCAACACTTCGACTCGAAGCTCGACCTCTACCTCCAGCTCCTCGAAGACATCGCCACCAACCTCAGTGACACCATCGGTCGAGCGGTCTCCGACGCCGAACGGGGCCGGGGCCAGTTCGAAGCCGGCCTTCTGGCCTATTTCAAGTTCGTCGAGGAACACCGCAGCGAGTTTCGGGTGCTGTTCGGCTCGAGGGCCCAGGCCACCGGCGAGTTCGGAAGTGCCCTTCGCACTGCAGAACGCTCGATCACAACGTCGGTCGCCGAACTCGTCGAGGTATCGGACTCGAATCCACGAACCCAGCGGACCGCCACGGCAATCGTCTCGATGGCCGAGGGAACCTGCCGCCACTGGTTGGCACACGAGCTCGATATCTCCGTCGAGGAACTCGCATCCGAGCTCGCCGACCTGCTGTGGAACGGAATGAAGCCGACCTCCTGAGGCCGTCCGTCACGGCTGGGCGATCGCGCCCGCAGGGACCGCTCAGTCTCGGCCATCGCGTGCAAGGCGCCACAGCAGGGTCGCAGCCACGGCACGGTAGGGCCTCCACATCTCAGCCATGTGCTCTACAAACGCCGCTGGTGGACGTTTCTCGCCCACGAGCCGACCCACCACATCACGGATGACCAGATCGGATGCAGGGAAAGCGTCGAGATCTCGACCGACCCTCATCGCTGTCATCTCGGCTGTCCACGGGCCGATGCCCTTGATTGCAAGTACACGTTCGCGCAGGTCGACTGCGGGAACATCGAAGTCGATCTCTCCTCCAACCGCGGCCGCTGCCAGCTCGGCAATCGTGCTCGTTCGGGTGCCGGTCATGCCGAGCCCGCTCAGATCGGCATTCGCCAACTGTGCCGGCGTCGGGAAGACACGCTCGAGGTCCAGCCGGTCGAGACCCTCGACGTGCTCGCCAGAGCGCTCGACAACACGACCCGTCAAGGTCGACGCGCCGACCACACTCACCTGCTGGCCGATCACGATCCGCACAGCGGTCTCGAAGCCATCCCATGCACCCGGTATCGACAGGCCGTCGGCAATGTCGCTGCCTTCGAGAATCGGTCCCAACAGTTCGTCGGCCGCGAACAGCTGCAGCGCTGGCCCGATGTCGAGGTCGGCGCCGACCAGCCTCCGAGTGCGTTCGACGATCTCGATCAGACCGGCATAGGTCGGCAGGTGCACCAGCAGGGACAACTGGTCGCCGGGCGTCGAATCACCGGCTGACATCTCGATCACCCCTGGACGAGCCGCCAGGCGAAGTGTGCGGCAGTATCTACCGTCCGACACAGCCTCGACCCCAGGGGTGCAGCGCGGGCCAAGGTGTTCGATCAACCGGGCCCACGAGCCTGCACCAACCGTGACCGACACCGGGAAACCACCATCGATGGAACCCCTGTCGACGGCTACACGACCTCTCAGCCGGGACGGAGCAAATCCGAACACATCGCTCATCACGCGGCCCATCTGACGGCTGGACGTGAATCCGGCGGCGATGGCCACATCCACGAGTGGAAGTTGTGTGTCGTCCAGGAGGCGTCTGGCGAAGTGGACACGTCGCGACCGCGCGACAGCATCGGGAGTTGCACCGACGTGTTCGAGGAACAGGCGCCTCAGATGCCTTGCGCTGTATCCGACGAAGGCTGCCAGGTCGGCTTCGGTTCGCGAATCCAGGAACCCGTGCGAGATCAGGTCCACCGCCCGGCGAACCGGTGAAGGTGCCGAACCGTCGACGGTGCTATCGGCGCCGAGGTCGGGACGACAACGCAGGCAGGCCCGATACCCGGCTGCCTCGGCCGCCACAGCAGACCGAAAGGGTGCCGTGTTCCTTTCGAGAGGACGAGCCGGGCATCCGGCTCGGCAATAGATGCCGGTCGTCCTGACTGCTGTCACACTCACCATGATGAGCATCATGGCAGTCGCCCCGACCCATGAGCGGACAAATTCGGACATCGATCCATCACGATGCCCGCTTGTCCGAATCTGTCCGACACACGATCAGCGACGTGGCCAGACTCGACTCGTGCAACACTTCGACGGGAAAACGACCATGACACGAGACAGATCCAACATCGACAAACTCGATAGCCGCCGGCTCGCTTCCCCCGTCGGGGAGTTGACACTTGTCGCCAGCTCCCAGGGGTTGTGCGCTGTGCTCTGGCCGGTGGAACGCGAAGGGCGTGTGCCGATCACACCTTGCCCGACCGACGAGCGACGAGGCAACGTTCACCTCGACGCGGCCGAGGAGCAGCTCGATCAGTACTTCAGCCAGACACGTAGCACCTTCGAGATCGAGCTCGATCTGAGCGGAACCGAATTCCAGAAGATGGTCTGGGAGGAGCTCGTCTCGATCGACCACGGCCTCACCACGACATACACCTCGCTGGCTTCCCGGATTGGCAAACCAACAGCAGCGCGGGCGGTCGGTGCGGCCGTGGGACGCAACCCGGTATCGATAATTGTGCCGTGCCATCGCGTCGTTGGAGCGAGCGGAGCGCTCACCGGCTTCGCTGGCGGCCTCGCCACGAAGCGCTTCCTGCTTGACCTCGAAGCGGGAACTCCACAACTCACCATCTAGCGGGAGACAGACTCCGTGTCACAGCCATCGGATCACTCGACGTTCGATCTCTCCGAGATCTCACCTATCGATGCTTACAAACTCACGAGCGGACTCGTCGTGCCTCGTCCCATCGGTTGGATCGGAACCTTGTCGTCGACCGGATCCCCAAACCTGGCTCCGTATTCGTTCTTCAATCTCATCGGGAACGACCCACCCCACCTCGCGTATTCGCCGGGCGGCGGCCGAAGGGACTCACTCGACAATGTGCGCGAGATCCCCGAGTTCACGGTCAACATCGTCACGGTCGAGACGGTCGAAGCCATGAACGCAACCGCAGCCTCATTGCCACCCGATGAGGACGAATTCGATCACGCCGGCATCACCAAGGTCGCGTCGAGAATGATCGCGCCGCCCAGGGTCGCGGAGGCGACAGCGACGATGGAATGCCGGGTATCCGACATCGTCCACATCGGCAGGCCGGGCGGGGGCAATCACCTGGTCATCGGCGAAATCGTCATGATTCATGTCGCCGACCGTGTGCTCGATGGCACCAGGGTCGATCCCGTAGCGTTGGGTGCCGTCGGCCGTCATGCGGGTTCCTGGTATTCGCACTCGACCGACCTGTTCACCTTCGAACGACCGGACTGAACCGGCCCCCCGTCAAGTGCCGGGGACGTTTTGCTCTGGCAGTTTTGGGCGCCCGATGCCATTGTCTAGCTATGACGACAGGCACCAATTCTCCGCAGACCAGCGTTGACCAGATGAAGTCTGGCATGGCCGTCGGAATCGACGGTTCGGCCGGTTCGGTCGCAGCGCTCAAGTGGGCACTTGCGACCGACGCGTCGTGGGGTCCGGTCACTCCGGTTGCCGTCTGGCAGTTGCCGTGGTGGGAAGTAGCTCTCGCCGGATCGGCCGCTCCTGTTGCCTATGTGCGCCGCGAACACTCGATCGACGAGGCCCTCGACAAGATTCTTGCCGACGAATCGATCCCGACCGGACAGCGCGATCGGTTGGCCGATCGCATCGTGCTCGAGGGTCGCACGGTCCCGACCTTGCTCGAGGCGAGCGCGGCTCACGAGCTGCTGGTGGTCGGGACGCGCGAACGGGGAGCTGTCGCAGATACCGTCCTCGGTTCGGTTTCGATCGATTGTGCAAGCCAGACGAAGACACCACTCGCCGTGGTGCCTCACGACGGCGGCAATCCCGATGGCCCCGTGGTCGTCGGCATCGATGGGTCCGACAACTCGGCGAGGGCGTTGGGGTGGGTGCTCGAACACATCGGCGACGATGTTCCCGTCGTTGCGCTCGGGGCCTGGTCGTTTGTTGTTCACGGTGCATGGCAAGAGCTGCCGGTCGTAGACGATCGCTCACAAGTCGAAACACGAGAAGCAGTCGAGGCAGTCGTGGATCAGGTCTGCAACGATCTCGGCGCCGACCGCTCGCGGATCGTGGTCGAGATCGATCGTGCCGATCCGCGGAGCGCTCTGCACGCCGCGGGTGGAGACGCCCGGCTGCTGGTGGTGGGAGCCCGTGGCCTCAGCGGTTGGCAACACCTGGTCATCGGTTCGGTGACCACGGCCCTGTTGCACCAGCCCGTGTGCCCGACCATCGTCATCCCCGGCCTCTGACGCCCGGGCGTCAAGCGCACGTCCTTGTCGACCCAAGACAGGTCGACGCAGACTTCTGGCATCAGTGGAGGGTGACCAATCCGTAGTGACCGTCGAATCGGCGGTACAACACCTGGCCCCGGGAATCGCCGGGATCGCGGTGGAAGATGCGATCGGCTCCGGTGGCATCGAGGAACTCGCGGGCCTCGTCGAGACCCAGAGTTGGCGCCACCGAGTCGCTTCTCCTGACACCTCGGGGCATCTCACCACCGCCGTATTGATCCGGATCGACGCTTCGCAAGACGAACCCGTCGGTGCTTCGCTCGATCATGCAGTCGCAACCACAATCGATACTGCTGAACACATAAAACGAGTGATCGAGCTGCTGGAGGTCGAAAAGGGCCTCCTCAACGGTCATCGAACCATCGGAAAACGACTTCGATCTGACGATCTCACGGTAGTCCCGCGGCAGATCGATGAACTCGGGCCGCCCATTCCCATCTGAGAAGTGGGCGTCGACCGCGCTGCGCGATCGCTGGTGCTCTCGGTGCAACCGGTCCTCGTATCGCTCCAACCGACGCCGCAAGCGATCGACCAGTAGGTCGACTGCCTCGTCGACCGACGCGGCCGCGACATGTGCCCGCACAGGTTTGCGCTTCGTGGCGAGGGTCGACTCGGCCAAGGCAGGCTTGCTGCGTCCGGCACGACCGTCGGCCACGAGGCGAAGTTCGACATGATGAATGGGCTCACGGCAGCGATCGGCCACAGCTGTGACCTTCTCGATTGCCCTACTCAACGAGGCCGCGCTGACACCGCCGCGGTGTGAGATCTCGAACCTCGTGTCGACATCGGTTGACATGGAACCTCCCGGTCAAGGGATCGGTGTTATCGAGTATCGGTCTCCGGAGCCCCATCAAACACCGGCGAAGGTCCCGATCAATCACAAGGCAGCACCACGGCGTCGACACCACCAAGGTGACGAATTCGGAGCCAGTGCCATACCATCTTGCACCATGAGGAACGCCGAGGACCCCGTCCGTGTCTTTCTGCTCGACGATCACGAGGTTGTCCGCATGGGAATCGCGGCGCTGATCGAGGCCGAGGACGACCTGACGGTCGCCGGGCAAGCCGACTCCGCGGCCGCAGCGCTTGCCGCGGTCGAGGCAGCACGACCCGACGTAGCCGTACTCGACGTCCGCCTCGGCGATGGCAACGGCATCGAGGTTTGCCGCGATATTCGTTCTGCACATCCCGAGATCGAGTGCCTGATCCTGACGTCGTTCTCATCGGACCAGGCCATCGTCGACGCTGCGGTTGCAGGTGCGTCGGGTTTCGTGGTGAAACAGGTCAAGGGCAACGACATTATCGAGGCCATCCGAAAGGTCGCTTCGGGGGTGAAGCTTCTCGACGAAGCCGAAGCCAGGCTCGCCCTGCGACGCCTGAACGACTCAGAGTTCGGAGATGTCAACCGGCTCACACCCCAGGAACGACGCATCTTCGATCTCATCGGCGACGGTCACACAAACCGCGAGATCGCAGAAGAGATGTTCCTGGCCGAGAAGACGGTCAAGAACTACGTGTCAAACCTGCTTACCAAGCTCGGCATGTCTCGACGCACCGAAGTAGCAGCGTTGGCCGCCCGCCTCGACGAACGCATCCACCCTCACGACTGAGTCGCGCAGCAGAAGGCAGTGACGTTGGGCTCTTACGCTTCACGGTGCCTCCAGCCAGACTGACCTCGACAGAGTGTCGCCAGAGCAAGGAGGCTGGCAATGACGGCCAACGGCGCAAACCGAGAATTTGCATCTGGTGCCGGACTCACCGACGACACCACCAACCATGCCCCAGGTGGCACGGTGCTCGATCCCTTCGAGACGCTTGGGTTTGGTTCGTTCGATCGCCTGTTCCCAAGGCTGTTCGGAGGATCGGCCCCAGTGTTTCGTTCGATTGATCGAGACGAGATGATCAGGGCCGAGATCCCTGGAGTCGATTCCGACGATGGCATCCTCATGATCCGAGTTCCCGTGGGCGAAGTGTCGGGCCGTCGTTTGATTCCTGTCGGACACAACGCTGCCTAGAAGGGGGGCCGGCTCGGTTCCGTGTCGGGCCGAGTTCATCGCCGATGATCGTTCTGTGGATATCAGCAGTGGTCGGTGGGCTGTTCGTTGCGATTGCTGCGAGCCACCAGACGCTCGACGCGGCCAGGTCGCTGGCTGAGCGCCTGGGTCTGTCATCGTTCTTGATCGGGTTGACGGTCGTCGCGATCGGTACCGACCTTCCCGAAATCGCCAACAGCATCTCCGCTTCGGCGACGGGTCATGGCGACATCAATGTGGGTGATTCAATCGGCTCGGCCGTCACCCAAGTGACACTGGTTCTCGCCATCTTGTTGCTCATCCGCCCAATTCCCAGCGACCGAAAACTCGTGGCCGTAGGCGGCGGCGTGACGGTGCTCGCGCTGCTCGTGGGTGCGCTGCTATTGGACGACAGATGGCTCAGCCGCTCCGATGGCGTCATCTTGTTCTCGTTCTGGATCGTTGGGGCCCTGGCCGTCCAACGCACTGCGCACATTCCGTCCACCAGGCAGCAGAAACTGTTCGATCGCGGCTCGCTACACGACCTGAGAGGTCTTGTGGTGGGCCTCGCCGGCGTCGGTGTGGGCGCGACCATTGCTGTCACGGCCTTTGCGAGGGTCGCCGAGGGGTTCGGTATGCCCGAGTACGCCACCAGCTTTCTGCTGTTGTCGCTTGGTACCTCGCTACCAGAACTGGTGGTCGACGCTGCCGCTCTGAGGCAGGGCGAGCACGCCCTTGCTCTCGGCGACCTGATCGGATCTTCATTCGTCGACGCGACACTGTCGCTCGGCGCGGGACCTCTGCTGTTTCCAGTAGCCGTGTCGGGTTCGACCGCTGCAGGCAACCTCATCGCCGCAGCAGCGGTTGGCGCCGCGGTCATCCTGTTGCTGACTCGCAAGGTCCACGGAAAAGGATCTGCTGTTGTCTTGTTCGTTGTCTACGCCGCCGCGTACACCACGATCCTGGTGTGAACCATCACCAATACCCGGGACCTTTGGCCCTTTGGCGACACCCGACGCGCGTCCACGATTGACGACACGCCCCTGGGGAGGACACAAATGCGGCACATCGTTGTCGGCGTCGACGGCTCATCAGCTTCCAGAGCCGCGTTCAGAGAAGCAGTTCTCGAGGCCGAGCTTCGCGAAGCGACGGTCATTGCGTTGCACGCGGTCTCAATTCCGGTCACGGCCGGTGTCGAGTACGTGTCTCTCGATCTGGAGAGTGTCCAGACAGGCGGGGAGGCGTTCGTGGCGGCCGAACTCGAAGAACTCGCGTCGGAGTACGGTGGCGACTTCCCCGTACCCGTGCACGGCGAGGTCCGGCTGGGGCATTGCGGGGTGCAACTCATCAACGCAGCCGAAGATCACCCGGATGGACCTGCCGAGCTGGTCGTGCTCGGGAGTCGTGGCCTTGGCGGATTCCGTGGACTGCTGTTGGGATCCGTCACCACCTACGCGGTTCATCATCTGACTACAAAACTCTTGATCGTCCCTGAACCCGAACAAGAAGATGGCTGATGACAACCCTCGACACCGAAGTCGGCCCGTACGTCGCCGACGCGACCTGCGTCATCCAAACATCTTCGACTCTTCGTGAGGTTGCCGATGCCATCGCTACGTCGGATCAGACGCTGGCCGTCGTCATCACCGATGGTGTCGTCGCCGGAGTCGTTTCCGAGGGAGACGTCGTGCGCGCGCTCCACGACGGAGCAGATCTCGATCAGGTGTGGGCGGCCGATGTCATGACAACCAACCTGATCACGATCTCGGCGCGGTCGTCGCTACGAGATGCCATAGACACGATGCTCGGTGCCCGAACCCACCAGGTATTGGTTCTCGACGACGAGATTGTCCCCGGTCTGCTGTCCCTGGCCGAGGCCATGACCGCTGTGACGGCTTCGAAGGAGTGGGCTCGCTGACGCGGCCCAGTCTCCGGCAATGAACCACGTGCCATACGCGACCCTGGCTGAGACTCACATCTCTGTCGTGTCGCTCGTCGGCGACCGGGCGTTCAAGCTGCTGAAGCCGATCCAAACCAGCTTCCTGGACCATCGAAGCGTCGAGGACAGGCGACGGGCCATCAACGAGGAACTCGACCTGAACCGTCGCCTGGCTCGCGATGTCTACCTGGGGATCAGCGACATCGTCGAGAACGGGCAGGTCACCGACTACATGCTGGTGATGCGACGCATGCCAAGCGACAGACGTCTCACCGTTCTTCTCGCAACCACCGAGGCCGACGAGGCATTGCGCTCGGTCGCAAAGGCTGTTGCCGGTTTCCATGCCTCGCTCGAACCGAACGAGATCGCCGCGGCCTGCGCAGGCCCCGCGGACGAATGGACACGGTGGCAAAACAACATCGACGAGCTCGGCGATCTGGTCGCGGCCGGCGTGTTCGACGGTTCCGACGTCGAGCAGATCCAGTCCATGGCCCGCTGCTACATCGACGGAAGGCATCAACTGTTCGAGCAACGAATCGCCGCCGGATTGGCGCGCGACGGACATGGCGACCTGATGGCAGACGACATCTTCGTGCTGACCGACGGTCCCCGGATTCTCGACTGCCTCGCGTTCGACCAGTCGCTGCGCCAAGGTGATGTCCTTGCCGATATCGCGTTCCTAGTCATGGATATCGAACGGCTGGCGGGGCCCGATGCTGCCGCCAGGCTGCTTCGCTACTACCAGGAGTTCTCGGCCGAGAACCACCCGGCATCACTTGCCCATCACTATGTGGCCTACCGCGCCCTCGTCAGGGCCAAGATCTGGGCAATCCGGTACGTCCAGACCCGCGACCCCGAACACCTGTCGGCCGCCCGCGGCCACATTGCACAATGCCAGGCACACCTGGTCAGGGCTCAGCCGCGACTGACTCTCGTCGGCGGTGGGCCCGGAAGCGGCAAGTCGACTCTCGCGGAAGCCATCGGCGCAGCCATGGGATGGACCGTCCTGAACACCGACGAGATCCGAAAAGACGTGTCGGGACGATCGCGTGCCGAACATGCGATGGCAGAACCCGACGAGGGAATCTATACACCCGAAAACACGGAGCTCACGTACCGGGAACTCGTCGACGAGGCGAGCGCCCTGCTCGGGCGCGGTGAGAGCGTGGTTCTCGACGCTTCCTGGTCGCTCGACACCCACCGCGAGATGGCAAGAAGGGTGGGCGGTGATGCCGGGGCGAAGATCGTCGAGCTCGAATGTCATCTCACGCCCACCATCGCGAAGGAGCGGATAACCAGGAGGCTCGCGTCGCCGTGGACCATCAGCGACGCAACACCGGAGATCGTCGACCACATGTCGAAACGCCGTGACGATTGGCCTCAGGCGATCAGCATCGACACGAGTCGTCCCAAGGTCGACTGCCGAGATGTCGCTGTGCGACACATCGTCACCGAGAGTCTCGAAGGAACGGTAGCTTGAAGGCGGCCGGCACCTCCGATCACGGCGAAGAGCTCTGGGCCGGCGTCCTGGCGACAGCTGTCGATGCAATCGTTCTCATCGACGAGGCTGGCATCATCCTGCAAGCCAACATGGCGACATCTAGCGTGCTCGGATACGAGCCCAGCCAGCTGGCCGGCCGCAATGTCTCAGAGCTGATGCCAGAGCCCTACCGCTCGATGCACGACGAATACATCGGGCGATACCTCACGACCCATGACGCGCGCATCATCGGAATCGGTCGCGAGGTCGAGGCGCTGCACGCCGATGGGCACCTCGTGCCGGTCGAACTCGCAGTCAGCGAGACCGAGACACCGATGGGGCGATTGTTCACCGGTGTTCTGCACGACCTGACCGAACGCAAACGCATCGAGCAGATGTTGCGTCATGCAAACGACACCCTCGAACACCGCGTGAAACAAAGGACGGCTGAACTCGAGGCTTCCATGGCCGAGCTGGCACGTTCGAATCGAGACCTCGAGCAGTTTGCCTACATTGCTTCACACGATCTGCAGGGCCCGCTCCGCAACGTCCGCCAGGGCCTCGAATTGCTCGACGAACACCTTCGAGAGACTGTCGGCGATGTGTTCGACGAGGAGGCCGACACCCTTCGTCACTACGTTCTCGACGGCGTCGAACGCATGGACGAGCTGATCAAGGGTTTGTTGTCGTACTCGCGAGTGGAACGAACCGGATCGTCGGTCGACGCCCGCGTCGACCTCGCTGAACTGGTTCACGATGTCGTCGACGAACACAAGTATCGGTTGGCCGATGACGTGACCTTCACTGTGGGCGATTTGCCTCACGTCTCAGGCGACCGTGTCCAGCTCAGGCAGCTCATCTCGAACCTGGTGCAAAACGCCATCAAGTACCGATCCACCAACAGACCGTTGAAGGTTTCGGTCTGGGCAGCCGCCGAAGGCAACAAGTGGAAGATCCATCTCGCCGACAACGGCATCGGGGTTCCACCAGATCAACAAACGCGGGTGTTCGACCTCTTCAGACGGGGACATGTCGGGTACAGCGGCACCGGTCTCGGACTTGCGATCTGTCAACGAATCGTCGAGAGGCACGGTGGATCGATAGGTGTGAACTCCGATGGGGAATCGGGCTCGGAGTTCTCGTTCACGCTTAGGGGAGCGCGCTCATGACCGGAAAGAAGATGCTCGTAGTGGACGACAATCCACTGGATATTCGGGCGCTGGTGCGCGCTGCTCACCGCCTCGGTCTCGAACATGTCTTCGAGACCGCATCGAGTGGTGATGAGGCGGTGGGCTTGCTGATGTCGGGAATCGACGACAGCGATCTTCCCGACCTGCTGTTGTTCGACCTGCATCTGCCTGGCACCGATGGAATCGACCTGTTGGTGCATCGCACATCGGTGCCCGAACTCAAGCGGATTCCCGCGGTCGTCATGACCTCATCGTCGGACGAGACCGATGTGCGCTCAGCCTACGAGGCTGGGGCGAACGCGTTCATCACCAAACCCGCCGACCTCGACGGATGGATCGAGGTGATCGGTCAAATCGACGATTTCTGGTTTCACACCGCCACACTTCCTTCTCGATGAAGGGTCTGAGTGAGCTGAGGGTTCTCCTCGTCGAGGACAACGAGATCGATGCACGTTCACTCAATCGCATTCTCGACCGTGACACGTCGACGAGTTTCCACGTCGAGCACGTTGCCGATCTCGCCGGAGCTCTCGCTTCACTCGACGAGGGCGCGTATGACTGCATCCTTCTAGACCTGTCACTGCCCGACTCCGAGGGCCTCGATTCGATCGACCGCATCGTCGCGGCGTCTCCCGCAGCACCCATCGTCGTATTGACGGGCTACGACGATCCAGCGGTCGCGGTCCAGGCGGTCGATCACGGCGCCCAGGACTATCTGTTCAAGCAGACCGT
Organism: Actinomycetes bacterium; assembly: GCA_024228575.1. Classification (GTDB taxonomy): domain Bacteria; phylum Actinomycetota; class Acidimicrobiia; order Acidimicrobiales; family Poriferisodalaceae; genus JAAETH01. The sequence continues at coordinate 80,639 of JAAETH010000426.1, forward strand.
CGATACCGACTCCGCAGGACGGTCGATCCGATATGCCGTCGCACGTCACCACGCGGAGCACCAGCTCTTTGCTGCCCAAGCCCGCCTACGGATCATGGACGACCGCGATCGAATCGCCCGCGACCTGCACGACACCGTCATCCAGCAGCTATTCGCCACTGGCATGACCCTTCATGCGACGGTAGAGGGGGTTGCCGACGAGGCTGTGAGGGCAACTCTCACCCAATGCGTCGACGGCATCGACGTTGCCATCGCCCAGCTGAGACACGCCATCTTCGAACTGCACCAGCCCACCGACCAGTTGACAGACGCGATCGACGAGATCACCAGATCGGTGTCCGCAAGCCTCGGCTTCGACCCAGATGTCGTCGTGAACCGAAGCGACAATGCAATGACGGTCACCTCCGCGATCCAACGAGACATGGCCGCCACACTTCGAGAGGCACTCGCGAACGTGGCCCATCACGCCGAAGCGACCGCCACAATGATCGCCGTCAACGTCGACGAAGACCGCGTGACCCTCGAAGTGTCGGACAACGGTAGGGGCGCCCGCGCCACGGAAGAGCACCAGGACGAGTTCCGGGGAAATGGCCTGTTGAACATGCAGCGGCGGGCGTTGACCCACGGCGGCACCTTCGACTTCGGTACATCACCTGAGGGATCGACGGTCCGCTGGATCGTCCCGAGCGACTAATCACTGTCATTGGTCCCTATTTGATCGTTGGGTTCGCCGCCATCGTGGGGTCATGTCGACCACCGCGATCATCTGCCCGCTCAGCGGACATCCCAAGGCCGACCGGGCCATTACCCCGGCCGTCGAACTCGCGGTATCAGCCCAGGCGAAGCTGACCCTTTTCAGCGCGGTCGAGACCGAGGTCGATGTCGATACCCAGATGGCATACCTCGACGGATGCTCCGCCGAGATAGCCAGCGCCCATCCCGGTCTCGACGTCAGGCCGCGGATCGTGGTCGAGCCACACGCCCCCGAAGCGATCGCCGCCGAGTCGACCGAGTCCAACATCATCGTGATGGCCACCTCGACGTCACCACTGCTGCACGACGGATACGTCGGCTCCGCAGCCGAACATGTCGTCAGGGGAAGCCATCGTCCGACCATGCTCATCGGACCTCACTTCGAGCACTCGATGGGCGAGCTCGAGACCGTCGTAGTACCGATCGATGGTTCTGCTCTCTCGGAGGCAGCACTTCCCCTCGCAGAGACATGGGCGAAGATGCTCGGAATCCCATTGCTGGTCGTGAGCGTCATTTCCCAGGAGGACATCGACGCCGCAACCAAGGCGCTCGGCCCTCAGATTGCGGGTCGAGAATCGCAGTACGTGCGCCGCCGCGCCGAGGCCCACGGGGCCGGCTGGGAGGTGCTGCACGGTGATCATCCAGCCGCGGCGGTGTTGAGTGCGGCAGGTGATTCCTCGTTGATCGTGATGTCGACCCACGGACGTTCGGGCCTGCGTCGCCTGGTCATGGGAAGCGTCACCACCTCGGTCGTTCGCGATTCGACAACGCCTGTGGTAGTGGTCAATCCGCCCGTGACATGAGCGGCTTTGTCATAGCGCGCATCCACGGGATAGCCGTACGGCTCAACTGGGGCGTCCTGTTGATCGCCGCCGCAATCGCGTGGACATTGGCCGAGAACGTTCTACCGAGCGCTGCTTCGGGCGGGGGTGAGATCGAGCACTGGGTTTGGGCAATCCTGACGACACTGCTCTTCTTCGCCGGGCTCGTGGCCCACGAGTTCGGCCACTCCCTCGTAGCCCAGCACGAGGGTGTCAAGGTCTCGAATATCACGCTGTGGATATTTGGTGGTGTCGCATCGCTCGAGTCGCCGGTGCCGTCCGCCGCGAGCGCCTTTCGCATCGCCATCGCCGGCCCAGCGGTCAGCCTCGGCCTCGGTGTTGGTTTCGTGGCGACCGGCGTGCTCGTCGAAGGTGTGCCCCGATCGGCACTTCTTTGGCTGGGCCTGATGAATGTCGCACTCGCGGTGTTCAACCTGATTCCGGCCTTTCCTCTCGACGGGGGCAGGGTCTATCAGTCCTACCTGTGGCACAGGACGGGCAGCGAGGTCCAGGCGACCATCGCAGCGGCGCGCCTGGGCAAGATACTCGGTGGCTCCCTGGCTCTCCTCGGATTGTTCGAGGTGCTCGCCCTCGGAGCATCGGCCGGGTTGTGGTTCATCGTCCTCGGATGGTTCATCCGCGAAGCCGCAGGCGCCGAGGTCGACTACGTCCGCCGCGCCAGACCACTGGCCGACGTGACCGTACGCCAGATCATGACCGCGAACCCGCTGACCGTGCACGGACACGCGTCACTCACCGAGTTCACCGAACTGCTCCTCACGGGACCGCGCCACGCGACCTATCCGGTGGTTGACGACAACGGACACCTGGTCGGGTCTGTCTCGGTTGCCGATCTCCACCGGGTGGAGCAGAAGCTCTGGGACACCACGTGGGTGTCGAGCATCGCCAAGGACAACCAAACCCTGATCGTGGTGTCACCCGATTCCACCGTGCTCGAGCTGTTGCAACGATTCGACCGCAAGGGGGACCATCGCGCCGTCGCCACAGTCGATGGCATACCCGTCGGAATCATCGCGCCGAGCGATGCGATGAGATTTGTTTCGGTACTCGACGCAACAACACCCCGGACCGGCTCCGCTTGAGGCATATGGAGCCAGTTCGTCTCGACGGCAATAGAAACCTTCAACTGAACTGAACCCATGGCAGAGACACTAAAAGAGGGCTTCGGTCCCGAGATGATCGACCTGATTGCGGCCCAGATTGCTCGGGTTCGCAGCGACTTCGACACACTGTCGTTCCAGCAGTTCTGCGCTGACGGCTTCGATGACCTGGAGCTGACGCCGCGCGCTCGGCGCATCGCCGCGGGAATGGCTCGTTTCCTCCCCGAAGACAGGTCCGAAGCAATCGCAATCCTCACCGAAACACTCGACGAGTGGCCCGAGCGGGGCGATCACCCGATGGCATCATTCGTGCACCTGCCGGCCGTCTACTTCGTCGCCGACCACGGGCTCGATCACTTCGACGCCTCCATGGAACTCCAGCGCGAACTGACCAGGTTGTTCACCGCAGAGTTCAGCATCAGGGCCTACCTCGAACAACACGAGGAACGCACCCTCGCAGTACTCGCAGAGTGGGCACACGATCCCGACGAAGACATCCGCCGACTGGTCTCGGAGGGAACACGCCCCCGCCTGCCGTGGGCACCTCGCCTCAAACGTTTCCAGCAAGACCCCTCACCGGTGCTCGATCTCCTGGAGCAACTGCGCGACGACCAGTCCGAGTACGTCCGCCGCTCCGTTGCCAACAACCTGAACGACATCGCCAAGGACCACCCAGACGCGGTCGTCGAGACGGCGAGACGATGGATGGTCGACGCGACCGAACCGCGCCGGCGCTTGATCCGTCATGGGCTGCGAACGCTCATCAAACAAGGACATGCCGGAGCACTCGACGTACTGGGGTTCGGTCACGTTTCACCTCTTCAGGTCGCGGCCGTCACCTTCCATCCCGAAACGGTCCAGATCGGGTCGAAGGTCTCGGTTGCTGTCGAACTGCTGAACCCGTCCGATCAGGTCGCAACCGCACTCGTCGATCTGGGAGTGCACTTCGTCAAGGCCGACGGATCTGCACGGCCAAAGGTCTTCAAGGGTGCTGAGCTGGAGGTGCCACCCGGCGAGATCAGGGTCATCCGCAAGACGATCTCCGTGGCCCAGCAGACTACGCGCACTCACTACCCCGGATGGCACACCATGGACGTCATCGTGAACGGCAGGTCCGAAACCGTCGGCGGCTTCGAGCTTGTCGCCGAGGCCTAGTCTGTCGGCGTGACAGATCCAGCCCCGAATCGCCTCCGCTCACTCCTGTTCGCCCCAGCCGTGCGTCCCGACTTCATGGCGAGGCTGCCCGAACGCGGCGCCGACGCCGTCGTGCTCGACTGCGAGGACGCCACACCACCCAACGCCAAAGCCGAGGGCAGAGCCAACGCTCGATCGATCGCCCCCGAGCTGGCGGCAAAGGGTTGTGCTGTGACGATCCGGGTGAATGGGCCGACCAGCGACTGGTTCGCCGACGACATCGCCGAGGGACTGGTGCCCGAGCTGGCGGGTGTCGTGATACCAAAGGTCGAAACGGTCGAAGGACTCGACGAGATAGCCAGAATGCTCTCGGCAGCCGGGCTGCCCGACCTCGGCATCATCGCTGGAATCGAGACCGCTCTGGGTGTCGCCGACGCGCGTTCTTTTCTGGCTCACCCACAGGTGATCGCCGCCTACTTCGGTGCCGAGGACTTCATCGCCGACATGGGAGGGGTCCGCACGCAAAACAACCAAGAGGTGCTCTACGCACGTTCGCAGGTGGCACTCGCCGGGCGTCTGGCCGGGGTGCCCACGCTCGACCAGGTGGTCACCAACTTCCGCGACGACAATCGCTTCACCAGGGAATCGGCCGAGGCCAGGGCTCTGGGTTATGGCGGGAAGTTGTGTATCCACCCGAGCCAGGTGACCATTGCCAACGACGCGTTCATCCCGTCGCCAGAAGAGGTCGAACGGGCACGTCGTCTGCTCGCCGCCTACGAGGAGGCTGTCGCGGGCGGTGTGTCCGCTATCGACTTCGAGGGCCAGATGGTCGATGAACCGTTGGCAACCCAAGCGCGCCGGATCGTCAGCTTGGGCGCTTGAGCATCAGGGCGTCACGCACAGCCCTGCACACCAACACGTCGTCCTGGTTGTAGGCCCGGTGCTCAAAGGTCACAACACCCTGGGTCGGACGGCTCTTCGACTCGCGAGCCGACGTCACCTCCGTCTCGACGCGCAGGGTGTCACCGTGGAACATCGGCGCCGGAAAAACGACCTCGCTGAACCCCAGATTGGCGACAGTCGTGCCGAGCGTGGTCTCATGAACGCTGATGCCGATGACTGTTGCGACGGTCAGCATCGAGTTGACCAGCGGCTTGCCGAACTCGGTTTCGTTGGCTGCGTAGTCGAAGTCGAGGTGCAGCCATGCTGGGTTCATCGTGATCGAGGTGAACAGGACGTTGTCGGCCTCGGTGATGGTGCGTCTGATGGCATGGTGAATCACCAGCCCAGGGGTCAGTTCTTCCAACCACTTGCCGCTCACAGGTCGATCCATGATCGAACCATACTCCGCGTTCCCTCGACTCATCGGGGGCCTCAGCGGCGGACACAAACCAATCCATGTTCGCCCAGAAGCGGTCCGCGAACGCCGGTTCGGGTAGCGTTCGTGAACGAACATGGAATATGAGCAGATCCTCACAGACCTAGACGACGGCATCCTCACCGTCACCATGAACCGGCCAAAGCGGCTGAATGCATGGACGTATCAAATGGGCGCCGAGATGGCCGATGCCATTCGCAAGGCGAATGCCGACGACAACATCGAGGGCATTCTCCTGACCGGAGCGGGCCGGGGGTTCTGCGCAGGTGCCGACATCGAGGACGTGTTCAAGGCCCAGTCAGATGGATCGGTCGGAGACACGCCGAGGATGGGGAACTGGGTTCGGCTCATACGCGAGTCCAAACCCATCGTCGCAGCTATCAACGGACCAGCCATCGGTGTCGGCCTGACCCAGGTTCTGCCCTGCGACCTTCTCATCGCTGCCTACGACGCCAAGCTCTCGGCACGATTCGTGAAGATGGGTGTTGTGCCCGAGTTGGCCAGTTCGAAGTTCCTCACCCTCCGGTGCGGATTCGGGACGGCCACCGAGCTCGCCCTCACCGGCAGAACCGTCCTCGGTACCGAGGCAGCCGAGATCAAGCTGGTCGACAAGGCGGTGCCCGGCGACAGCCTGATCGCCATCGCCACCCAATGCCTGCGTTCGATTACCGAGAACCCACTCGAGATCGTCCGCTCGGTCAAGGAACTGCTCACGCTGAATGCCACCGAGGACGACCTCGACGTCGTGATGGCCCGCGAGAGCGAGGCTCTACGGCGCGCCTACGAGTCTCCCGAACACAAGGAAGCAATCGCAGCCTTCATCGAACGCCGTGATCCAGACTTCAGAGCAGCCCGTCGTTCGCGCTGAACCCTCAGCTCGCCGCACCTCCGAATCCGTGGGCGGCTTCCCACCGCCACCGGTGGAGATCATCAGGTTCGCGATCTATCGTCAGTCGTCGGTCATACCAAACATGGCGAGACGGTCCAGGCCAATACCACTGGCGACGAATCGTTCCTTGCGATCTGCCAGGAGCTGCTGCGTCCAGTCCACCACTCCCCCGTCACCAAACTCGATCTTCTGGCCCCCATCGACGGCATGCAGCTTGAAGCACAGATTGTCGTAGTAGCCGCGACCCGCGGTCCGCTCATCGTCGATCTCGGCGGTGACACCCGCTGAGTTGAGCCGCTCGACCACGACCTCGGCGACGGAGACATCACCGTCAGCGAAGTCACTGATCAACGCCTCGACGCCATCAACACCCCACCGCTCTACCACCTGAGCCATGGTCGCGACATGGTGGACGAGGGCGTCGACTTCGAAGTCCAGCGAGGCCTGGGCCCTGCCTGCGGTCGCCACACCGAGAATGGAGAAGTGCGAGAACGATCGCGGTCCGTCGAACTTCTGACCACGCGTCACGCGACTGATGCCGGCTAGCTGAATGGGGACTCGCCGTTCCTCCACCGACATCGCGATTCGGCGCCTGGCCGCTTCAAGTGCCAGAGCGGTTGTCGGGTCGGCAGCCACTTCTGTGGATCGGACCGTGGTGACAACGCTGTCCTGAGAGATCCCGCCAATCGACCGGTGGATACCGGCCGGGACCAGGGGCGAAAGCTGGATGGGCTCGAACTCGTGCTCGACCGACTCGAGGGCCATGGCCTCGAGGCCGGCCAAGCGAACCGGATCGACCTCACCTGGGGCAACGAAACGATCCGTGGTGTACTGATGCACGAGCTGGGTCGGCTCGACCACCTCAGCCCGCCTGGCCGCGACCTCCAACATGAAGGATCGAAAGTCGGAGCCCGGAAGGTCGACGAGCGTGTCGAGCAGATCCCGATTCCCCTCGACCGACAGAATCCTGGCTACCGCAGGGTGAACGTCGTACCTGGCCATACGTCGAAGCTAGATCAAAGCACCTCCTACGATCTGATCATGCGCATCGGAGTCCTGCTCATTCCGACAGATCCATGGGACGAGACCGTGAGCGCCGCCCAACGGTTGGAGTCTCTGGGTTATGACCACGTCTGGGTGTACGACCACCTCACATGGCGGCACTACCAGGACCTTCCCTGGCATGCCACCTACCCATGGCTGGCAGGTCTAGCCGCCAGCACGCAGCGAATCCGGCTCGGCACGATGGTCTCGAACCTCAACATTCGCCATCCGCTGACGCTCGCCAAGGACGCGATGACGATCGATCACATCTCGTCGGGGCGAATCACACTGGGATTGGGCGCCGGCGGAGGTGGCTTCGACGCCACTGTTCTGGGACAGCCACCGTTCACCCCGACACAGCGCATAGACCGGCTGTCGGAGGCCGCCTACCTTCTCGACGGCCTGCTCACCGGGGCGATACAAAATCATGCCGGAACGTTCTACGAACTGAACGAAGCTCGACTCCTACCGGGCTGCATCCAGAATCCCCGCCTACCGATCGCCATCGCAGCCGGTGGACGACGAGCACTTCGCATCGCTGCCGAGCACGCCGACGCGTGGATCACCTTCGGCGACACCAGCGGCAACGATCTCTCATCGGATGGAACCGAGCACATCGTCGCCCAGCAAGCTCGACGATTCGAGGATCACTGCATCGAGTTCGGTCGCGACCCGAGCGCCATCGATCGGATCTACTTGATCGGGAACACCGAAGCCCGCCCCTTGGCCAGTCTGGCCGCGTTCGAGGACTTCGTCGGCCGCTACACAGAGCTGGGATTCACCGACCTCGTATTCCACATGCCCCGCGACGACAACCCCGCATGGGATGACCCGCCGGCCATCGTCGCAGCGATCGCTGACAGATTCCTGGGTTGAGATCGCATCGAGACCCCAGGGGCAACGGAAGGTTCGCGACATATCTGGACTGCTCCACACATCTATGCTCGGGTCATGGTGGCATTTCTCAGGAAGCTACGAGCAGGGTCAAAGAGAACCGCCGACGAAGGCCCCGAGACGTCTCCACGACCGAGCGACAAGATGACCAGGGCGACCAAGAGGCTCCGGACGATGCGCGGCGACCACATCACACCAGGGCCCGCCGATCCATCGCCCAGTTCGATCGACAACGTCACCGCGGCGGCCAAGGACTATGGCCTCAGCCGGTTCAGCGGAGAGACCGATGCTCTCGGCGGCGCTGCAAAAGGCTACCGCAAGGCCAAGTAGAAGGGCGGAGCGAACCGCGCCCGGTCTCGCTATCCAGAACTCGTCGCGTACGAGCCGCCCTCGCCGCCTCCCAAGGCAACAAAAAGGGATTCCGTGAGCACCTCAATGGCGATTCTGGGAGGCGTCCCAATCGCTTGACCACCGAATCAGCGGCAGGATCGCAGCCCCGAGGGCGGACCCGATCTCTGACAATCGGTAGCCACCTTCGTCGTCCTTTTCGACCAGGCCTGCCTCGCCGAGTTCCTTCAGCCGGTCGTAGAGGACGCTCGAAGACATGCCGTCACATCGTTGGCGAAGATCGCGGGCGCCGATGGACCCATCGCGCAGCTCCCAGATCAGTCGTAGCGCCCAGCGGCGCCCGAGAAGATCGAGGGCGGCCATGACCGGCCGCCCCGTCGTAGAGCCTCGCACCGGCTTGCCGGGTTTGGGCACCAGGGACATGGTGAACTCTCCATACATTGCGTTTCGATATTCGAAACGATAGGTTTCGGTCTCGACCGTCGTTTCGGTTACCGAAACGCTACCCCAAGGAACTCAATGCCACGGATAGAACCCGCTTCTCAGCCCTACGACCCAGCCACTGCGAGCCAACTCCGCAAGATGATGCCGGAGGGAATCCCCCCGATCCTTCTGTTCCGCACCTTCGTCAGGAACCTGCCCATGGCCGAGGCCATGTTTGGTTGGGGTAGCTACGAACTCTCCAACAGGCTGTCCCTTTCGCTACGGGACCGCGAGATCCTCATCGATCGAACCTGCGTGCGATGCAAGTGTGAGTACGAATGGGGCGTTCACGTCGCAATCTTCGCTGAGGCGGCGAAGCTCAGCCCGAGCCAGGTCTCGTCACTCACCCACGGTTCGCCAGACGACCCCTGTTGGACCGATCACCGAGACCGCCTCTTGATCACCGCTGCCGACCAACTCCACGACGACGCGAGGCTCGGGGACGATCTGTACGCCGACCTCACGTCGACTCTGTCAGAGGCCGAACTGCTGGATCTGACGATGTTGTGCGGCTGGTATCACGCCATCAGCTACGCGGCCAACGGAGCACAGGTCGACCTCGAGGAGTACGCCCCCCGCTTCTCCGACTATCTGCCCTAGAAGCGCAACAGGGACCGCCTTCGATCCAGTGAGGAACCATCGATCGACCCTTCCAGTTGGCCATCACTCTCGGGCCCCGATTCTTGAGCCATCCACAGCCCAAGGGGAAGCTCGTGAGACACCTCTGACCGGCGCGATGAGCAAAGGCCGACATCGCCTCACTCGACATGGACGCGATGGTGTGGCTCGCCGGATCCGTCGGTTCGATGCCATCGGCGGGGCACCCACCCGAACGCTGATGGTCGGCGACCGGGTCATGCACGGCGCACCCGACTGGTCCAGGTCGGGACCAGCCACTACGACGAGGGCCGGGGTGCCGACTAGGTCACTCCAGCTATGGTCGCGGGAGTGACTTCTGAGGCGAACCGACCATGAGCCGACTCGACGAGATCGGCGACCGCGACGGGTGGAGATGCTGGTTGTGCGACGAGGTCGTCGACCGCGACATGCCTTCGAGCGACCCACGGGGTGCAAGCATCGATGCACGCATCACGAAGGCCAAGGCGAGGAAGAACAAGCGCAGCAAGGCCGAGCAACCAGACGAGCGCCTGGCCCACGTCGGATGCAACACGGGCAAGGGTGCAAACGAGCCGGTCGTTGCGTGGCCTGACGATCTGCTGGTCATCGACCCGGCACCGATCATCGCCACGGCCGATCGGCTGGAACGAAAGGGTGGGCGTGAGGTCATGGCACGCTGCCTCACCGAAGACGACGCCGATGCGGCGGCCCACTGGCTCGTCGACCGGCTCTCGCGACTACATCCGGGCCTCGATCTCAACGCCCGGGTCGATCCCGGTGGCGGGCAATACATGGTGAGCCTCTACCGATGAGCGATCACCGGGCACGAGTGACAGGTGGGCAGCTCAGGATCTGTCAGCTGAACATCGGATCGCTGCTCGAACCGGATTGGGACCGGCGACAATCCGAGATCGTCTCATGGATAGATCACCTCCAACCCGACGTCGTGTGTCTGCAGGAGGTGTGGCAGAGCGGACGCACGCCGAACAGCGCCGATCAGATCGTCGAAGCTCTCGACACACCGATGGAATGGACGTTCGGCGGCCACGGCGTGCAGGGAACGCTGTCCCGCGAACCCGGTGCCGAGTTCGGTTCTGCCATCTTGTCGCGCTGGCCCATCGATGGTCAGAGCGTGCATCGACTGCCCACCTACGACGACAGCGATCCCATCGTCAACAGCGTCCCATGGGAGTTGTTGCAGGTCTCGACTGCGGGCCTCGACATATTCTCTACACATCTGGCCCCGGCGCCATCCCACGGGCTGCACCGACGGATGCAGGTCTTGGCCATCGACGACATCATCGGCCAGGCACGCGGCACCAAGGACGACCACCGCGGGTTCGGGCAACGCCGCACCGGCATGCCCCCCTTGTTGTGTGGCGACTTCAACGCCGAGCCCGACAGCGACGAGATCCGCTTCTTGTGTGGCCTGACGAGCTTCGACGATCGCACCACCTTCTACCAGGATGCCTGGCGGGTGGCCGGCACGGGAGAAGGTTTGACCCAGGACTGGCGCGACAACTACATCGCTGAAGGCCTGAACATCCCGCGCAAGCGCATCGACTATGTATTCGTCGGAGATCCGTTCCTTCGCGAGGGCGATGCCGGTCGGGTCCTGGATGCCCAACTTGCATTCCACGAGCCACGAACCGGCATCGTCGCCAGCGACCATCGGGGTCTGGTGGTCGATGTGGTCTGGCCCGATCGACCGAAAGGCTGACCACACGTGGGTCGCTCAGATCTGACACACCACCAGCGTGCGTCGGACAAGGTCATCGAGTTGGAGTTCGCCCACACCCGCGAGGCTGGTCTGCACGCGCCCGTCCCAGGGTCCGGTCCAATGCTCGGGAATCGGCCTCCCGGTGAGACCCCACAGAGCACCCACCGTGGCCCCGTTGCAATCGGTGTCCCAACCCGCTGCCACCGTGTCGCCGATGGCGGTCGAGAAATCGTCGGCACCGCGCACAAGACCCCAGGCCACGAGGGCGAGATTGTTGACGGTGTGGACGGGCGACATGCCTTCGTAAGTCCGATGGATCTCAGCTGGACCGTCGCCGGCCACCGCGACCCGGCGACCGAGGTCCACGGCACTGGCACACGCAGAGTCCGCTGGGAGGGTCGACAGGGCGACCTCGATGGCTTCATCGATTTCGCCTCCACCGGCCAAGCACGCGCCCGCAGCGGCGACGAACTGGGCGCCATAGACACCCTCGCCGCGGTGCGACAGGTTGGCGTCGCGTGCTGCAAGGTCGGCGGCGAGATCGGGCCGGCCAGGGGCGATCCAGCCGTAGAGGTCGGCTCGGATCTGGGCGCCGATCCAGTCGTTGAAGCTGTTGTCGCTGCACTCGGAGAGATCGAACGCCGGAGGTGCACCAAAGGTGAAGCCGGTGCCTGCGTCGCCAAGCAAGCGCACATATGCCTCGCGTTCGGCCGTGAACGTCATGCCACCGGGCAGGAGGGTTAGCCACGTCCGTGCGACGTCGGCGGTCGTGAAGTCGATGCCGCGCTGCTCGATCAGCATGAGGGCGAGCACGGTGTAGTTGATGTCGTCGTCGGGGATGGCACACGAGATCTGGCCAAGGCAGGTCTCGGGGAACAGGCGCGCCACCAGCGTGTCGGGCACGAGCGGTACGTAGTCGCGCAGCTGATCAACTCCGGCACTGGCGAGATAGTCGGCGAGCGCCGCGTGACCATCGCGCATCGACAGTATCTCCACGGGCTTGCCGAGCATGCAGCCGCTGATGCGGCCGAGCCAGGCGTTGCGCAGACGTGTCTCGAGATCACCAACCGCAGTCATGGAAACGACTGTATTGCGAGACCGTCAGCTCAGCGAGATTCGGCAGTGGCCCTGATCGCCTGAAGTGTCGACTCGATGGCAACGGCCTGGTGTGTTTCGCGGAACACAATCCCTGCCCGATCACCCAACGCCGACGGCCGCTATCGGGCATCATGTGGCCGTGCGCATTCCGGCCGCCATGACCTTGGCCATCGTCCTGCTCACGGCCGCGTGCGGCGGTGACCGCACCGAACCCTCAACGGGGGATGAACTCATCGGCTCAGAGCACGAGAGTGTCGATGCCGGCTCCGACGAACTCTTCCCGGACGTTGTCGACGCCGAGGTAGAACAGGACGACGACGCCACGTGGACGTTCCATGTGACTCTCAGCTCGCCCTATGACACGCCGCAACGTTATGCCGATGCGTGGCGCATCCTGACTCCCGACGGAAGCGAACTCGGTATCCGCGTCCTGACCCACGACCACGCCACCGAGCAGCCCTTCACCCGCTCGCTCGACGGTGTGGAAATCCCGCAGGGCATCGAGCAGGTATCAATCGAAGGCCGGGATCAGGTGAGCGGGTGGGGAGGGGCTACTTTCGAGGTCATGCTCAAACCGCCGGCCTCAACGGACTGATTGGAAGTCACGATGCCCAGCCAACCCGGCCTGTTCTTCGATGTCACCGTCGCCAGCGAAGTGTTTGACGCGGACGGACGTGTCATCGGTCGGCTCGTCCCCTCCAATCGGTACCACGCCCACGCAGTCACCGACACACATCTGGTGATGCGCAGCCCAAGCGGCACCGATGCCTTTGTGTCCCTCGGCAACACACGGGTCGTCGAGGAGGTTCATCCGGTCGAACCGACGACCTCAGACGCCAGGAAGGGCAACTGGACGCTGTGGACGGCCGGCGCGATCTTCCTGGTTGTTGCCGCAGCTGGCTGGTTCCTGCTACCCGACAGCACCGAGAACAGTGCCGTCGATTCCGACGACAGCACAATCGTGACGCCGACCGCCGAGCCCCGATCCACGGCCACGAGCGTTGTCCAGGAGCCGACGATCACGGACGAAGCTGTCAAC
>JAAETH010000427.1 GCA_024228575.1 Actinomycetes bacterium
CCCGAGCTGTCGACGACGAACACGACGAACTCGACCTCGCCGCCAGGGCCACCGCCAGCAGCGTCGGCACGCGCAGCGCTGGCCGAGAACAGATACTCGAGCTCTGGCCTGCGCTGGGGGTGTTCGGCTGCCGAAACGTCGCGTGTGTCCGGACCGGCCTCTTCCATCTGTGCAAAGGTAGCTCGACTTGTCGGCGCCAGGCCCATCGCTGGTGGGTTTGATCGACGGCGAAGATGTGCGCCGGCTGAGGCGGCCGTGACCGTCCTCACAGCAGGAGGATGCCGAGGCGCACCGAATAGCCGACCATCACGGCCCAGAAGAGGACGGCGAAGGTGCGTTCGCCGGCCCGCTCGTTTACGGTACTGCCGGTCCATGTGCCGAGCGCCATCAGTGGTATGGCGGCGATGGCCATGAGGACCGATGTTGTTCCGAGCAGTTCTGCGTCGGCGAAGATGGCCGTCTTGGTGGCATCACCGGCAAACGATGCAAGCGACGCGGCGCCCACGAAGTGGCGTCGGTCGAGGGCGAGGTTGCGGATGGCCACACCCTTCAGGGGCCCCGATGTGCCGGAGAACCCGCTGGACGCACCCGACACAAACGCCAGGAATGGGGCAAACCCGGCTCGTGCCGGCCGTATCTCGAAGCGCTCGGCAGCCACAGATGCGACGAACATGGTGATCACCCCGATGGTGACAGCCCACTGAGGTGCGTTCACCAACAGCGTCGAACCCAGCGCGGCGCCCAACACGATCAACACGACGATGCCGGAGGCGGCCTTGAACGGCAGCGTCTTGCGGTAGGCGATGATCTTCATCACATTGTTGCTCGCGAGCAGCAGCGCAGCGAGGGCAACACCCTCCTTCGAGCCGAGGAACAGCGCCAGCGTCGGCACCATTAGCAGCGAACCGCCCAGCCCCGCCGATGCAGAGATCGTGAACGCCAGATAGACGAGCACCAACACGCCGAGCGCGGTCAGGATCTCCATCGAACACCTTCCATCGGAAGGTTGTGCCGATCAAATGCCAACGATGTCGACCCCGAGGTCGCGCAGCTGTCGGTTGAGTTCGGCCAGGTCTGTGTCTCGAACCGTGGCCAGTGCAGCGAGTTGTTCGTCGATCTGGCCCGACAGCTTCTCGAACACCTGGAAGGACTGACGCGTCGGTGGGCGGTCGGCGCTTGCCACCACCGGGGTCAACCCCGACAACTTCTCGAACAACATCTCGCGGTAGTTCAGGCTGTCACCAGGCGACGTGAGTTCGGCCTGCACCAGCTGGCCCTCCACCGTGTCCAGCTGCTCCTTCACCGAGGTGGCCAACTCGACCACGCCGGCGGCGTCGTCGCCCAGCCGCTCGTTCCACGCATCGAGCTGTTTGCGCAGCGCACGGCTTTCGTTGACCGCTTCGACCAACGACGACAGCTTGTCCTGGATGTCGCGCAGCAGGCCGAACTGGGCGCCGAACGCCTCGTCGGATGTGTCGATGCGGGGGTCCTTCACGAGGTTGAACGACTGGGTCTGCGACCAGTCGCCCACGTCGAGGCGCACCGAGTACGTGCCGGGCAGGGCGAGCGGTCCGCCGGGGCGGCCGTGGAGGTGGGTGGCGACCAGCTTGGGTCCGTCGGGCCACGTCATGGGCCACTGGAATTCGTTCGTTCCGGCCTTGGCCGTGATGTACAGGCCGTGGCGGTCCTCCTTCTCTTCAGGGATGTCGCTGCTGA
>JAAETH010000428.1 GCA_024228575.1 Actinomycetes bacterium
CTGGGAGGGGGTTGGGAACAACTTCGGGTGGCGTGCCCACCGGCACCTCCGCCTAGAGGGCAACGGTGTCGACAACGCCGCGAACGTCGGGCTCAACATCGACGGCTCAAACAACGGCCACTGGCAGAACATCTCGATCAAGGGCACGGGAGCGCAGGCGATCTACTGCACCGGGTCGAACTGGCAACGGTTCACCGACATCGTCGTGGGGCGGCCGGTGAACACCTCCTACCCGTATATCCAGGTTCACCGGGTGGCCAACAACTACCTGTGGGAGAACGTCGGCCTCCGCTCCGAGGACGCCACAACCGATCCGGTGGCGTGCGTGAAGTACACCAACGAGACCGGGTACGTGGCTACCGGCCATCAATGGACCGGTACGTGGCTCGAGAATCTGCACATAGCCGAGGGTTCGGCTGTGTTCGACGTCACCGCCCGATCTTGCCTCTTCGGCTTCCCGTGGGTGTTCGACTGCGAGGCGGTCGCCACCACATCAACTGACACCACCATTTTCTTGATCCGTGATCTGCTCGGCGACGAGGGCGGCACGAATCCGTGGGCCGGCGGCAACCACATCGTCGGGCAGATCACCGGCCAGATCCAGGACACTGGGAAGTCTGCCGAGTTCCACGAGAACCGGATCGCCTTCGGCGTGAAGATCAACGAGAGCGGGACACGGGTGTCCGGGCTCCGCGGGTTCCAAGGGAACAACGTGTATCTGGCGGCAGGGGTTGAGGACTGCTGGATCGAACTTGGTGGCGCCGAGTACGACCAGGACGATGCGGTGGCGGGTGTCGTCGATTCCTCTGGGAACTCGACGAACACGATCATCGACCCTCTCGGTGTAGGAATCCAGTGGGGGTCGGCGGCCAAACAAGGATTCTACGGGACCACACCAGTGGCGCAGCAGACCGGCGTGGCCGTGTCGGCGGCGGGGGTCCACGCGGCACTCGTCAATCTCGGACTGATTACAGCGTAAGGGAGATCTCAATGGCTAACGGCTGGTACACGCTAGGACTGAACAAGGACCTCGGTGCCCTGATCGACTGGGATACCGACACGATCGCTTGCGCCGGGTTCCGCACGTCGGCGTACACAGTGAACCTGGTGACCGACGAGTTCTTGTCGGACGCCGGAACCCCGGTCGCGACTGTCGACCTGGCAGGGGGTGCGATCGCGTCGGGCGCGGTCGACTTCACCGATTTCACATGGGCCTCGGTCGGTGCGGGTGCGGCGATCGACGCTCTGGTGTTCTACAAGAACACGGGTGTGGCGGCGACCTCACCGCTGCTGCTGTATGTGGACACCGCGACCGGGCTCCCCGTGACCCCCACCGGTAGCAACATTGACTTTGCTGTCAATGTTCTGGGCTTGTTCTCGGCTGCCTGATGGCCCGGTTCGTTGAAGCCATCCAAGACGCCGTAGGGCAGCTCGCGGCCCTGAACCTGTCGGCCCGGTTCTCCGCTTCCCAGAAGGACGGCGGCAGGGAGTTGTACCACGACAACGGCGCCACCGGGGCCGCGGTCACTGTCGACATGTCCAACGGCAACTACCAGCGCATCCAACTCACGGCCGCGACTGTGACTGTGTCGTTCGCTGGGATCGGTTCGACCGACGAAACTTCCGAGACGATCGGCGGGTCGTTCATGCTGATCGTCGACCAGGACGGCACCGGGGGCCGGCTGGTGACGTGGCCGGGTTCGGCGCAATGGCCGTCCGGTACGGCTCCGACGTTGTCGAC
>JAAETH010000429.1 GCA_024228575.1 Actinomycetes bacterium
CACGCCGACCAGCTCGCCGATACACGAGCCCTCGTTCGAGACCGAGGCAGCCAATTCATCGACACCCCCGACGAGATCTTCCGAACCGAAGGCCTCAAGATCCTCCAGAGCCCAATCCGCACGCCCGTGGCCAACGCCTTCGCCGAACGATGGATCGGCTCCATCCGCAGAGAACTCCTCGACCGCACCATCATCTGGAACCAACACCAGGTAGAGCAGCTCGTCGTCGACTACATCAAGCACTACAACGAGCACCGACCCCACCGCTCCCTCGACCAGAAACCACCACTCGGAACCAGAGCGCCGCCATCCGTGAAAGACCGCCACCTCCGAGTCCTGAAATCGCCCCAATGCGACGGACTCATCAACGAATACCGAAACGCCGCCTGACCAGCCACGACACAGTATTCGGCCCCCACAAGGTGTCTACCGAGCGTCACCTAACCCCGCCACCGCTCGGCCCCAACCGGCTCGGGGCTACGGCTCTGATGTCCGTGATAGCACGTCCAGTGCCCTGTTGACATCGGTGACCATGCGAGCCAGATGGCGTCTTCGTCAGCCGGTGTACTAGCCCAGGCCTCGGCTCACCAGGAGAAGAAAAGGTTCTGGCGACGAAACTAACGGTCGCAATACCGATGCCGGCGCCTCGGTCCTGTCATCGCAATAGCGATCTCTCAACACCCGAACGTGTGTGGCACGGCTCTGCGACCCGCGATCCACGTGGGCCAGCACGTGGCCCTCTCGGTGGCTGAACCCTACGACTCAGCGAGCAGCGACGACACAGCGTCCGCCAACGCCCGGTCCGACTCGGCCACATTTCCGGTGTAATGCTTGGCCGCCACCGACGGGTCGTGCCCTGCCCGCAACGCCACCTGCACCGGGGAGAACCCCAGGTCCTGCCCGTACGTTTCCATGAACTTGCGCAGGCTATGGAACTTCAAATGGTCGAGTCCGACCCGCTTGCGCAGTCGCCCGAAGTAGAGCGTCACCGCCCCGGGACGCCATGGCTCAGAACCGTCGACGGCATCGGAGAACACGTAAGCGTCGGCCACAAGCTCGGTGCCGGCCTCGACCGCCCGCTTCTCCATCATCTCGATCTGTTCGGCAAACAGCTCCAACGTCCGATCGTCCACCGCGACCTTTCGAACACGGCGGTTCTTGGTGGCTGCTTCCTCAAGCGCCCGGCCGTTGAGGTCCACCACATTGTTGGCGACCGTCAGCAACTTACGGTCCCAGTCGATGTCCCGCTCCCGCCGAAGAGCACACAGTTCTCCCCGCCTCAGCCCAGTCGTCGCTGCGACGAAGATCGCATGGGCGTATTCCGGACGCCTCGACTCCTGAGCGGCCTGCATGAGCGACCGCACCTCTTCGGGCGTGGGCACAATAGGAACGGTGTTGGGCGCCGCTGGCGGTTCGGCCCACTGGGCCGGGTTCGAGTCGCGCCAACCCCAGCGACATGCCTGGGTCATCATCGAGGACATGGTGGCGTGGATTTGGTAAACGGTCCGCGGCGCCAGTCCTCGCTTCTGGTGCTCGCCATACAGGTCAGTGAGCATCTTGGTGGAGACCTTCCGTACCGGCACCGAACCCAGCGTCGCCTCAATATTGTGGCGATAGGTCTTCTGGTAGTTGTGCACCGTGCTCGGAGCCCGACCCTTGCGCTCGAGCTCCTTGAGCCATTCCCCGCACAGCTCGTCCACCGTCGCACTCGAACCGGTGTGGCGACCCTTGCCTACCTCGGACAGCAACTCGGCTCGAGCCTTCTTGGCCTCGCGCATGTTCCCACTAAACGAGCGGCTCACCTGGCGGCGGCCGCCGGTCACCGGGTCGCGTCCGGCCTCAACGATCAACTCCCACTTCCCCGGTGAGCGTTCCCGCATCCCCGGCGCCTTCCTCAGCTCCGCCATGAGGGTCGACAGTAGGCCATCCGCCACCGAAATGTTGGATGAATGTTGGATATCGCCGCTCGAAGGCTTCCAAAGAAGACCGTTCGAGAGACATATCCCCTGGTCAGAGGTGGTGGGCCCGACGGGGATCGAACCCGTGACCGAGCGATTATGAGTCGCCTGCTCTAACCACTGAGCTACGGGCCCGGCAGCACCCTAATGGGCGGCCGGCGTCGTGATGCGCCAAAACGGGCCGAAGATGACCAAGCTC
>JAAETH010000430.1 GCA_024228575.1 Actinomycetes bacterium
ACGATGCTCGCCTGGAAGATCTCGTCCTGCTCAGAGGGGGTCATCTGCTCGAGTTCGGCTGCTGTCCAAGTCTTGCGGGCCATGGCCACAAGCTACCGCGCCCCAGTGACAGCCCCCTTGGAGGTGCCCCAACAACCCGCCCCACCACCCCCACGGACCCTCCCCGAAGAGCCGTACGCGGACAGGTGAGATGACGACACCTTTCCGGCGGGTGGGGACGGTCACGGGCGGGGTTCGGGGTGCACGCTATGGGATGGCTTGGGGTACTGGTTCGGTGGAGGTGTTGGTGCGACATGGTCTGTTGGAATGGTCCGAGGGTGCGTCTGGTTTTGGACGCTCGGGCCGGATCGTTGTCGGCCGTGATTGTGAGCGCCCCGACGGTTCGGTAGCCGAGCCCGGCTATCGGGAACTGATCTGGCCGGTTGAGCGAGCGTGGCTCAGACGGCGTCGAACACCTCGAGCGGCGGCGTTGATGCCAGTTCGACCACGCCGTTGTCGCCGGGTGGGGGCCCGGTGATCGCCCATGTCACACCGAGGTCCTCGAACCGGCGGTACTGCGACGCGTCTTCGGGCCCTGCGATCACGTCGAAGCCGTCGAGCGAGCCGCGCTCCTGCTGGACGACGTCGAGCATGTCGGCGAGACCGCGCTCGTCGACTTCGATCGGGAACAGCCCGTCATAGC
>JAAETH010000431.1 GCA_024228575.1 Actinomycetes bacterium
GAGCCGGTTCTCGGGCTTCACCCTGCGGCGGGCGTTATCACCGATCTCCTGGCTGTTCCGATTGCTGTTCGCCCGTCTCGAGCTGCTGATCGTGTGCGGTGATGACCGCGACACCGACATCCTTGGCTTGCGACATCGGATGCGAGCACCGAGCACGGTTGGTGATCCGCGACCGCGGCGACCAGTACACCGGATCGTTCGACAACGTATTCGCAGCCATCGGAGCCGACGCGATCCACACACCATCCGGCGCTCTGTGGGCAAACGCGTTCGCTGAACAATGGATCGGATCCATCCAACGCGAACTCCTCGAGTAACCCAAAGGGTTGCCTACAACCATCATCTGGAACCGCCAGCAACTCGAACGCCTCGTCATCGACTACGTCGACCACCACAACCAACATCAGGCAACCAAAAGGGCTGCCCTACACCAGTCGCTGCGACGGACTCTTCCACGAATACGAAAGCACCGTATGACCGGCCACAGCGGAGTCTTCGAGCGGCACACCCATCCAACCCACACGGGGCCCGACTTGGTTGTGGCGCGATCGTTGTGAAATGCCCCGAGGTTCATGGCCCTAGGCGGCAACCAGCTCGGGCTCGGGGCGGGTCGCGGCCCGGCCCGACCGACGGGCCCACCGGCGGCCGTAGCGATCGATCACAACGCCGAGGCCCAGTAGGGCGACGGCCACGATGCTGTCGAGCCACCAGTGGTGACCGGTGGCGGCTACCACGAAGATGGTGATGAACACGTGGGAGAAGACCAACCAACGCCAGGGGCTGGTGCTGATGGCCAGGACGCCGAACGAGACGACGGCCGCCCACGCCACATGGATCGACGGCATGGCTGCGTGTTGGTCGGAGACGCCCGTGCCCACGGGCCCATAGACCGACATGCCGAGTCGTGTCGATAGATCGACGAACCCGAGCTCGGGCAGGAAGCGGGGCGGCGCCACCCTTTCGAACCGGACGATCAGGCAGAAGAGGGTGAGCAGGGCCAAGGCGGTGCGCCACTGCTTGTAGTGATCGCGGTGACGGACCCACAACCAGATCATGAAGGCGATGAGCGCGGGGACGTGGAGCGCCGCGTAGTAGACGGTGCTGAAGCGAACCAGCCAGTCGTAGCCCATCACCCACTGCTGGACCGATGCCTCGGTGGGCATGTGCAACATGTCCTGGAAGCGGGCCAGGGCCCGTGCCCGGTCGAGGGCCCCTTCGTCGTGGACGAGGGGGAGCATGCGCGCCAGCCGCCAGACCGAGTAGATGGCGCAGACGAACGCGAACTCGCGGGCTGCAGGAATGGTGGCGGTGGTGAGGCGGGTCGGGCGCCGGCCGCGCAGAGCCGCCACCAGCGCTCCACAAAGCAGTGCCGCAATTGCAGCCTGGTCCCATGTTGCCCACGGCAGAGCTCCCAACATCACTGGATCAGACTAGACGGTGGGTCCGATCTGGTTGTGGCGTGATCGGTTGTGAAGTGCCCCCGAGGGGTCTGTCGGATCGCGTGTGGCACTGTCGGCGGTGACAGACCTGCGGTGACAGACCTGCGGTGGGAGGCCTTCACGCGCCGTCCCCACTGACCGACGGCCACGTTCGCTCAAGTCCACCGCCCCGGTGCCGCGTGTCCCAACGTGAGTGAACACCGGTGTTTCGGTGTTGCCAGACGGCACGTAGACACCGGTGATCGGAGCGCACGGCTGGTGCATGGCACCGGATGGACCGAAGACTCCGCGAACCCATGGCGGGAACCTTGCGCGAGCATGCGCCGGAGAGGGTCGTCGTCAGGCTTCGAGGGTGAACCGGGGGGTGCCGGTTTCGACGCGACCGATGACCGCCGCCGTGTGGCCGGACGCGATCAGCTCGGATACGACTCCGGCCGCGGCCGAAGGTTCGATACCGAAGACGAGACCGCCGGAGGTCTGAGCGTCCGCGACGAGCAGTTTCTGAAGCTCGGTGGCATTGGGCGCGTCGAGTATCTGGGAGCCATGCTCCAGGTTGCGTCGGCTTCCCCCTGGCAACAGACCCGCCTCGGCAAGCTCGACGGCTCCCGGCAGAAAGGGGATGGAGTCGAACTCGACGGCCACGCCGACACCGGACTCCGTGGCCATTCGACCCAGGTGACCGAGCAGGCCAAACCCCGTGACATCGGTGCAACCGGTGGCTCCGGCCTCGATCGCCACGCGTGAAGCCTCGTCGTTCAGCCGGGTCATCGACTCTACGGCCGCTGCGGCGATGTCGGCCGGGGCCTTGTCGGCCTTGATGGCTGTTGTGATGACCCCGACCCCTAGCGGCTTGGTCAATACGAGTGTTTGGCCCTCGATGAGGCCGGCGTTTGTCAGCACCCGATCTGGATGTACCTGACCCGTGATCGACATGCCGTATTTGGGCTCGGGATCGTCGATGGTGTGACCACCGGCGATGACAAATCCTGCCCTCTTTGCGATGTCGAGACCGCCGGCGAGCACCTCCGCCAGCAGCGATGTGGGCAGCTCGGTGTTCCAGCCGACCAGGTTCAGCGCGAACAGCGGGCGTCCGCCCATGGCGTAGATGTCTGAAACAGCGTTGGCGGCCGCGACGCGGCCCCACGTGCGCGCATCGTCCACCACCGGCGTGATGAAATCGGCGGTGGCGACGAGCGCCCGCTCGTCATCGAGTTTCCACACGGCGGCGTCGTCGCCGGTGGCGGTACCGACCAACAATTCGTCGGGTACGAGATCGTTCAGATGGCGCACGACCTGCGCCAGCTCGCCCGGGGCGAGTTTGCAGCCTCAACCAGCGCCGTGGCTGTACTGAGTGAGCCTTGCGGCGTTCGTGTCCTCCATGTGTCACCCCCTCGCGTCCGGCAGCAGAATCCCTGCACTACCCGGCGAGGTTAGCGGCTGATTCTCGCGATCGAGTGGCATGATGCGCTGCATGAAACTAGAGGTTTCCCGCCCCAAGGGTGGTCCGATAACGGCCGAGATCGACACCTTCGGAGGCCGGCTGACGTCCCTTCGCGTCGACGGCATGCAGCTACTCGTCGAGCACAGTCCCGACTCCGACAACCTGCGCTGGGGGTGTTATCCGATGGCTCCATGGTGCGGTCGCCTGGCTAGAGGACGCTTGAATTGGACCGACCCTGTCGACGAGGCCAGCACGGTTCACCGGTTCCCGCTGACGTCGCCGCCCCATGCGATTCACGGTCTCGTCAACGAGGTCGAATGGACCCAGATCGACGAAACCACGATCGCCACCGATCTGGCCGACCCGTGGCCTTTCGGTGGCCGGGTGACCCAGAGCTTCGATCTGACCGCACACAGCCTGACCATCCACGGCGAAATCCGGGCGGGCGATATGGCGATGCCTGCCATGTTCGGTTGGCATCCGTGGTTCCGCAAGCAGCTCACGCGAGGCAAGTCGGCGACACTCTCGCTCATCGCCGAGTCCGCCTACTCGACCGACGACAACATGATTCCCACCGGTCACCTCGGCCCTGTGCCGTCCGCCCCATGGGACACCTGCATGGTCGATCTGCTTCTGGACCCCGTCATCGTCTGGGGCAACGCACTCACCTTGACGGTGTCGTCGACCTTCGATCACTGGGTGATCTACACCGAGCCCGAGCACGCCTTGTGTGTCGAACCCCAGAGCGGACCCCCAAACGAACCCAACAGCGATCCTCGGGTGCTCCAGCCCGGCGAGTCTCTGTCGGGATCGATGACCCTCACTTGGACGTGAACCCTTCTTGTTCGGATACCCCTCCTCTTTCGCGCACCCCTCGCCAACGGCGAAACACTCCCGCGGTGGACCGTGGGACCGCGCTCCGATACCAAAGGTGTTGCGACAGGACTGCTCCACTTGCGGCAGAATCTCACGATGAACGCCGACGATCTGGTCTCGACCCTTCTTTCCAACACCGCCAGGACTGCCACCTCGTCGGTGATTCGTGACCTGCTGCGCCATGCCGAACGAGACGACGTCATCTCCCTTGCCGGCGGGATTCCCGCACCGTCGCTGTTCCCGCTCGAACGTATCGCCGACGCTGCACGAGACTCACTCACGACCCATGGGGCGAGGGCTATCCAGTACGGCCTGACCGAAGGTGTCCCCGAGCTGTGCGAACTGTTGGCGGCCCGCGAATCGATCGATGCCGACGTCGATCCGTCGAACCTGATCGTCACCACCGGCAGCCAGCAGGCGCTCGATCTTCTGGGGCGGGTGCTACTCGATCCGGGCGACGTGGTGATGACCGACGATCCCGCCTACCTCGGGGCCCTCCAGGCGATCAGGGGCTACAACCCAAGGATCGTCGGCGTCGATGTCGATACACACGGCATGGACACTGGGCACCTCTCGGATCTGATCGAGAGCGGCACCAAACCCGTGCTCGTCTACACCAACCCGAACTTCCAGAACCCGACCGGTGCAACCCTGTCCCTCGAACGGCGCCGCCACCTAGCTGAGCTCGCCGACACCCACGGCTTCCTGGTGATCGAGGACGACCCGTATGGTGCCCTTCGTTTTGCCGGCGAGGCACTACCGAGCATGGCCTCGATGTCGGACAGGGTCGTGCGGGTTCGCACCGTATCCAAGACGTTGGCCCCCGGTCTGAGGGTCGCCTGGGTCGTCGGCCCTCGCACCCTGATCGAGTCGGTCGCAATAGCGAAACAAGCGGTCGACCTGCACACGTCCACCCTCACCCAACACGTCGCCCTCGAATTGTTGAGCGCGAACGACTGGTACCAGAATCATGAACGCAGCCTCATCCCGTGGTACCGCGATCGGCGCGACGCTCTGGCCGATGGCCTGAGGAAGACACTCGGCCATCAGATCGCGTTTGCCGAACCCGATGGTGGCATGTTCTTGTGGGCCGAGCTGATGGACCCCGACATCGGCGATCGCAACACCACCGACCTGCTCACGATCGCGCTCGGGAACGGCGTTGCGTTCGTTCCCGGGTCTGCCTTCGCCGTCGAACGCCAGCGGCCTCGGCACCTGCGCCTCAGCTTCGCCACACCATCACCCGCCGAACTGGCTGATGCCTGCGGGCGGCTCGATCGTTCGATCGATACCTGGCTCGGCCGAAGCGCATGACCAGAACCGACCGCGGATAGACCTTCGACCTTGACATCTAACCCTGAAGTTGAGGGTTAGTAGGATCTCAACGGGTTTCGTCTTGTCCCGTGTGTCCCAGTTTCAGCGCGTTATGCGATGGGGTTCGAACCCTTGGCCCGGCGGATCGGTCGAGTGGCGAAGACGAGGATCGCTCCGGCGCTCATGGCG
Source organism: Actinomycetes bacterium (assembly GCA_024228575.1). Classification (GTDB taxonomy): domain Bacteria; phylum Actinomycetota; class Acidimicrobiia; order Acidimicrobiales; family Poriferisodalaceae; genus JAAETH01. The sequence goes on from JAAETH010000431.1 coordinate 5,260, forward strand.
ATGACCGTGTACAACGCCAACAAGGTGGCGATGTCGAGACCCGTGCGAGCGAGCTCGTCTGGCCCACCGTCGAGTGTGCCGGCGCCCGACCCGACACCTCCGTCGAGCGTCGTCGATGTCGCTCCCCCGACCGATGTCGTCGTACTTCCGCTACCACCTGCTGACGTGGTGGTCGTGGTCGTGGATGTAGTCGTCGTCTCGCCGCCGCCGGCAACGGTTGTTGTTGTGGTGGTACTCGTCGCCGTCGTCGATGTGGTGCTGCCAGAACCCGACTGAACCGTGTCGTTCATCGAGTCGTCGACGATGCCGACAGCGGCTTGGATGGCACCCGCGTCGAGCTGGGAACCGTTCACCTCGTTGCCACCCGTGACCGTTACGGTATTGGCTACCGAGTCGCCCGCCGCAGCGAGCACGACCAGATCGAGGTCCACATTGGCCGTCAATGTGACCGGGATTACACCCAGGTGGACACATACGACGTCGCCGAACGACGGACCACAGGTCCAGCCGTCACCCGAGAACGAGTCGAAGGCCAGGCCGTCCGGAAGCTCGTCGACCAGGGTGATTCCTCCGCTGCTGATCGAGGGACCGTTGTTGGTCACCGCCATGCGGTAGGTGACCACATCACCGGCGACCAGGTCGTCGAGACGAGACATCGAAACTGCCAGCTCGGCGAGCGGAACGTCTGCGGTGTCTGCGTCGCTGTTGTTTCCCGGTGTCGCATCGGACGAGTTGGCCGTGACAGACACCTGGAGCTCCGCCGAAGGTGCGGCGGTTGCGGTGACCGAAACGTCGAGGTCGAAGCTGGCCGAGTTCCCGCTGGCGATCGATCCAGGCGTGTAGGTGCAATCGACGAGGTGTTCGTTCGGCGATACCTGAGGGGTGCAGCTCCAGGAGGCAGCGCCCGAACCCGAGATCGCGAAGTACGACGTACCGACGGGCAGCACCGCCGCCACTTCGACCGCCCCGTTGGCAACCCCGGGACCGAGGTTCTCGACCTCGATCGACCAGCTGTTCGTTTCACCCAGCCGGAAATCGCCACCGTTGGTGACCGAAACGGCCATATCCGCGGCATCGCGGAAGCCGAAATCGACATTGGTCAGATCCTCACCGGAGCCGAGACTGAGGCTGGCCGTTCCGTCATGGGCCAGGTCGGCGTCGTAGGTCGCAACGTAGCCGGCACCTGCGGCCGTCGGAACCGACACCGAAACAAATCCGGACGGCAGTCTGGGGATCGAGTAGGCACCCGAAGTGTCTGTTGTTGCCGTCCAGGTGTGCGGATCGCTCTGAGCGTCATACCAGATGACCTCGACGGTCATTGCGTCGATCCCCAGCTCATCTCCATCTTGGACGCCGTCGCCGTCGGTGTCGTACCAGACACGGTCGCCGATGCTTCCAGCACCCGTCCACGCAAAGTCGACGTCGTAGTTGAGGGTTTCGTCCTCGCCCGTACCCAGATCGTCGACGAGAACGATCGAGGCGGTATTGTCCATTCCTCCATCAGGGTCGAGCGTGCCGAGTACACCACCGGGAAGTGTTCCCGCGTCGACGTCGACGGTCACGGTTCCCTCTGGCAAGGCTTGGACGACCCAGAAACCGTTCGCGTCGCTGGTCGCCGTCGTCACGAAGTCCGAGCCACCATTTGCACCCGGCCAGGTGACGGTGACCTCCACCCCTTCGAGCAGCAGGTCCTCGACCTCGGGTGCAGCCGCACCGTCCCCATCGATATCCATCCAGACCGTGTCACCGACCTGGCCGGCGCCGACGTAGCCAAAATCGAGATCGTTGTTCGTGGGAGCTCCGGCCGTAAGAGTGACCACCGCCGAGTGGGCGGTTCCGATCGGGCCCGAGAGCACCGAGTCATCGTAGTCGTGGGTCTGGTCCATGTTGCCGGGAAGATCGGCGCTGTCGACGGTCACGGTGATCGGCACGTCGAAGGCCAGCGATCCGACCGACCACACGCCGTTGGCATCGGTCGTGGTGGTCGCCGCCTGGGCTCCACCGTCGTTCCAGGCCAGGTTCACGTCGATGCCGGCGAGGCCCACCTCACCCACGTCGAAGACGCCATCGAAATCGGCGTCGAGCCAGACCCGATCGCCGAGCACACCCGTCGACTGGACGGTGAAGTCGGTCGCCACAGCAGGTGTGGCGAGAACAGCGAGCACAAGACCCAGAGCGGGAACCGCCAGCGCTGCTCGGATTGCTCGAAGTCTCACACTCATCGTTCGGATCCGATCGGAATGGTCTTCCTGACCGCACTCCATCGGCACAGTCGGGTGCGAAATGAACCCGTTGCTCGCAAGAGCGACGCCGCTGAACTACGCTCGCCTGGCCTGCCCAGCGACCCCCAGAGGATCTCCCCGATGTCAGACGAAGACGACGACTTCATCCTGTTGTTCGCTGGAACCGTCGCGATCGTTGTCGCAGTGGTCATTTCCAGCATCGCCGCTCTGGCCATCGCCCTCTGAACCGGGCGGTCACGTTCGCGCTCCCGGCGCTCCCTGGCAACACCAAACACCCGTCCTAGTGGTCTGGATACCTGGAATGGACATCGCTGATTCCGTCATCGACCTCATCGGCAACACGCCTGTGGTCAAACTCCCCAGGACCACCGGCCACCTGGACTGCGTGATCGCTGCAAAACTCGAGATGGCCAACCCGGGCGGTTCATCGAAAGACCGGCCAGCCCTCGCCATGATCGACGCAGCCGAGAAGTCGGGCGAGCTCTTGCCCGGAGGCACCATCGTCGAACCGACGTCTGGCAATACGGGTGTCGGGCTGGCGATCGTCGCCGCCCAACGGGGCTACAACTGTGTGTTCGTCATGACCGACAAGGTCGCACCAGAGAAGGTCGATCTTCTGCGGGCATACGGCGCCGAGGTGGTCGTCTGCCCGGTGGCGGTTGCCCCTGAAGATCCAGACTCGTACTACTCGACCGCCGAGCGCCTGCTGCAGGAGATCCCGGGCGCCTACCGACCGAACCAGTACCACAACGACGTCAATCCCTTGTCCCACGAGCTGACGACCGGCCCCGAGATCTGGGAACAGACCGAGGGCCGCATCACACATTTCGTGGCCGGGGCCGGAACCGGCGGCACCCTGACAGGAGTCGGGCGCTACCTCAAGAAGATGAACCCCGCCATCCAGGTTGTCGCCGCCGACCCCGAAGGTTCGGTCTATTCGGGTGGCTCGGGACGCCCGTATCTCGTCGAAGGTGTTGGCGAGGACTTCTGGCCAGATACCTACGAACCCGACGTGATCGACAGGGTCATTCCGGTCAGCGATGCAGACAGCTTCGCCATGGCGCGCCACGTTTCGCAGAACGAGGGCATCCTCATCGGCGGTTCGGGTGGAACGGCGATGGCAGGGGCCCTTCGTCTCGGAGAAGAGCTCGGACCCGACGACCTGGTCGTCGTCCTCCTGCCCGATACCGGGCGTGGCTATCTTTCGAAGGTCTTCAACGACGGCTGGATGGCCGAGTTCGGATTCCTCACGACAACCGACGGCAGGACCGTCGGCGACGTTGTCGACGACAAATCACCGGTAGCACCGACCTTGCTCTACGTGAACCCCGAGGTCACAATCCGTGAAGCCGTGCAGCTGATGCGCAAACACGGGGTCAGCCAGCTGCCGGTCGCCAAGAACGAGATGCCCCTCGCCGCAGCAGAAGTCATGGGTTCGGTGAACGAGCTGCACCTGATGGAGGTGACGTTCCACGACCTGACGATGCTCGACCATCCCGTTGAAGATCACATGAGCCCCTCGATGCCGACCATAGGCACCGGCCAGCCGATCGAACTTGCTGTCGACCAGCTCGACAGTGCTTCAGCCTTGCTCGTGCTCGACGGTGGCCGCCCCACAACGGTGCTCACCCGCACCGATGTACTCAACTATCTTTCACCAGACGAGGAGATCTGATGGCGGTCGATAGACCATCCGACGGTTTCGAGACCAGGGCCCTGCATGCAGGCCAGGATCCCGAACGGGTCACGGGTGCGGTCATCCCACCGATCTTCCAGACCTCGACGTTCGCCCAGCCGGCGGTCGGTGAACACCTCGGCTACGAATATGCGCGTACCGGCAACCCCACCCGGACCGCCCTCGAAACATGCCTCGCCGCCCTGGAAGGAGCCGATCACGGGATTGCATTTGCCAGCGGAATGGCTGCCTGCGACACATTGTTGCGTCGGCTCCGACCCGGCGACCACATCGGCCTCGGCGACGACGCCTACGGCGGCACCTACCGGCTCATTTCAGCGATCTTTTCCGTTCACGACGTCGGCCACAGCGCTGTCGATCTGACCGACGCCAAAGCGCTCGACACAAACTGGAACCCGGCGACCCAGATCGTGTGGCTCGAGACACCGACCAACCCCCTGCTCACCATCGTCGATATCGCGGCCGTCGCCGAGGTGGTACACAAACACGGAGCGAAGCTGGTGGTCGACAACACGTTCGCATCGCCGTACCTCCAGCAACCTCTGGCCCTGGGTGCCGACGCTGTCGTCCACTCGACGACGAAGTACATCGGTGGACACAGCGACGTCGTCGGCGGCTTCGTTGCAACAAACGACGCCGAATGGGCAGCCGATCTTCGCTACCTTCAGAACGCGATCGGCGCCGTGCCCGGACCCCAGGACTGTTTCCTCACGTTGAGAGGGGTCAAGACCCTGGGCGTGCGGATGGATCGGCACTGCTCGAACGCCAGGGCGGTCGTCGACATGTTGGTCGACCATCCAGCGGTCTCCAAGGTGCTCTATCCCGGCTTGCCCAACCACCCCGGTCACGACATTGCGGCCAGCCAGATGGCCGACTTCGGCGGCATGGTCAGCTTCAGGGTGAAGGGCGGGGTCGGCGTCGCCATGAAGATCGCCGCCGAGTGCCGCCTGTTCACCCTGGCCGAATCGCTCGGAGGTGTCGAATCGCTGATCGAACACCCCGGGGTCATGACCCATGCATCGGCGGCCGGTTCGGCCCTGGAGGTTCCCGACGACCTGATCAGGGTTTCGGTCGGCATCGAGACCGCTGCTGATCTGGTCGACGATCTCCGTCAGGCCCTCGACCGCCTCGGGTAACCCCACGGGTTCGTTCGACCTCGGCGAAACCGTTCGCCAGACCCCGGTGTTGAACACCCTCGATATCGAGCATCAATCTCTTGACCTTTGGGGCGTCGACTCCGATGGGAGTTGGCGGCACATCGTGACGGGCCGCACGAACATGTGAGGTTCGACGATGTCGAAGGCAAGTGCAGCGACGACACTCGGGCGATGCCGTCGTTCGGCGCTGCTCGTCCTGGCGGCGGCAGCCAGCCTCGCGACGTTCGTCTCACCATCGGATGCCTCGGCGTCGGCCGAGTTCGTAGGTATCGACGCCCGCCCCGGGGGTACCGGCCACGTCATCATCGAATGGGAAACCGACGTGGCGACCACCGCGACCCTTGTCTTCGGTCTCGGTCCCACCTATGGCCAAGCGTGGATCGACCCCGCACTCTCGACCCGACACCGTGCAGATCTCTACGACCTCGAGTGCGACAGCGAGTATCACTTCGCGATCGTTTCGATCAACGATGGGGTCGCGACAAACACCGGCGACCGTACGTTCCACACCTCCGAATGTGAGGTGGGCGACGGGGCCGCTTCACCTCCCACCGTCGTTGTCCACCAGCACCACGTTTCGATCAGCTGGACCTCGAGCCGTCCGGGACGTGGAACGGTCGTCTACGGCGAATCGGTTGACTACAGCGCCGCGGCGACCGAACCAGACCATGCGGTGGACAACCACCGGATCGTCATCGACGACCTCGCCTGTGGAAGCACCTACCACTTCGCGGCCATCAGCCGTGCCGAGGATGGAGTCGCCGAGTCGACAGCCGATCACGTATTCACCACCTACGAGTGCACCCCGTTCATCCACCACGTCGACGTCCAGGCCGGCGAGACCACCACCACGTTCACCTGGATGACCGATGCGGTTGCAGAGGGAACAGTCGTTTTCGGTGAGACGGACCAGTACGACCAGGAGGTTCGCACCAACGTCCTCGAGACCACACATCGGATCGACCTCACGGGCTTGTCGTGTGCGACCACCTACCACTATCGGATCGTTTCGATCGACGAGTTGGGCGCCACCCACCGCACCCCGTCCGAGACGTTCACCACCGCCCTGTGTGATGCTGTCGACCCGATTCCGGGACTCCCGGGTCAACCCGGACCCATCGACGAAACACCTCCCACGCCAAGCGAACCAGCAGCTCAGCTGGGTGAGACCAGCCTCAGTATCGAGTGGACGACCGATGTGGTGGCATCTGCTGCCATCGTCTGGGGCACAGATGAAACACTCGACAACGAGGCCAGCGGAAGCGCCGTCGGAACCGAACACCGGGTCGATCTGTACGACCTGACTTGCGAGACGGACTACATGTTCCAGACCATCTCGACCGGCGCCACCGGTGTCTCGAGCCGTTCGCAGGTGACGGTGGTAACAACCGCCGGGTGTGGAAGCGGCATCGAGATCGACCCACCCGTGACCGTCGACCCAATCGAACCGGTGGATCCTCCTGGCACCGATCCCGCACCGGCCCCAGAAGTCGCCGATGTTGCGGTTGTCGACATCACGAAGAGCTCGGCCACCGTCACGTGGTCGACAAACGTGAGCGCCACCGGAATTGTGTCCTATGGGGCAGACCTCGATCTCGATCACGATCTCGAGGTATCCGGTGTCATCGCAGGTCTCACCCAGCGCATCGTGCTGGCCGACCTGGTGTGCGACACGGTCTACCGCCTCAGCGCGACTGCCACCACACTCGACGGCGTCCGCTCGACCGGTGTTGGGGCGACGTTCGTGACCTCGTCGTGTGATTCGACCGAGATCTTCGATGTCGAGACCCACTCGAGCGATCACGCCCTCGTCGTTGTGTGGAGGACCGACATCCCGGCCGATTCAATGGTGTTGTTCGGCCGTGATATCTCCTATGGAGCGACCGCATACGCCCCGACGGTCACAGTCGATCACGAGATCGTTCTCAACGAACTCGAATGCGACACCGAGTACCACTTCCGCGTGGTGTCGAACCCGCTATCGGGTGCGGCGACGTTCACGTCAGATCTTGTCGCGATCACCCAGCCGTGCGTCGAACCGACACCGATCAGCTCCTTCGCCCACGACACCACACCTGTGTTCAGTGGAAATCACAAGGTCACAACCGACGTCTACGCGGACGAACTCGATGCCTGATCCCGTGGTTCGACGACCGAACCACATCTGAGCCCAAACCGGTGACCGAGCTCGGCGCATGGCACAGGGCGCGGGCTGGTCTAACCTGAGCGCGGTGGATCCCCAAACCCCAGAAACCCCTCCAGCACCGCCCTATTCGGGGCAGCCTCCCTATGGCGCGCCCCCGGGTACGCCGAACCCGTCAATACCAACGGCTGAGATCAGCCCGGCGAAGGCCTGGTATTGGGTGGCCGGCGCCCTCGGAGTCGCCTGCCTCGTGATGGGAATCGTCGGGATCGTTCGGATCGTCGACTTCTTCAGCGACACCGAGACGTTCCGAAGCCCCCAGGTCCTCACGGTCACGACCGACCGTGAGGCGAAACGCACCATCTACACCGACACCCGGTCCTCGAACATCAACCTCGTGGTGGCACGCCTCGACGAAGGTCGCGACGCCGTGGTGCGCCGTCGATTCTCGAATTCGACGATCTCGTTCGACGAGGACAACTGGTATGTCGTCGCCGATGTCACCTTCCCCGATGCCGGCACGTACGAGATATCGGCCAACCCGCTCGGTGCAGAGTTCGCGCTGGCACCCCGAATCGAGGACCGAATCCTCTCTGTCGGGGGTTGGTTCGCTGGATCGGGCCTGGCGTTTGTTGCAGGCCTCGTGATCTTCCTGGTGACGATCATCCGTCGCCGCAGGGCCAAACGCCGTCTCGAGCCTCAGCTTCCCCAGGCCGGCCAATACGTGCAACCGGGCCAGCAACCACAACACGGCCAGTACGGGCAACCGGGCCAGCAGCCGCAGTACCTCAAACCGGGTCAGCAGCCACAACAGGGATATCCACCCCCTCCCGGTCCGCAGCCGCAGTACCTCAAACCGGGTCAGCAGCCACAACAGGGATATCCACCCCCTCCCGGTCACAACTACACGCCGACCGACCTTCCAACGGTTGCTCCACCCCAGCCTCCGGAAGGCCCACCTCGGTCTGCGCCGTCGTTCCCGACACCACCGCCGCTTCGACCCGAGCCAGGCCACCCTTCATCGCCAGAGGACGAGACCGGCGGTTCATCGTCGTTCGACCCTTTCGCTCCCCCGCCGGCCCCCGAGCCTGCAAACCCGATCGAGAACCCACCAGACGACGTTGGTCCCATCAGCCGCGCCTGACCGCAGAGCCCTGGTGTGAGGCCTCCCACACCATCTGACGATCGCGCTGTATCATCGCCAATCCCCCACCCATGGAGATGTAGCGGATGGCCAGGTTCACCATCTATCACAACCCCAATTGAGGCGCCTCCAAGAGTGCCTTGGCGGTCGCCGAGGAGAAGGGTCTCAAGCCGGGCGAAGACGTCGGGGTTGTCCTGTACATGAAGACACCACCCGACAGGACGACACTCGAGCACATCGTCGAGATCTTGGAAGACCCCGTCGAGGATCTGGTTCGCAAGGACGCAAGCTTCAAGAAGCTCGAGCTGGACGAGGACGACTACGTCGACAATCCGGCCGCTGTCATCGACTTGTTGATCAACCGCAAGGCCCTCATGCAGCGTCCACTTCTGGTCAAGGAAGGCAAGGCCATCATCGGCCGGCCAAAGGACAGGGTTGGCGAGTTTCTCGACTGATTCCAGGCCTAGACCACCACATCCTGGCTCTCGACTGACCCATTGAAATGACCACTCCGACGCGGCCCTCCAGCGCGCCCGCCGTCCTGCGCTTGCGAGCGTGGCAACGCGCCGCCCTGGATCAATTCCTCGACTCCGACGGACCCGACTTCCTTGCGGTGGCTACCCCGGGGGCGGGCAAGACGACGTTTGCTCTGACCGCGGCCAGGCACATCCTTGCCAGCGACCCCGATGCCAGGCTGGTCGTCGTCGCTCCGACATCACACCTCAAGTTCCAGTGGGCTGACGCTGCGTCCCGGTTCGGTATCGATCTCGAGCCGAACTGGTCATCGAACGACAGTGGGCTTCCCGACGAGGTCGACGGGATCGCGACTACATACCAACAGGTCGCCACGTCGGCTCGTTCTCTTCGGAAGTTGTGCAAGAGCGCGTTTGTGGTCTTCGACGAGGTTCACCACGCGGGCGAGGACAAGGCATGGGGTGATGCTGTGCTGACGGCTTTTGAGCCCGCGGCCCATCGGCTGGCCTTGTCCGGAACACCTTTCCGGTCAGATAGTTCACCGATCCCGTTTGTGCACTACGGCGGCGGGGATGAAGCCGTCGCGGATTTCGACTACGGATATGGACCTGCCCTGGCCGACGGTGGCGTCGTCAGGCCCGTCTATTTCCCCCGATTTGACGGGCACATGGAGTGGTCGGCGCCCGATGGGATCGTGTTCAGCGCGACCTTCGACGACCCCCTGGACCGCCAGCGCTCGAACCAACGGCTGCGCACAGCGCTGTCTCCTCGAGGAGATTGGATGCCCACGGTGCTCGGCCAGGCCCACGAACAGCTCATGCGTATCCGGCGCGACGAGCAACCGCGCGCCGGCGCCCTGGCCATTGCCATCGACCTCGAACATGCGAGGTCCATCGCCGAGATCTTGCGAGTTCATTTCGGCGTCAGGGCGACCATCGCCCTCAGCGACGACCCGAAAGCCTCGGACCGCATCTCGCAGTTCGCCGACAGCGACGCACCTTGGATCATCGCAGTCCGGATGATCAGCGAGGGCGTCGATATCCCGCGTCTGCGAATCGGCGTCTTCGCAACCACAACGACAACCGAATTGTTCTTCCGACAGGCGGTTGGTCGTCTGGTTCGTCTCACGCCCGACGGCGGAAGCCAACGCGCTTTCATGTTCATCCCCGACGATTCGCGGCTGCGGACCTGGGCAGAACAGATCGCCCAGCAGCGACGCCACAGCCTCAGGAAACGCCTGGGCGAGGAGGACGACGGCAGCTTCGCTGCCGAACTCGACGACGTGGGCGATCACGAGGACGATGGCGAGCAGTTGTCTCTTTTTGACGTCCTGAGCGCCGTCACCTTGTCATCGGGCCCACCCGAGTTGACCGTATTCGACAGTACATTCGAAGAGATACCACCCGCTCGGGACGATACCGCTTTCGACATCGACGACGAGGATCTCGTGGTCGAGCTGACACCCCTACCCGGTCGATCGATGAGACCCATCACACAAGGCACGAGCCCTCGCCGGGAACGAGAGGCCCTCAGAGACAAGAACACCGAAGTTGTGCGTGAGCTGGTCGCTCTCACCGGAAACGGTCACGGCAAGGTAAACGCTGAGTTGAACCGTCGATCAGGCGTGCCATCGGTGGCCGAGGCCGGCCGCGTCCAGCTGAGACAGCGACTCAACTCCGCAGAACAGTGGAGGCGAGAACTCAGCGGGCACCGATCACCCTGGAGGGTTTCTTAGACACGTTCCGTGACATTCTCCTTCAACTGTCCTAGATTGACTCACGCTGTGTAGTTGAGGAGCGCCAAATGAACCACGGAATGTCGACATCAAGACATGTGCCACCGAAGAAGAGAACTCTCTTTCGCCTTTCGGTAGTCGCAGCTGTTCTCATGTTCATCACTTCCACCCTGACCCCGACACCGGCGGGTGCAGCCCAGGGTGATGCGGGCCCGAGCTCGCTGGCAGTCAACTTCCAGCCGGCGAACAAGGAAGTGCCACAGGGCTTCACCGCCGATGCAGGTCAGCCCTACTCGGCGGACCGAGGTTATGGCTGGAGCATCGATGACGCTCGCGAGCGTCAGTGTGTCGATCGCCATGCCGTGGCCGACCAGGAGATCGACACCCACTGCCACGCGACGTCGTACTTCTCAGATGTCGAAGGCTTCTGGACACCAGAAGATTCGCCGGCGACATGGCGCGCCGACCTTGCTCCCGGCACCTACGAGGTGACCGTCACCGTCGGTGATCCGAAGAAGCGGTCGCCGGGCACCGCCCACTCGGCTCGGGTCGAGGGTGTGGTCTTCTTCGATCGCGAACCGACCTCCGACGACACCACCTGGGAGAGTGCGACCAGGACCGTCACCATCAGCGATGGAAGCCTCGATCTGGCCTTTGACGGTGGGCACAGAACCAAGATCATCTCGATCACCGCCGAACTCGCGCCACAAGCCCCCACCGGGACCGTTGAGACAGACACTCCCGTCCCCGAGGCCGACGCGCCCGAACCGGCGACACAGCCTGAATCGGACACGGAGCCCGACCCAGATGGACCATTCGCTCTGTTCGTCAACTTCCAGGCCCCGAACTCACCGACACCGAACGGATACGTTGGCGATATCGGTCGCACGTTCAGCACCGATAGCGGCTTCGGCTGGATTGCGGCTGACATGACCCGACGCCAGTGTGGCGATCGAGGTGCGACCGTCGATCAGGTGATCGACACCTTCTGCCACGCCACAACGCGCTACACCAACGTGAAAGGCCGCTGGTTCTCGACAACTTCGCCAGCGTCGTGGCGCGCCGCGGTACCAAATGGCGAGTACGAGGTCGTCGTGACCGTCGGCGAGAGCGCCTACCACTTCTCGTCGATCGCCCATTCGACTCAGGTCGAAGGCATCAGCTTCCACGATCGAGTGGCCACCGACGATACCTCCCCCACCAACACGGTGGCCAAGCGGGTGACGGTCGACGACGCGATGCTCGACCTGACGTTTGAGGGCGGATCGAAGACCAAGATCGTGTCCATCACGATCGTTGGTGTGGGCACCATGTACGACCCCGTCCCGACACCAGACCCCGACCCGACACCAGACCCCGACCCGACACCAGACCCCGACCCGACACCAGACCCCGACCCGCCACCAGACCCCGACCCGACACCAGACCCCGACCCGACACCAGACCCCGACCCGACACCAGACCCC
>JAAETH010000432.1 GCA_024228575.1 Actinomycetes bacterium
CTGAGCGGTTCCGGTGCATGGTCAAGCTCCTGGGTCTGGTTGCCGTCTTCGCTCTCGTGAGCTTCGGCGTCAAGGCCCTCGGTGAAGGTCAAGCAGCCGGAGGCGACACCCCGGCGGCCGATGGGGGAGCGCTCGAGGGCCAGTTCCTCGTGTCGGGCTCGTCAACGGTATTTCCGATCGTGCAGCGACAGGCTGAGGAGTTCGCTCTCGTGGCCCCAGGGGTGGCGGTGGCGGTGGAAGGGCCGGGCTCAGGCGACGGTGCCATGAAGTTCTGTGCCGGCGAGGTCCCCATCGCCAACGCCTCCCGCCTCTTCTCGGGCGAGGAGGTCGCGATATGCGAGGAGGCCGGTATCGAGTTCATCGAACTCCGGCGGGCCATGGACGGCATCAGCATCATCACCGCGCCGGAGAACGACGCGGTCGAGTGCCTCTCGTTCAATGACATCTATGCTCTGCTCAGCGAGGAGGCGTCGGCGTTCGACAGCTGGTCGGATGCCAACACCCTCACCACCCTCTGGGGTGGGCAGGAATTCGCCGACGTTCCGCTCGACGTGTTCGGCCCGGGTGAGGAGTCGGGCACGTTCGACAGCTTCAGCGAGATCGTCATCGAGTCAGTGGCCAGGGGCACCACCGGCCTGGACACCGACACCCGAGATTTCGTCACCACGATCAGACCCGACTACACCTCGAGCCCCGACGACAATGTCGTCGTGGAAGGGGTGGAATCCAGCCCCTACTCTCTTGGCTGGGTCGGGTTCGCCTTCGCCCGCGAATCGGCGTCGGCGGGACGAGTCCGCGTCGTGTCGGTGTCGGTTGAGGACGGTGGGGAGTGCGTGACCCCCACGCCGGCAACGATCGCCGCCGCCGAGTTCCCGATCGCCCGATTCCTATAC
>JAAETH010000433.1 GCA_024228575.1 Actinomycetes bacterium
ACGTAGGCGATCGCCATCCCTGCGGTGGCGGACAGGGCGGCGAGGACGACCTCGACGAGAACCTCGCCGATTGCTTCAGCGACTATCTCGAAGATGATCGCGATCATGACGCGCCACCGAAGTCCATCATCCCATGATGGCTGCTTGGGCAGTACTCAACGGTCAATCCCCCTGCCGGCGAATCGGGATGTGGTGTTAGGGAGTTCGGGGATGGGTGGTCGGGGGCATCTCGGCAGAACTAGGTGTCGTGGCTGGTGATGTAGTCGGTGACATCACGCCACTTGTCGAGGATCTCTGTTCTGGGCCAAGGGAGCGGGTCGGGACCCTTGTGAGGCCAGGAGAGATGGACCAGAGCAAAGCGGCCGTCGGTGAGGCTAAAGAGGACATCGTCGCAGTGATGGCAGCGGGCGATCGCGTGGGCTGGCACTCGGCGGAGCACGTGGCCTTTGGCGACTTCGCGTCTGAGTTCGCGCTCCATTGCTGCGCGCTCGGTTTCGTCCTGGATGGTACGGCCTCGAAGATCTCGCCAGTCCTCCGGGAACACGTAGTCGTTGCCTGCGGTGGGTGAGTCGGCGGGAGTCTGAGGTGGTTCCTGCGCGCCCGATCCGACACGCCTTGCTGGCTGGCCACGTCGGAAGAACCTGAACCAGCGCACCGTTACAGTCTGACACTGCAACTCGTTGAGAGAGAGGTGGCGATATCTGATGGTTCGCAAGATCGTCCGCCTGGTTTTTGGCTGGTTCAGGCCAGGTCTCAGTCGTCGAACGAAACAGCTCGATTCTCTCTCCGTCGAGGCCCAGCAGGCTGCGATCGAGAACAGTTTCCGCGGCGGGTCGTGACCTTGTCCTCTGAAGTCAGCTCTCACCCGATCTGTCAGCACGGCTCGGATCCCCACTACCGGCGGTAGGTGGCACCTCGGGGCTGGGATTATGGGCGCGCGTTATGGGATGGTTCGACGGTCTGGGTTCGGTGTCCGGTAGCGGCACGATGAGTGCGGGTGGCGTCGCGGTCAAGCCGTGAGCGTTATCGAGCGTGTCGGTTCATGACCCACCCGATCTCGGGTGCCGGTCGCTGTCGTCACGACCAGTCGCGTATCCCGTGATTTCCAAGTGGGTCGGAAACCTTCGAGGACGCTCGACTTCGGTTGGGCGGCGGTCGATGAGGCCGGCTTTCTCGAGCCCGATTTGTCACTACTCGAGGCCTCAGTTCGCCTACAGCACACTTGCGCCGAGACTCGGGCTCGGTGTCACCCGAGAGCGAAGATCGATCCGAGCAGGATCAACACCACGCCGCTCGCCCTCGTCACGCGGACCGTGGTCGAGGCATTGATGCGTTGGCCGGCGCGTCCGGCCACAAGGCCGAGGAACGGATGCCAAGAGTATGAGGCGACCGTGACTCCGGCCGCCAGCGCGGCCTGCCTTGGAGTCGTGTTGGCCGCTGGAACAGCGGCGATGATGGCCATCCAGGAGAGAAGCGTCAACGGGTTGAGTGCCGTCAGCGCGAACAGCGTCCGTGCGGGCCTCTCGAGCCCGACGGCAAGTCCCCCGAATCCGACGGGTCGCGCTATCAGCAGGCCGCCCATCACCATCATCGCCGCTGCGGCGACCACACTCATCGAAGCAGCGACGGACGGAAGCGCCGCCGTCCCGATTCCGAGGATGGCGATCGCCAATACTCCCGTGATCAGATCGGCGGACGCGATCGCAGCACCTGAGCGGAAGCCCACAGAGCGACCGCGACGCACGGCCACCTGCACGAGAGTGACACTCACCGGGCCCGGAGGAACCAAGGTGATCGCTCCGAGACCAAGACCGAGCAACAGCAGCATGAACATGCTCTGATGGTCCGCGAAATCACGCCGAAGATGTTGCGAAGTTTCCCAGGATCGAAGCATATGCCAGGATATTTCATGGCACTTGATCAGTTCGACAGGGAAATCACCGGCCATCTGGCAGAGGACGCCCGAATCTCGGCCACGGAGCTCGCCGGGCGAGTGCGGCTCAGCGTGTCCGCGACAGCCGAACGGTTGCGCAGACTCCGAACTAGCGGTGTGATCCGGCGTTTCACAATCGACATCGATCCGATCGCTGTTGGTCGATCTATCGACGCGATCATCGACGTACGCCTCTCGGCTGATGTTGACAACGAAGTCGTCGAGCAGCGACTGGTCGCTGTTGACTCCGTTGTCGATGTGATTCACCTCACCGGTTCGTTCGACCTGCAGATTCGTGTCGCGGCCTGTGATATTGCGGAGCTGAACGACCTGCTGGTCATGCTGAAGGACGAGCTCGGAACCTACGAGACGAACACTCGCCTTGTCCTCGGTGTCCTCCCCGGCTTTCCGCGTCCGATCGCACTGGGCTGACCCAGTACCGGTTCAACCATCGGAGGGATGGGTGAACCGTCCGACGAGCAGAACAGACCGTGTCGACGGCACGCATCACACGAATGGCGGACGGGGACGGGCTCTCGGCCCGAACCAGATCGGTGGGCGGAGCTCAGCGTTTGGATTTGAGACGGCAGACGAAATGCCTGCCCGGCACACGTCGCAGCTCAACTCGGACTACACGCCGCGTGCTGGCCCGCACCCACCACCGTCACCGACAGCAGAAACAGGCGGATGGATCACCGACATATCTTCCCCAGTGTGGTGCTCGATAACGACGCTCGGCTCCTCCCCGAGAAGCTGTCGCAACCCACACTCCTCTGCCGGCTACCGAGCGGGATAAACGTCGTCCGTGAGGCCGGCCGAAGACACTACTCGCCCTCTCGGCACGAGTGGTGCGGATGGCGTCGCGGCCAGGCCGTGAGCGTTGTCAAGCGCGTCGGTCCACAGTGACCGGTCTC
>JAAETH010000434.1 GCA_024228575.1 Actinomycetes bacterium
ACCACGACGACCGAACCTCCGACCACGACGACCGAACCTCCGACGACAACAACCACCACCGAGGGCGACGTCGAATCGGCTTCGGAAACCAATGACGGTGTTCTCGCCAGGACGGGAGTGGACTCCACGGCGGTGCTCACCCTCATTGCGAGCGCCCTGATCCTGGCCGGGGTGGCCCTCTTCAGCACGGCGAACCTGATCGCCCGCCGCTCATAGGCCGAGTGGGCCAACACCCACCGCCCGGGAACCAACGGGCTAGAACACAGGGTCGATCGGTGTCGGGGCCGGATTCTCGGCCTCGACGACGGCGGCCGCAGCAAGACACAGGTCTTCTCGCCAGTGGTCGGCATAGACCTGTACCCCGACGGGCAGTCCGTCGTGTACACCCGTCGACAAGGCCACGGCTGGGAAACCGAGAACGTTTGCCGGAACGATGAAACCAAGTCGTTCGTGGAGAATGTCGAGCTGACGACCAGCCGCAACGTCTTCGCCGTGCTCGAACGGGGGAGTGGTCCAGCCGGGGCCGAGCAGAACCGAATGTTCGGAGAACACCTGCGACCATGCTCGCTGTATCCGCGATCGTTCGGTGAACAAGGTCGCCTCGCTCGGATCCTCGAACCTGCACCACTCGATGAGTGTCCGGAGTAGTTCGACCTCATCGTCACCCATGACCAGATCGAGCATGTCGATGGTGCTCCGGAAATCGAAGGCGAGCAGGTGGGCCCAGACCTCCTTCACCCTCTCGAGCTCTGGCGGGTCGACATAGTCGATCTGCCAACCGTCGGCCTCGAGGGCCGCTGCCGCCTCGTCGACAGCACCCAGAGCGCCTTCGCTCAGGTCCACCCCCGGAATCGAACGAACGACACCAGCACGTTTGACGGCGGGCGCACCGAACAGGGGAGCGTCGACAGTCCTGGGATCTCTCGGGCTGCGTCCGGCCATCACCTCGAGACCAAGCCGAAGGTCCGCTATCGTGCGTGCCATCGGCCCCTCAACCGACATCAGCTGACCTGAAAGACCCGGGTCACCTGGCGGATTCGACATAACCCTCGGGATACGTCCCGACGTTGCCTTGAGACCCGCTCCACCACAACAGAGTGCGGGGTTCCGAATCGAACCACCGATGTCGTTTCCGATGCCGATGGGCGACATGCCCGATGCGATGGCAGAGCCCTCGCCACCGCTGGAACCACCCGCAGTGTGATCCCGGCTCCAGGGGTTCATCGTCCTGCCCCGAAACGCATTCTCGGTAGCGACCCTCAGGCCGAACTCGGGCAGGTTTGTCCGTCCGATCGCAATGGCGCCGGCCGCCTTCATTCGAGCAACCGTCACGGCATCTTCGGAAGGTTCCGCCTCGGCCAGGGCGGCGACGCCATTGGTCGTCGCGTAGCCCATCTGGTCGATGTTCTCCTTGATTGTGAATGGCACCCCGTGCAGGGGACCACGATCGTCTTGGGCGGTGGCGTCTGCGCGTCTTGCCGCAGCGAGAGCTTCGTCGGCCATCTCGACGGTGATCGCGTTCAGCTTCGGATTGACCTCGGCGATACGGTCGATGTGAGCAGACACAACGTCCACACTCGAGGCCTGACCACCGGCTATGACAGCCGCCAACTCGCTCGCTGAGTACCGCCACAACACGCGACCGCTCGGTTCCGACATGATCGTCTCCTTTTCCACTGTTCTACATCTACCACCCCGGCGGTCGCTACCCGGGAGGATCAGCGCAGAGTGTGGGTCGTTGGAGCTGTGAATCGCGGCACCTGGGCAATCTGACCATCTGACGAGCGGAGGCCAAGAATGCAGGAGAGGACGGTCTACTTGGAGGGACCCCGACCCAGCGGAGCGACGGTCGTGGAGCGTATGGGCTTCGGGCTCGTTCTAGCACCAGGAGCCTTCTTGGGTTCCGTGCCTTTCCCAGGAGGTTTGTTTCGCGCGGCTGCAGCCTTGCCGTTGCCACCTTTGGGCTTCGATGTACCGTCCTGGGCCTCCCGGCTGGCGGCGCTCCCGGAACTCTCGGAGCGAGACGACTCCGAAGCGGGGGTGGAATCTTGCTCCCCATCGTCGCCCCAGCTCTCCTCGGGGTCCGAGGAGCTGCCGTTCGCGAGCTCGCCGGTCGAGTCCGTGTAGTAGTAGGACTTGCGCGATTCGACAACCCCGACGATGACAATTCCGAACACGCGTGCGCCGACCTTGGTGAGGTTGTCGATCGTGCGACGCAGGTCTGCGTGTTTCGTCGAACCCGCCCTCACGACAACGATCATGCCATCGATACGAGGAGCCAGAGCCAGGGTGTCGGCAAGGGGCGACACTGGCGCAGTATCGAACACGACGGTGTCGAAATCGCTGCGCAAGCTGCCAAGAAGGGGTTCGAGGGCTGGTGAGGCCAGGAAATCGGCTGGGTTGGGCGGCAGGGTCCCGCTGGTCAACACCGAGAGATTTGAGGTCCGTTCGTGCACGAGATCGTCGACTGCGACGCCGTCCAGCACGTGTTCACTCAATCCGGGCTGGCGTGGGACACCGAAGATGTTGTCGAGCCGAGGTCTCCTCAAATCGGTATCCACTGCCAGGGTCCGCCGATCGAGGGCGGCCACAGCGGCAGCCACGTTCGCCGCCACCGTCGTCTTGCCCTCGGATGGGTTTGGGCTGGTCACACCGAGAAGATGAACGTCGTCGGTCAGAATCAGGAATCGCAGGGCGGCCCGAACCTCGTTGTAGGCCTGCGCCGCCGCTGAAGTGGGACGGTCCTCGACGAGTTCGCGGCCCGCCTGTATCTCGCGGTCCCGCGGAATCGAACCCAGCACCGGAATCGACACCAAGGCGGAAACGTCGGCGGCGGTGCGGATCGTATGGTCGAGGCTCTCGCGAAGGAAGGCCGACCCAACCGCCACCATCGCCCCGACCACCATGCCGACCGCCAGAAAGAACCAGGTCGGCAGACTGGTCGGCCCTTTTGGCACCTCTGCGCTCTCGATGATCCTCGCACCGAAACCAGAGGACAGCTCGCCGCTCACCTGCAGCTGGGTGATCTGGCTGAAGATCGCCGATATCTCGCCCTCGAGCAACGTCAGGTCCAGGGCAATTCGTTCGGTCTCACGGTCGATCTCGCGCTGCAAGCTCAGCGCCGCCGACTCGAGCACCGTCGCTGCGAGCCGATCCTCGAGAGCATCGATTGGTGAGCGCAGAGCGTCGCGCTCGGAACGCAGATCCTCGAGCTGAGTTCTGAGACGTTCCGTAGCCGTGGTCGCAATGGCAACCGAATCGGCCTGCTTCTGATTCACGTACTCCTGGGCCCAGGTGTTGGCGTGAAGGGCAGCCATTTCGGCGTTGGTCGAGGTCGCCCTGAACTCGAGCACATCGGCGAGCTCTGACCCCGAGACCGATACCTCGATCTCGTGCCCCAGAACCGCCGCGGCGCGATCTGCCACCAGGTCGGAGCGGGCGACCGACAACTCGTTCGAAAGTGCTCGGCTCTGCACGCTCGCGTTTCCCTGGGCGGCGCCGAGGACTTCGTCGACCGCATCGTTGCCCACCAGTACCGATGCCGTCGCCTCATAGGTGGCGGGCCGCGACATACCGAACCCTGCCGCCAACAAGACGATGCCGATGAACGGCACTGCGGCCCATCGCCAGCGATTGCGCAGGACTTCGAGGTGGTCGACCAGGCGTGCATGATCGGCCCCTTGGGGCATGGTGACTGTCATTGGAGTGTGTATCCCAACTTGGTGGCCGTGGGGGCGGCCACCCGGTCAACGAGTTCGAAATCATCGTTATTCAAGGTGCTTCTCCACCTGTCGTCACTACGAACGGAACCTGAATCCCTGGCCCGGGACTTCGCAGGGGAACGAATCGGTCCCACACCCAGAACACGATCGCACTCCCGCCGATTGAAAAGATCGAAGGATGGGCGTTCGGAACGAACGAAACCAGCGTCGGCGTGCTGTGACCGATAGTGGTGGTGTAGATGTGGGTCGTCTGGTTCACCCGATGGCCTCGCCTTCTCGGCAGTTGTCGGCAACCCACCCGGGTCGAGCCAGTCACTCAGCGTAGCAGAATGCGTGAACCATCGACAACTCTAAGTGGTGGACATCTCGCCGTCCGCAACGTATCTTTGGCGCTGTTGGCTGCCTCTTGTTGTCTCTCGCCCGCCGTGGTCGAGGGTCATTGTGCAGGCCAGGGTGACGCCTGCAGGAGACAGTCGGGAAGCGATCAAGTGAGTCGGCCTACAGCCCAGACCAAGACCTCGTCTCGCGTCAACCCAGGCGCGCCCGGTCAGCTGGCGGCACATGAGCTGCCTGCCCAGGCCACACCCGTCAAGTCGCGAAGCGGCCCTTTGGAGACGTTGTGTCGGATCCTGGCCCTCCTGTTCGTGTTCACGGTCCCCTTCGAGAATGTCCTGATATTGCCAGTGGTGGGAACAGCGACCCGCGCTGTCGGCGCCGCCTTGGCTTGCACATGGGTTCTGCAGGTGACGCGCACCGGGCGACTCAGGCGCATCGACAGGGGACATGTGTGGGCATACTCGTTCATCTCGTGGTCGGCCCTGACGATGTTGTGGAGTCTGAATCCCGACACGTCGGTAATCCGCGCGGTGACGTTGATCCAGTTGTTCATCGTGCTGTTGGTGCTGTGGAACACCTTCGAGACACAACGCGACATGAGGGCCGTGTTGCGAGCCTTCCTGCTAGGCGCAATGGTGGTAGCGGTCCTGACGTTGTTCAACGGTCTGATGGGCAATGTGTCGCTTAATGCGCGTCGGGCATCGATAGCCGGAACGGGAGAGAACTACGTCGGCCGTGTTCTCAGCTGGGGGCTTCCTCTGGCATGGCATCTGTTCACCAACCGCCAATCCGGCGAGTCGCGTTTCTGGGGCCTGTTGTACGGTCTCTACATTCCGGCCGCGCTGGTGGCCATCGTCTTCACGGGAAGTCGTGGATCGTTGCTTGCGACGATCCCGTTCTTCGTCTACGTCGCATGGTTGGCGGCAAGATCTGGCGGACGGCAGCTACTCCGAACCGCTATCGCCGCGATCGTCGCGGCTGGAACCCTCGTCGCCTTCGCTCCGACCGAGGGGATCGAGCGGTTCGCCACCATCAGCGAGGAGGTCGATGAAGGAGGATATGGAGACCGTACGGTATTCTGGGAACGTGGGATGGAGGCCATCTCGGCCTCTCCCGCCCGCCTGATGGTTGGATACGGCGTGGGCGACTTCCAGTCGATCGGCGAAAACGACGCACATCAGACCTTCCTGGAGGTCACGGTCGAACTCGGAGTGATCGGGCTCGGCCTGTTCATCTCGGTTCTCGCCTGCTCCTTGCGCCTCGTCTTGAGGATGCCTTGGCGGGAACGGGGCATGTGGCTGGCACTGGCTTCATCGTGGTTCATCGGGGCGATGGCCGCGTCGCAGGAGTATCACAAGGTCACCTGGCTAGTGGTCGCCTTCATCATCGGTGCGTCGGCCGCCAAGAGCGAACAGCTGGGGGACAACACACAAGGTGGCATTCGATGATCGATGTGACCGTGGTCCACGGCCAGCTCACCCATGGGGGCAGCGAACGGCAGCTGTATGAGCTACTGCGTCGATGCGATCGAGATGTTTTCGGGCCTTCACTCGTCATCTCCGGTGCGCTGGGATTCTGGGAGGAGCCGATCCGCGAGCTGGATATCCCGATAACCCTGCTCGGTGGATCACCGGTCAACAAGATGCGTGAGCTGAGACGGCTCGTCGCCAACGATCGACCCGATGCACTGCTTTCCTGGTCGCGACACACCAACCCGTTCGTCTTGACTGTGGCGAATCGGGGAATTCGAACGACGATCTCGTTCCGAAACACCAGAAGCTCGGTTCCACTGCCCGCACCGGCGCGCGCCGGCGAGGTGTTCGCGATGCGCTCGGCGGCGGCCATCGTCAGCAACTCCGAAGAGGTCTTCGTCGATCTCGCAAGAGACGTTCCGCCGACAACCGAGCTCTACTACGTGCCCAACGCCATCGACCCCCTCGACCAGCGGTTGGGACAGACACTGCGACAGCGGTGGAGGTCCGAGCTGGGCGTCGACCCGCAGACCCAACTGATCGTCGGAGTGGGGCGGCTTCATCCCCAGAAGAACTTCATTCGTTTCATCGACGTGGTGGCGAAGGTACGACAACACCTGAACTGTGTGGCCGTGATTGCGGGGCCGGACAAGGGACAGCGCGCAGCACTCGAGGCGCACATGAACCAACTCGATGTCGGGGATGGCCTGGTCCGTTTGATCGGTGAGGTCCCCGACGCCCGAGAGCTCGTCTGCGCTGCCGACGCATTCTTGCTCTCGTCGGACTACGAAGGTATGCCGAACGTCGTGATGGAGGCAATGAACGCCGGGGTGCCAGTGGTGAGCACCAGGGTGAACGGCGTCAAAGCTCTGGTCGAGCAGGGAGTACACGGCTTCGTCTGCGACGACGATGCCGCCTTGGCCGACGCACTGTGCCGCGTGCTTGGCGACAAGGCACTTGCGTTGGCGATGGGCGAGGCCGGTCGCAAACGTATTGCCGAGCGTCACAACCCAAAGCTCTTGACCGCCCGGCTGTGGGAGATCGCTGCCGGTTCGCCAGAGTCGACAAGGCGAAAGCCCCATGAAAGGAACACATGAATGTGGCGGTGAATCAAACATCTCGGGGAGTGGCGTGGGCTCGCCGAAGAACTCGTCGCTGGATGAAGGAACAGGCAAACCGGCGAGCGGGGCGCCATCGCGAGCCGAAGTCGTTGCTGTTGATCTTCGGAAGCCAACGTTCAGGCACGACGATGTTGTCGTCGATCTTCGACGCCGACCCGCAGGCACGCCTCTTCGACGAGATGGGTTCGCTGTCGAGTTCAGACCCAAATCGGCTCCGGCTCAACGACCTCGACGATGTCCGGAGCCAGATGCAGGGCTCGCTGTCACCCCTCGTGGTCGCAAAACCACTGGTGGAATCACATCGGGTAGTGGAACTACTCGAGGAGCTACCCAACTCCTATGCGGTCTGGATGTTCCGGTCATACATCGATGTGACGAGTTCGAGGCTCAAGCGGTGGGGCGACGACGTCGGTGATCGCAACCTTCGACCGATCTACGAGAACGACCAAACGAGCTGGCGCGCCGTCGACCTCGAACCTCACGTGAGGGACATGATCGTCTCCCACCCCTTCGAGGACTTGTCGGCGGCCGATGGGTCAGCGCTGTTCTGGTATGCGCGCAACACCCACTTCTTTCGCCAACATCTCCACGAACACCCGCGCGTGCTCATGGTCAGATATGAGGACTTGGTCACAGACCCTCGTACCACGATGGGCCGTGTCTACAGGCTGGTCGGGCGACCACCTGCCGACGGTGACACATATGCGCACGTCGTCTCGTCATCGGTGGGCAAGGGTTCCCATCTCGAGATTGCGGCCGACATACGAGCGGTGTGTGATGAGATGACCACCCGCCTCGAGCAGGCCTATGCAGATCAGATGATGGTGGACTCCGATGATGGT
>JAAETH010000435.1 GCA_024228575.1 Actinomycetes bacterium
CCGTCTGGACCCAACTCGGTTGCCGAGAGGCCGCTGTCGCGCATCTCGGACATGACCCGGTCGGCATCCATCAGGTGCCCCCATCCGGGAGAGCCATCGACACCCCACGTGATGGGTGCTCCTGCGATGCGCTTCATGAGATCGGTCATCGGAACCCCTTTCCTGCTAGTGTAAATCTACACGCGTAGATACGCAGCGACAAGAGGGGATGAAATGGGACGGTTCGACACCATTCGCCTGACCACCGCCCAGGCCATAGTGCGGTGGATGATCGCCCAACACACGATCATCGACGGTGAGGAAGTTCCACTGTTCGCCGGCGTGTTCGGCATCTTCGGTCATGGGAACGTGACCTGTCTCGGCCATGCCCTCGAAACCGAACAAGACACCTTGCCGACATGGCGTGGTCACAACGAGCAGGGCATGGCGCTGGCGGCAATCGCCTACGCCAAGGCCAAACGTCGCCGCCAGATCATGGTTGCGGCCTCATCGATCGGTCCAGGTAGCACCAATATGGTGACCGCGGCCGGTGTCGCCCACGCGAACCGCCTGCCCGTGTTGTTGTTCAGCGGCGATACGTTCCAACATCGCAAGGTCGATCCGGTGTTGCAGCAGGTCGAGCAGTTCCACAACCCGACCGAGACAGCGTGCGACACCTTCAAGCCGGTCACCCGCTACTGGGATCGCATCACCAGGCCAGAACAGATCATCAGGTCGCTGCCCCAGGCGCTGGCGGTCATGCTCGATCCCGCCGACTGCGGCCCGGCCTTCGTCGCTCTTCCCCAAGATGTCCAGGCCGAGGCGTACGGCTTTCCGGCCGACTTCTTCGACACCAGGGTCCACTACATCCGGCGTCCGGTGCCCGACCCCAGAGACATCGATGCCGCAGCCGAGGTATTGCTCGGCGCCACCAAACCGCTCATCATCGCCGGCGGGGGTGTGCACTACTCGGGTGCTGTCGAGCAGCTCACCGAGTTCGCCGAACGCCACGGTATTCCGGTTGTCGAGACCGTCGCTGGCAAGGCGACGTTGGTCGCCAGCCACCCGAACCTTGCCGGAGCCATCGGCGTCAGCGGCGACGCGGCAGCCAACGCAGTGGCCGAGGAGGCCGACGTCGTGCTGGCGGTCGGTACCCGCCTACAGGACTTCACCACCGGTTCTTGGGCGTTGTTCAAGAATCCGGACTGCCGCTTTGTGTCTGTGAACGCCGCTCGCTGGGATGCCGTCAAGCAGCACGCCACCTCGGTCATCGGCGATGCCGACGTTTCGCTCGGGCTCCTCAGCGATGCCCTCGACGGCTACAGGGCCCCGCCCGAGTGGCTCGGGTTCGCCCAACGCCAGATGGCCGACTGGTTCGCCCACCTCGACACGTTCAAAGACCCGGCGAACGCGGGCGATCCACCCGCCTACAACGAGGTGATCCAGACCATCAACGAGATCTGCGACGACTCCGACTACCAGGTGTCGGCGGCGGGCGGTCTGCCCGGCGAGCTGGTGGCCGGCTGGCGTACCCGCCAGGTCGGTTCCTTCGACGCAGAGTTCGGATACTCGTGTATGGGTTATGAGATCTCCGGGGGCCTCGGCGCCAAGATGGCGCTGCCGGATCGCGATGTCATCGCCTGGGTGGGCGACGGTTCGTACCTGATGATGAACAGCGACATCTATGCCTCGGTCATGACCGGTCACAAGGTGATCTACATGGTCCTCGACAATGGCGGATTTGCGGTCATCAACCGTCTCCAGACCAACCAGGGTGGTGCCGAGTTCAACAATCTGCTGCACACGACACGTCACACCAACTACCGCAGGGTCGACTTCGTCAAACACGCCGAGTCGATGGGTGCAACCGCCGAGCTGGTCGAGTCCATGGCCGACCTTCCGGCCGCATTCGCAAGGGCCAAGGCCGCGGATGAGACCTTCGTCATCGTCATGCACGTGTCGGAGTACGCATGGGTCGGCGGAGGCACCTGGTGGGATGTCGGTGTGCCA
>JAAETH010000436.1 GCA_024228575.1 Actinomycetes bacterium
AGAGACTGGAATACCTGGCGAGCGGTGTCTTCGCCGGCCAGATCGATAGCGAACATCAGACCCCGTCCACGAACAGCGAGAACCGCCTCGTGGGTGAGAAGCCCCTCCAGGGCCTCCAGGAATCTCGGCCCGTTGGCGGCGGACCGTTCGATCAGCGCCTCGTCCCGGATGGTGGCGATGACCTCCTTGGCCACCGCCGCCCCCAGAGGATCGTTCTGGTGGGATTGCATGTACTTGAAGTCAGTGGCCGCCAGCTCGCCAGCCGTCTCGCCGTTCATCACCACAGCACTGACCGGATAGCCATTCCCGATCCCCTTTCCGATCACGATCAGGTCGGGGCTGATGCCATAGTGATCGAAGCCGAACCATGAACCAGTGCGGCCGATCCCCGTCGTCACCTCATTGGCGATGATCTTGCCACCCTGGCTCCTGACGAGATCGACGACCTTGCGAACCAACGGGACCGGGGCGAAGCGGACCTGACCCGATGAGCTCCCCGGTTCGAAGATGAACTCCGACACATCGTCGGGAACCTCGTCGAGGTGGTCGCACTCGGCCCTTCGGTGACCACCGGGACACGATCCACAGACCTCCCAGTCGAAGATGGACCAGTTGCTGGTTCGGTCGAGAACTGAGCTGAACGAGCCCAGGTAGGCATCGTGGAAGGTCATCGAGAGCGTCCTCCCCGTGATCTTCTTCGAAGCCTGGCGGGCGTAGTCGATTCCCTCGCTTCCCGAACAAAGGAACACAGCAGATCCGTCGTGGAGGTCGCAGACCGAAACTAGGGCGGCAGCTGCTTCTTCGACGACGGGGTTCGAGTAGCAGAAGCCGGCGTGGATGAGGCCGTCGATCTGGTTCCGGATGGCGTCATTGACACGACGATTCCCGTGACCCAGCGAGGTGCACCACACACCCGACCCGAAGTCGACATAGCGCTTGCCCTGCCCGTCGGTGAGATGGATGCCGTCACCGGAGACGATTTCGGGAAGTTCGAGCCGGTGCCCTGTTGAGTTGA
>JAAETH010000437.1 GCA_024228575.1 Actinomycetes bacterium
ACGCATCGACGAACACCTCGTCAGATGGGCCATGCAGAAATACAAACGACTGCGAGGTCAACCCACGAAGGCGTGGAGATGGCTCAACTCTGCCCGTCAGCGCGAGCCACGACTCTTCGTGGGAATGCTCTACTGATTTGGCCCCACTTGGAGCGGTAGTGCTCTTCTGATTTGGCCCCACTTTGGGGTTGTGGGTGGGGTCCGCGACCGGGTTGTTGGTGGCGGCTGGCGTGTGGGGATGACAAAGAGGTCGAAGGTGCAGCTCTACGAGCAGATTCGTCGCGCCCATGAGCGTGAGCAGGTGTCGATCCGGGAGTTGTCTCGCCGGTTCGGGGTTCATCGTCGGGATGTGCGGGCCGCGTTGGCGTCACCGGTCCCGGTACCCCCCAAGGTGGTGGTGCGGGCGGCTCCGGTGATGGATGAGTTCAAGCCGATCATCGATGGGTGGCTCGAGGCCGATCTGGAGGCGCCTCGCAAGCAGCGGCACACGGCGAGGAGGGTGTGGCAACGCCTGGTCGAAGAACACGAAGCCGAGGTCGGTGAGTCCACGGTGCGCCGGTATGTGAAGACGGTCCGGGAGCGCCAGACCACACCGTTGATTGATGTCGCGGTGCCTCAGCATCACCCGTTGGGGGCCGAAGCCGAAGTCGATTTCGGGGCGGTGCATGTCTATCTGAACGGGATGTTGACCGAGGTGGCGATGTTCATCATGCGGCTCTCGGCGTCGGGGCGGGCCTATCCGCGGGCGTATGTGAACGAGGCCCAGGAGGTGTTCTTGGATGGCCATGTCCGGGCCTTCGAACATTTCGGGGGGATCCCGGGGCGGGTCCGCTACGACAACCTCAAGGCGGCGGTGACCAAGGTGCTGCGGGGCCGCAACCGGATCGAGGCCGACCGGTTCATCGCCCTGCGGTCCCATTACGGGTTCGACAGCTTCTTCTGTGTGCCCGGCATTGAGGGGGCCCATGAGAAGGGCGGGGTGGAAGGTGAGGTGGGCCGGTTCCGGCGCCGCCATCTGGTCCCAGTCCCCCGGGTGGCCTCGATGGCTGAGCTCAACGATCTGATGCTGGCCGGGGCGATGGCCGATGACGCCCGGTTCGTAGCGCAGCGCCCCATCACCGTGGGTGAGCACTTCGAGCTCGAAGGCCCT
>JAAETH010000438.1 GCA_024228575.1 Actinomycetes bacterium
CCGCATCGACAAGTTCAAGTTCCGGGGCTCCTCAGGCAAGGTCAACCTGGCCCTCGACGGGCTGCCGCGGTTCACAGACATGCCGGACGACTCGCTGCTCAAGGGCTCCATGCCGATCGCTCCGAGCATGGACTTTCTCGAGCAGGCCTACGACGACGCGAAGTACGGGGACTTCTCGAAGCGGCCGGTCATGGAGATCGAGATGCCGAGCATGATCGACCCCACCATGGCGCCGCCGGGAAAACACGTGATGTCGGTGTTCGTGCAGTACTGCTCCTACAAGATGCCCCAGCACGGCAACGCGGACGAGCAGCGGGACGCCTTCGGCAACGCCGTTCTCGACACGATCGAGGAGTTCTGCCCCAACATCAAGGACATCATTCTGCACCAGCAGGTGCTCACCCCCCTGGACCTGGAGGACCAGATCAGCTTGACCGAAGGCAACATCTTCCACGGCGAGCTGACTCTTGATCAACTCTTCTTCCAACGCCCGGCGGCCGGCTACGCCGACTACCGAACACCGATTCGAAACTACTGGCAATGCGGATCGGGGACCCACCCCGGCGGCGGCATCATGGCGATGCCGGGTCGGTTGGCCGCGAAAGAGATCCTCGGCGGCAAGATCGAGCCCGCTCTGTCGCGACCCGCTCGCACCACATAGGAACGAAGACCGTGGGAAACTACGACACCATCATTGTCGGGGCGGGACACAACGGGTTGGTCGCGGCGGCCTACCTGGCGCAAGCTGGGCGCAAGGTCCTGGTACTGGAGAGAGCCGGGCAGGTCGGCGGCGCGGCCGTGACCGAGGAGATCTTCCCTGGTTTCAGGGTATCGGCGGTCGCCGACGGTGGGGGCTGCGTCTCCGCCAAGGTGCGTCGCGACCTGATGCTGGACTCCAAGGTCGAGTGGATCGAGTCGGAGGCGGTGGTTTTCAGCCCACAGCCCGGCGGAG
>JAAETH010000439.1 GCA_024228575.1 Actinomycetes bacterium
CAAATACCGCATCCGCAACTGACGATCCGCAAGCAAGGCCGAGATCGGTGCCGCGCAAATGAGAGCGATGAGCATCCCCTCCTCGAGAATCTCGCCAAGAAGGATCCTCGTAAGGGCAATGGTGATGATCTCGGAGACGACCACTGAGACAAGCGCGATCCGTGCGATTGTTGCGCGGTGCTGGTGTCGCAAATGTGCAGGTGGAACCTGCCCGAGGCGTGCGGGGGTCTTTGTGTTCATCTAGCAAGTACCTGTCGGCGGGAGCACCTGCCTTTGCGAGATTTTGTCACCCAGTCGGGTGCACCGCCTCTGCCGGGTCCATTCGTGCAGCACGAACTGCCGGGTACAGACCGGCTACCGCCCCGACTGCAAGGGCCACGGCTACTCCGGCGCCAAGGGCAGCGACCGGGATATCAACCACCCAGCCTTGACGTTGCGAATAGATCTGGGTGACCCCCGCTCCGAGCGCGGCACCGGCGACACCGCCGAGCAGTGAGAGCAGGATGCTTTCGGTTACGAATTGGCCGGCGATGTGAATGCGTTTCGCTCCGAGGGCGCGGCGCAGCCCGATCTCCGAGCGTCGCTCCAGCACAGAGATCACCATCACGTTGGCGATCCCGACCCCTCCGACGACGAGGGCAACAGCGCCTAGGCCGAGTAGCAGCCGGGTCAGGTTCTGGTCGACGGTTGCTTTTGCCTCCAGCGCATCCGAGGGTCGGGACACCCGGACCTCATTAGGGCTTTCCGGGTTGGCGGTCCGTCCCAGCAATGCTCGCACACCTTCCACTTGGTCCGGATGAGTGCGCAGGTAGATCGTCGAAGCATTCGTCTCGGTGTCGAAGAGCTTCTCGGCCACCGGGTATCCGATGAAGGCGGCCCGGTCGAGGTCTGGGTTGAGCGGAAGCGGGTCGAGGATGCCGACAACGTTGAACCAGTGCCCGTCTAGGTACACCATCACCCCGACGTCGATATCGCTGATCCCGAGCCGTTCGGCAGCGACCGAGCCCAGCACGATCGAGGGCGTCTCAATGCCCGCGTCATCTAGGAAGCGGCCGGCAGCCGTCGCGCCTTGCAGGGTGTCGATGACTTCCGGTTCGGCGGCGTAGAGGTTGATGCCGTTTGTCTCCGACGACGATATGAGGTCGGTGCGGCGGACACTCGCCGATACCGAGGTCAACGCGGCGGCCTGCTCCACCGGCGGGATGCGCCGGACCATCGCCGGGGCGTCCTCGGGCAGCTTGGATTCCTCGCCAAACAGCGATTGTCCTGCCTGCACTGCCAGCAGGTTGGTGCCGAGATCGTCGATTTGCTGGAGCAAGGCGGCCTTCGACGAGGCCGAGATACCCAGTACCCCGATCATCGCCGCGATGCCGATCGCGATGCCGAGCGCGGTCAGTGCGGTGCGGCCCGGTCGGGTGCGCAAGCCTTGGGTGCCGCTGCCGTACAGATCGGCAGGGCGAATCTTGCTTCGTGGCCTGCTCCTCATGATGCCGCCGTATCTGCGACGACCCGTCCGTCAACGAGTTCGATCCGCCGGTGCATCTGGGCGGCGATGGTGTTGTCGTGGGTGATGATCAGGATCGTGGCGCCCTGACCGTTGAGATCGAGGATCAGTTGCACGATCTCCTCGCTTGTGTGCGAGTCGAGGTTCCCCGTCGGCTCGTCGGCGAGGATCAAAGCGGGCTCCCCAACGAGTGCCCTGGCGATCGCTACCCGTTGTCTCTCTCCGCCCGACATCTCCCGGGGACGATGGTCGACACGATGGCCGAGGCCAACGCGACCCAGTGCCGCGATGGCAGCCTTGCGGCGCTTGCGTTTGCTGATGCCGCGATAAACGAGACCCGTAGCGACGTTGTCGGCCGCGGTGAGCCCGGCAAGCAGATGGAACTGTTGGAACACAAACCCGATGCGGGCTGCGCGCAGCCCGGCGAGGGCGCGGTCCGACTCGCGGGCAACGTCGCGACCTTCCAGCTTTATGCGACCGGAGGTGGGGCGAGCGAGCGTCCCGACGAGGTTCATCATCGTCGATTTCCCTGAACCGGAGGCTCCGACGATAGCTACCAGATCACCCTGTTCGATGGAGGCGGTGACACCATCGAGCGCCCGCACTGGGGGAGTGCCCGGGAACTCCTTTGTGACATCTTCCAGTTCGAGCACGGTGGTCATTCGGGGACCACCACGGTGTCACCGGCACTCAGATCACCGGTCACCTCTACCCAGCCGTCGGCGAACTCGCCGATTTCGAC
>JAAETH010000440.1 GCA_024228575.1 Actinomycetes bacterium
GCTGCATCGCTCCCGGCGGGATCCGACGCTGCTCTATCTCGGCCTCAGCGACGGGCTGGCACGGATGCGCCTGGGCGCCGGACGGTGGACCGACGTCGAACGCATCGACGGCGTGCGGGAGAAGGTGAAAACCATCATCGAGGATTCGCTGGGCCAACTCTGGCTGGGGACGAGGACCGCGGGGGCTCTGCGACTCGACTCAGCCGGCGACTCGGACCCACCGATCATCACCCGGTTTGGCGTCACGGACGGTCTGCCTGCCGGGCAGGTCTACGCCACAACCGTGGGCGGGCGGGTGACGTTCCTGACCGACGAGGGGGCCGGTCTGTTTCGTCGGATGGACGCTGAGGCCGGGTCGCGGCGGGGCCGCCACGGGCAGACCAGCGATCTCGGCTTCGTACCCGACACCACCTTCGACACTTTGCTGGCCCAGGGCTCGGGCAGCATCGACTGGCTGACTGAAGACCAACAGGGCCGGGTGTGGATCGCAGCCGGTGAGGCTTCAGGCGTGGCGTATCCGTCAGCAGACGGCGGCTACACGTTCGCGCCCACCGCCCTGCGCCGGGTGCCCCACTTGGTCGCCTGGAGCATGCTTGCCGAAGCCGATGGCCAGGTGTGGGTCGGCGGCTCGGATCGGCTCATCCGCCTCGACGGTAATAGATCCCTCGATGCCTCGACCGACTATCCGGTATGGATCCGCCGCATCACCACATCGGGCGACTCGCTGCTCTACGACGGACAACCCAGCAAGGCCGAGCCATGGCCGTACCAGAACAATGCCCTGCGCTTCTCTTTCGCCTCGCCCCGCTACGACGCGCCCGAACGCACCCACTACCGCACCCGTCTCGACGGCTTAGACGAAGGCTGGTCGGCCTGGAGCACGGAGACCGACAAGGATTACACCAACCTCTGGGAAGGACGCTACGTCTTTCGCGTGCAGGCGCGTGACGTCTACGGCTACGTCAGCCGGGAGGACAGCTTTGGCTTTCGGATCCTGCCGCC
>JAAETH010000441.1 GCA_024228575.1 Actinomycetes bacterium
GAGTCCCGAAAGACAGACCTTGTTGATCGTCGTCGCCGGAACACTCATCGGGATACCGGCATTGACCGCGGCCTGGCGGGCGGTGATCTGGCCCTGGCCGGCCTGGACGACCTGACCCATCAGCACATAGTCGACCTGGTCTGGAGTCACGCCGGCCTTGTCGAGGGCGGCCTTGATGGCGAATCCGCCGAGATCCTGGGCCGAGAACGACACGAGCCCACCGTTGAAGCGTCCGATCGGAGTGCGTGCACCGTTGACGATTACTGCTCCGGACATTGACTTGCTCCCGATCTGCCCGCTGCCGTCAGCGGGTCCTCGAGTCGAGTCTACGTACGCTGATCGGTCGCGGCCAGTCGATGCTTTCACATGGTGCGCAAGTTTGTCTGGGGGTCTTTCGCGCCGTAGCATCGAGGGATGCAGGAGTTCCTCGAGGCAATCAACGCCGGCGCTTCATCCGAAGAGTTCGAAGCGATCCCTATTCCCGAGTCGTACCGGGCCGCCCACGTCAAACGCGACGAAGCGGCCATGTTCGAAGGTGTCGAGTCGTGGGACAAGGACCCACGCAAATCCCTCCACGTGGGCGATGTCGCCACTCCCGAGCTCGGGCCCAACGAGGCCTATGTCGCTGTCATGGCCAGCTCGATCAACTTCAACACGGTCTGGTCGTCGATCTTCGAGCCCCTTCCGACGTTCGGGTTCCTCGACCGGTTGGCCCGTGAAGGCAAGTGGGGTGCACGTCACGCTCGCGACGAACACATCGTCGGGTCCGACGCTTCGGGTGTTGTGCTTCGTGTTGGCTCGGCCGTTCGCAACTGGAAGCCGGGCGACCGGGTGACCGTTCACTGCAACCACGTCGACGATCAGGACCCGACAGCTCACGACGACTCGATGCTCGCGGCCAACCAGCGCATCTGGGGCTTCGAGACGAACTTCGGTGGTCTCGCCGAGCTCGCGGTCGTCAGGGCCAACCAGCTGATGCCGATGCCCACCCACCTCACGTGGGAGGAGGCCGCGGTCAACGCCCTGTGTGCCTCGACCTCTTATCGCATGCTCATCAGCCCCAACGGCGCCGACATGACCCTCGGCGACAAGGTGCTCGTCTGGGGTGCGACGGGTGGTCTTGGCAGCTACGCGGTGCAGCTCATCCAGGCCGCCGGCGGTACGGCGATCGGTGTTGTCAGTTCTCAGGACAAGGTCGATCTGCTCCACTCGATCGGTGTCGAAGCGGTCATCGATCGAAAGGACGAGAACTACCAGTTCTGGTCCGACGCCCACACCCAGGACGAGTCCGAATGGCGGCGGTTCGGCAAGAAGATCCGCTCGCTCATCGGCGAGGACCCCGACATCATCTTCGAACATCCCGGTCGCTCGACCATGGGTGCTTCGGTGTTCGCGGTCAGGCGTGGTGGAACCGTTGTCACGTGTGCCGCCACCTCTGGCTACATGATCGAGTACGACAACCGCCACCTGTGGATGAAGCTGAAACGAATCGTCTCCAGCCACTTCGCCAACTACCAGGAGGCGTGGGCGATGAACAAGCTCATCGACGAGGGCCGGATCCACCCTGCACTCAGCACCACCTTCCGACTGAACGACGTTGGTGAGGCCGCTCTGCAGGTGCACCACAACCAGCACGAAGGCAAGCTCGGTGTTCTGTGCCTCGCGCCCGAAATGATGATGGGTGTGGCCGACAAGGACAAACGCGAGCGCATCGGCGAAGACAAGATCATGGCTTTCGAGAATCACGCCGCATCGTTGGGCAAAGAAACCCGGAGGTAGATCGATGCTGCTGACAGAGATCGACCATGTGGCAATCGCCGTCAACGACCTCGGGGCCGCCATCGAGTACTACGCGGCCGCTTTCGGGGCCGAGGTTCACCATCGCGAGATCGTCGAATCCGACGGCGTCGAGGAGGCCCTGGTGAAGGTCGCCGACTCGTACATCCAGCTCACCACGGCCACTCGTCCCGACTCGCCGATCGCGAAGTTCCTCGAGAAGCGCGGTGAGGGGCTGCATCACCTGGGCTACCGGGTCGACGATTGCGCGGCCGCGCTTCAATCGATGATCGACGCCGGTGCAACACCAATCGACAAGGCTCCACGCCCTGGCTCGCGGGGAACGACGGTGGCGTTTGTCCACCCGAAGGGGTCATTTGGAACCCTCATCGAGCTGGTCCAGGAATAGGCGACCCCTTGGGCCTACTCATCTAGGAGCATCTACGAGCGTCGGTTCAGGTCGTCGGCGATCTTGTCGAAGGTGCCGGGCGCAGCCATGGGCCCGCTCCATATGTTGCCCCCGATGGTGATCCTCAGCCGCTGGCCCGCTGGTGCTCCCGAAAGGCGTTGAAACAAGGTCGGGGAGGTGACGGCATCGACCGATCC
>JAAETH010000442.1 GCA_024228575.1 Actinomycetes bacterium
AACCACCGCAGCCGCGGCGGATACGGCAGATGCGGCAGATGCGGCAGATGCGGCAGATGCGGCAGGTGCGGCAGATGCGGCAGATGCGGCAGATCGATTCTTTGCAGAGATGGACGAACGGCTGCTGGATTGCAGTGACTCATTGGGTCTGCCCGATCGGCCATGGGATACCAGCCACACCGACAGCTTCGAAGATCCAGAGCTGGGTGAGTACATCCGTGTCACCGCCGTCGACGACATCGGGACCGTCTACGTAGTCGGATTCGTTCCCATCACCTGCTCGATCGTCGAGCCCTGGACGATAGTGACAGGAGACATTGAAGGGTGACCCATCCCCGTTCACAGGGGTAGGCTTGCACCGATGTCTAGCGAGACCGAATCGAAGAACACTGCAAACACCGACTGGAGTGTCCAGTCGACCGACAAGCTGGTGGGTCTGATCGACCAGGTTCGTGTGCAGACAACGGGCAGATTGCTGACGGTAGCCCGCGCAATCGTCTACGGCATCGTCTTGATCGTCGTCGCGGTGGCTGCATTGATTCTGCTCATCGTCGGGATGGTCCGCCTGGTCGATGTGCTGCTACCTGGGCAGGTGTGGTCCGCCCACCTGCTCATCGGGGTAATCTTTTGCCTGGGCGGGTTCGTCCTCTGGCGCAAGCGTGCGCCCTAGCTGACCGCCAAATTCCTGACCTATCAACTCGGGAATAGCCAACCGCGGGTGTGGGTTGTTATCAACCTGACAAAGAACAGCCGCCACAAGGAGTTCCAATGGGTGCATCCATCGTCAACCTCGATCAAGACTCGTTTGACTCGACGATCGCATCGGACACACCCGTTCTGGTCGATTTCTGGGCCGAATGGTGTGGCCCGTGCAAGATGATCGCTCCGATTCTCGAAGAGATCGCCGGCGAGCACGATTCGATCACCATCGCCAAACTGAACGTCGACGAGAACCCCGACATCGCCATGCGCTTCCAGGTGATGAGCATCCCGACGATGATCATCTTCCAAGATGGTGAAGCCGCCAAGCGCCTCGTCGGCGCCAAGCCCAAGGGCGCCCTATTGCAGGAGATCGGGGAATTTCTCTGATTCGCCCCTTCGGGGTCCGTAGTCGCGGCGAACACGTCAGCGACCTTCAACGCCGTCTCGCGGGTCTTGGCATCAGCCCAGGGCCCGCTGATGGCGTTTTTGGGGACTCGACTCTTGCAGCCCTGGTTTCGTTTCAGGAAACCAACGGTCTCGACGCCGATGGCATATGTGGCTCCGACACGTGGACTTCGCTGGTCGATGCCGGCTACCGGTTGGGCGATCGCCTCGTCTACCTATCTGCACCAATGCTGCGTGGCGACGATGTCGCAGAACTCCAGACCAGGCTCGCACAGCTGGGGTTCGATCCTGTTCGTATCGACGGGATCATGGGACCAGACACCACCGCGGCACTCAAGGATTTCCAAGCGAATGCCGGTATGGCCGTCGACGGCATCTGTGGGCCGGCCACTCTGGCGGTCTTCAAACGCCTCTCCCCTAGGAAGGGCACCGAGGGTGTGGCGGTCTCGAGTCTTCACCAACTCGAGCGGATTCGACTCGGTCCCCGCCATCTGAGCGGCCGCACCGTCGTCGTGGGCGAGCCGGGCGGTCTCGACTCACTCGTTGGTGCTCTTCGAAGGGCGTTGGTGGAACGCGGTGCAATGGTGCTCACCACACACCATCCGAACTGGTCACTACAGGCCGAGCAGGCCAATCGTCTCGACGCAGATGTCTTCGTCGGGCTGGTGGTCAAGGGCGACGAGCAATCGGTTTGTTATTTCGGCTCCGGAAGCGTCGAGTCTGCCGCTGGGCGCGAGCTGGCAGGTTGCCTCGCAAACGAGCTCACTTCGGTCGTTGGCACCGCCACGATCCGCTCGATGCGTTTGCCGATCCTTCGCGAGACACGCATGCCGGCGGTCGTGTGCCGGGTTGGATCCGTGAGCGCGGCCGTGCCCAGGGCGGCTTCCATCGCTCGTGCCATAGTCGAGGGTCTGCAGCTGTGGGTATCACTACCCGCCGTGGTCGATTGAGTCCGCTCCCGCGCCCACCGTCGATATCTCACTCGATATCAACAGCTATCCACAGTCATTTCCACAACTGTGGAAACCTTGAGGTTGCCCGTCAGGTCGAGACATCTCGCGCCAAGAGAGGTATCGTCTGCGCGTCGCGTGGTTGCGATTCAGCTCGTGTTCGCGCTGGGAACTCTCCCTCAGCTACCTTGCACGACGCGATAGATCCGCTCGAGATCGTCCAGGTCGGCGAAATCGATTGTGATACGCCCCTTGTGGGTACCGGTCTGAATCCGGACCCTCGTCGACAACCTCTCGGCCATCAACTCCTCGAGCTCGAGAAACGCCGCCGGTCGAGTTGCACCGGGTGAAGATTCGTCGTCGTCTTGCTCGCTGTTGTCGTCATCGTCATCAGCGTCGGCATCTGCCTGTGCCAGTGCGCGAACCAGCGCCTCGGTGCCCCTGACAGAGAGGTCGTCCTCGAGAACCCTCGTGGCGGCTTCCTCCTGAGCGTCGGACCCCTCGCAACCGAGGATTGCTCTCGCGTGACCCGCACTCAACTCCCCGCTCGCAACGTGACGCTGAACACGAGCCGGTAGCTGTAGAAGACGAAGTGTGTTTGTGATCGCGGCGCGCGACTTGCCCATCCGCATGCCCAGTTCCTCGTGAGTGAGTCCGAAGTCTTCAAGAAGCTGCCGATAGGCTGCCGCCTCCTCGAGGGGATTGAGGTCTTGCCTGTGGATGTTCTCGACCACTGCCTGTGCCAGCGACGACAGATCGTCGACCTCGCGGACGATAGCCGGGATCATCTCGAGTCCCGCCCGCTGGGCGGCCCTCCAGCGTCGCTCACCCGCAATCAGCTCGTATCCACCACCGGTCGACGCTCGAACCAAGATGGGCTGCAGCACGCCCAGCTCGCGAACAGACGCGGTCAGGGCGACAAGGGCCTCCTCGTCGAAGTGATCACGTGGCTGGTACTGATTCGGAACTATGTCGGTGATCCGAAGCTCGCGGTATACATTCCCGGAATCGGTCAGAGTTTCGGCGGCTGGTATCAACGCGCCCAGTCCCCTTCCGAGTCCTCCTTGGCGCGCCATTACCTCACCCCTTCACGGACGCCGTCGCTGGCGCGAGTTCTGTCATGGTGCAGCATCGATGACCTCCTTGGCCAACTCGCGATAAGCAATCGCACCGCGACTCACAGGATCAAAAACGGTTATCGGTTGCCCAAACGAAGGGGCCTCGGACAGACGCACGGTCCTGGGCACAACGGTTCGACAGACCTTGTCAGCAAAGTGATTTCTCACCTCGGTGGCCACCTGATCGGCCAACTTCGTGCGGGCGTCGTACATGACGAGCACGATCGCTGTGATGACGAGCTCTGGGTTGAGGCTCTGTTGGATCAGACTCACATTGCCGAGGAGCTGACCAAGCCCCTCCAGGGCATAGTACTCGCACTGGATGGGAATCAGTATCTCCGTTGCCGCTACCAGGGCATTGACGGTCAGCAACCCCAGCGATGGCGGGCAATCGATGAAGACGTAGTCGAACTGGTCGGCGGGTCCGTCAAGAGCTTGCTTCAAGCGCATCTCGCGCGAGAACATCGGAACGAGTTCGATCTCGGCTCCCGCCAAGTCAAGAGAGGCTGGAGCCACGAAGAGGCCACGAACCGAGGTTCCCTCGACACAGTCCTCGAGATCGGCTGACCCCATCAGGACCTCGTACATGGAGCCGTCGAGGGCTCGCGGATCGACCCCAACACCTGTGGTGGCGTTTCCTTGTGGGTCGAGGTCGACCAGCAGGACCCGATAGCCAGCCTCAGCCAGAGCTGCGGCCAAATTCACCGAGGTTGTTGTCTTTCCGACGCCGCCCTTTTGGTTGGCGATCGCTATGACGCGAGAGGTCATCTAGTTCCTTACGATACTGGCGCGTCATGGTGTCCACTCGCCACACCCACAGGGTGCCTGAGTGAGACAGATAGGTCAAGCACCGGCGTCGGTGGTTCCACGTGAAACTCGACACGTCAGCTCAAACGATGTGCATCCATGAATGGGGTCGTCGGGCCGTTTCACGTGGAACACGCGCCCAGATGGGCATCGTGACCTCACCAAAGTGGGCGCCTGGCGGGAACGCCCGCCCTTCGAGGGTACTGACTGCTCAACTCTCCGACCCTCACAAAAAGTGACAGTTGTGTCGTGGAACCGGCAGTAATCTCAACCAGACCGAGTTGCTGGAGCCCCTCGGTAGGCCATTCTCTGCCTTGAGGCGGATCTGAGACCACCACAACACCGTCGCGACGACACAGCGCGGAGGCACATTCGAGCGTCGCAGCAGCAGGGCCGAAGCTGCGAGAAACCACGGCGTCGGCCATACCCCGAAACTCCGGGTTCCGCCCAAGGACTTCCGCCTCGGCACACACAACCTCTACGTGACCACCCACCTCGAGGCCTGCTACACACGTGCGAAGGAACGCACAGCGGCGTTCGGAACGGTCGAGAAGCACAATCCTCTCCCATCGCTCATCAAGGAGCGCCACAAGACCAGGGACTCCACCTCCTGAGCCCAGATCGACGACGGTCCCGCCTCCGACCGTGCCGGCCGCCTCAAGCAGTTCAGAGGCGTGCCTTACATGGTCGGCGACGGGACCGTCACCAAGAAATCCGAGTCGCTGCGATCGCGAGAGCTGATCGCTGACGGCCTCGTATGAAATATTCACCTGGCTCAATCAGCTGGAAGCAAGACCACCCGGCGGCGGGGCTCTTCACCCTCGCTCCTCGAGGACACGCCCTCGACTTCCACAATTGCATCGTGGACGATCTTGCGGTCTACCGAGCCCATGGACTCGAGCGCACGACCACTACCCGAATCGACGACCGCGGCGGCCTGCTCGGTGGCGAACTCGATCAGGGCTGCACGGCGGAACTCGCGATAACCGGCAACATCAACACGGACCCGCCCACGGCGTCCATCACCAACGTGGCGCTGCAGAGCAGTCTTTGCTACCTCAGCGAGGGCGAAGACGGTCTTTCCTCCGGGGCCGATCAACACGCCGAGGTCATCGCCCTGGATCGAGACGTCGATCCATTCGTCCTCAATCGAGGTCACTTCGGCCTTGCCGGTGAGGCCAAACGATTCGACGACGCCGTCGAGGAAGGAGGTAACCAAACTCCCTTGCTCCTCCAGGCTCACTTCTTCGCTCATTTTGTGGTCCTTGTCTTTGGTGGTTTCAGAACTGTTGTTTTGGTCGAGTCGCCTGATGCGCCGTGACCTAGTCGTGTCCGCTGCGCTGGCGCCTGTGGCCTCGATGTCGAGCGATGGCACTGTCGGCGTTCGCTCGCCGGTAGGTGCGACATCGGCGGACACACCGTTGTCGGGCTCGACGTCTGGCCTCTGCCTTGCCATCCCCTCGGGACCCGAAGGCCCCGCTCCCCTGCGACGGCGACGCACAACACCGTCGGACGATGCGCTCGTAGCCGCTTCGGCCTTTGACGAGGTTCTCCCTGTGTCGGCGCGCTTGTTGCCGCGGCCCGTGGAGTCCTTCTGATCTCGTTGCTTGGCCGCTTGTTGCCCCGTGGGTTTCTGCTTGCCAGGCTTCTCTCCCCGAGGTTTCCTGGCCTGGGTCTGCTTCGTTTGCCCTTGTTTGTTAGCAGACGAACCACCGCCGGACTTGCCCGTCTTCCTCTGACGGTCGCCCTTTTCCGAACGCTTCTTCGCGCGACGTCGCTCGGAGTCTCGGCCTCCCTCACCCGCCTTCGCTGGAGGCTTCGTGGGGATAACTCTGGCCCGGATCCGCGCGTCTGAACGCCTCAATCCGAACAGGCTCGAAGAGGCTTCCTCGACAACTTGCACTTCTAACTCAGAAGCGGTAACACCCAAACGATCGAGGGCTAGTTCCTTGGCCTCCTCGATCGAAGAGGCCGCAATCTCGACCCACTCCATTGTCAGCGCTTCCTCTTCTTCTTGTTGGAGGAACGATTCATGCCATCGTTGCCTCCCGTACGCGACGTCGGACGCGGCTTCGATGTCTTGTCGGGAGCCGGCTTGCCCCGCGACCCCGATGGGCGCTTCTTTGGGTCCTTCGATGGGGCCGGCGATGACGCACGACTCTTCGGTCGGGGCTGGGGACGAGGTCGATTGGGTGTTCCCTCACGTTTCGAACGCGTCGAGGCAGCCCTCGCATCGGTTCGTTTGGGCTTCTGGCCAGTGTCCTTGGCAGGCGCCTTGCGGGGCTTGACATCCGCCTCGTCGATCTCGACCAACGAGTCCTCGTCAGAGGGCGAGGGCATCTTGTGGTGGATATAGGCCTGCTGGCCCACCCGGTACAGGTTCGACACGATGAAATAGACGACCAGGCCCGCCGGCATGAAGAAGGCGAATACCGGCAACATCCACGGCATGATCTTCATGATTGCCTGCTGTTGGGCTGGCATCTCGCCACTTCGTCGCGCTGC
This sequence comes from Actinomycetes bacterium, assembly GCA_024228575.1. GTDB lineage: Bacteria > Actinomycetota > Acidimicrobiia > Acidimicrobiales > Poriferisodalaceae > JAAETH01. Next base: position 6,488 of record JAAETH010000442.1, read on the forward strand.
CATCTGACGCTGCTGGTACCACGACGTCAGGGCGGTGATGGCGACCATGATCACGAACGGGATCGACTTCAGGATGTCGTCTTGCACCACCTCGTTCGCCTGCCGGGCAAGGTCGATACCAAAGGCGAGCATCTCGGACTCGCCGGAGAGGTCCTTGTAGAGCTGGGTTCCCTGATCGAGGTACTTTGGATCGAACTCGACAACACCCTCGGCGAGGCCAGCGGAGTTTCGGGTCAGTCCTCTCAGAACTTGAAACAAGATGATAAAAACCGGCATCTGCACAAGCATCGGAAGACATCCGCCGAGCGGATTGACCCCCTCGGCCTGATACAGCGCCATCATCTCGGTGTTCAGGGTCTGGCGATCGTCCTTGTGCCGACTCTGAAGCTGCTTGATCTGAGGTTGCAACCGCTGCATGGCCATCATCGACCTGGTGCTCTTCAGCGTCAGGGGCGTGAAAGCCACCATGATGATCAGGGTGAAGACGGCGATGGCAAGGGCGTAGTTGGTCGTGAACGAATAGCAGAACGCCAGCAATGTGGCGATGCCTTTGAAGATGGGGTCGAACAAGCTGCCCACAGCTCAGTCGGCCTTTCCCTCGACACTGAAGCCGAGACGGTTGTGTTGATTGATGGTGGCCGACATTTCGGCCCGCTCTGGCACAGGGTCCCATCCGGCCGGACCCCATGGGTGGCACTTCCCCACCCTCTTGATCGCCAACCAGGTTCCGCGAATTGCCCCATGACGCTCGACTGCTTCCACTGCATATCCAGAGCAGGTCGGGTCGAAACGACATACTGGAGGACGCATTCGCGGCAGCTTCTGGTAGGCCCTCACCAACGCGACCAATCCCCGACCAGCGAGACTCATCGAAACTCACCCATCCCCGAGGCCAGAAGCATTGTGAATGGACAACGTCGTGTCGATGTCCTCGAGAAGCTGGTCGAACGAGGGTTCGTCAGGAGCTCCTGGAGAACTGCCACCCTTCGCTGAGGATCGTTTCCATCCGACAAGGTGGATTCCGCCGGGAATCTCGTCGTCTCGCCGCTGAATGGCCGCGCGAAGACGCCGCTTGATGCGGTTGCGGGTGACTGCGTTCCCATTGCGACGGCCGACAGCAAAAGCGACACGGGGTGGCCGAACCTCGTCGTCGATGACGGACCTAACCCAGATGTGGCGCCCAGACTTGCGGCGTCCCTCATCCTCGAGTCGTCGAAAGTCCGATCGAGTTCGGCACCTCGCGGTCAAGCGCTTAGACGCTTGCGGCCCTTGCGGCGACGAGACTTGACGACTGCGCGCCCGGCGCGGTCCGACATACGATGACGGAATCCGTGCCGGCGAGCCCGCCTGCGGGTGTTTGGTTGGAACGTACGCTTCACGAAAGACCTCCAGGGCAGTCGAGGGGTGACACTGCCCATCTTCGGGGGACGGTCGGCGGATCAGGGCGCGACCGCGGACATCGGCAGCTGGCCGACGGCCAAATATGGTAGAGGCATCGCGACCATTCGGCAATCACGACCTTGCGTGGCTTCCCGAAGACGGTGATAGGTTCGCAGATTCCCGGGGTCTTCGTATCGGCTGACGGTCTCAGCGACACCCGCCGACCTCGTCAACCGAGCACACGCGAACAACGTGTCGATATTGTCCTCACAGGGTTATCCACACCTGTGGACAGGAAGCCAGAAGGAGGGTCGAAGTGAGCACGTCGAGCACGCCCTCCCCTCTCGACGATGAGCTCTGGTTCCGCGCCGCCACCACCTTGCGTACCCAGGTCTCCGAAGCTGTCTGGCATTCGACCTTCGCTGACGTGAGACCCTTACCGTCTCCCGAAGACGAACTCGTCCTCGCAGTGACCAGCACCATCACTCGTGAACGGATCGAGGATCGCTACCGGCCCATGGTCGAGGCGGCTGTTCGCGATGCCGGCACCGATTGCCCTGTGCGCATCGTGGTTGACGAGCCACGGGTTCTCGATCCCCCCGAACTCGACCTCGTCGACACCACCGAAGTCTCACCGGCGTCGTCGCTTTCTCGCGATCCTGCTCCCCCGCCGACCCCTGGTCGCCATCAGCAGCAACCATCACAGCTCGGTGACAATCTGAGCGAGCGATATACCTTCGAAACGTTCGTCACCGGAACATCGAACCGATTCGCCCACGCTGCTGCGCTAGCCGTGGCCGAGACGCCGGGCCGCAGCTACAACCCCCTGTTCATCTACGGCGGTGCAGGGCTCGGAAAGACCCACCTTCTTCAAGCGATAGTGCACTACATAGGGCGCAACTATCCCGGCTTCCGAGTCAGGTACGTCTCGACAGAATCGTTCATGAACGAGTTCATCGAGGCCATCCGTACCACCGGGCAAGCCTCCTTCAAGCGCCGCTACCGCGACGTCGACGTGCTCCTCGTCGACGACATCCAGTTCATGGAAGGCAAGGAAGGACTCCAGGAGGAGTTTTTCCACACCTTCAACAGCCTTCACGGCGCAGGACGACAGGTCGTCTTGTCGTCCGACCGTCCACCGAGATCGATCGCCACCCTCGAAGACCGCCTCCGAAGCCGCTTCGAGTGGGGCCTCATCACCGACATCCAGCCGCCCGACCTCGAGACCCGCCTCGCAATCCTTCGCAAGAAGACCGAGGTGGAGGGAAGCCGCGTGCCAGATGACGTACTCGAGTTCATAGCGACAAACATCAGGAACAACATCCGCGAACTCGAGGGAGCACTCATCCGGGTCGGAGCTTTTGCGTCGCTCACCGACGAGCCACTCGACATAGATCTGGCCACAAAGGTTCTCGCCGATATCGTCACCGATGGCGAACCGAGGCCGATAACGATCGGACGAATCATCGACGCAACCGTCTCCATGTTCGGGTTCGGCCATGAGGAACTTCTCGGAAAACGTCGCCACCGTGCCCTGGTCACCGCTCGACAGATCAGTATGTACGTATGTCGCGAGCTGACCGACCTGAGCTACCCGTCGATTGCCCGCGAGTTCGGCAACCGCGACCACACAACGGTCATCCACGCTGTCGACAAGATCTCGAAACAGATGGCGGAGCGCCGCCAGATCTACGATCAGGTGACCGCCCTCATACAGGACATCAAGGCTCCATGAGTAGCAACCGGTCGCGCGGATTGTGTTCATCGTTGTACACAGCGCGCGAACAAGTTGTGGAAAACCCAGGGATATCGTTCTGGTCCTTGTTGTGGACATCTACCGGTATTCCACAGGAAACGTCCGCGTTGGTGTCACTCGTCCCAGGGTTGTGGAAGGCTGGGGATACCGAGGGGACAGATAAATGCCCTCTCATCAGCGCAAATCTCGGTCTATCCACAATCCACACGCCTACTACCCCTACTCCTTGATTCACCATCCAAACGAGGACCAGTTGTGAAATTCAGATGCGAACGAGATCTGTTGGTCGAGGCACTGTCGACCGCGGGGCGAGCCGTCACCGGTCGCGGTGGTGCTCTTCCGGTTTTGTCAGGTGTGAAGATTGACGCGTCGAACGACCGGCTCGAGGTGACTGGTAGCGATCTCGACCTGACGATTCGCACCTCTGTTGGTGTGAACATCGCTGAATCGGGCACAGCCGTGCTTCCGTCACGTCTGCTCAGCGACATCGTTCGATCGTTGGACCAGGGTGCGGTCGACCTCGAGGTCACCGGCGACGAAGCCCAAATCTCGTCCGGGCGTAGCCAATTCGCGGTTCGAACGTTACCCGTCGATGATTTTCCCCACCTGGACGAACCATCGGGTGACCAGGTCAGCGTTGCCGCAGACGAACTTGCGTCCGGTCTCAAACAGGTTGTTCTCGCCGCCAGTTCCGACGACGCCAGACCCATTCTCACCGGTGTGTTGATGACCGCCGAAGAGGGTGGTCTGAGGCTGGTTGCCACCGACTCGTACCGGCTCGCTGTTCGTGATCTTCCCGAGGCGACCGTGCTCGGTGAGGGACAGAAGGTACTGGTTCCCTCTCGTGCTCTGGGAGAACTGATCCGGGTTCTCGGTCACGCGAAGGAGGTGAACGTCCGTCTAGGCGAGCGCGACGTGACCTTCTTCGTCGAACCAGAGGACGGTGTTTCGGTCGAGCTGACGACACGTCTCATCGAAGGCGAATTCCCGAACTACCGACAACTTATTCCGGCCAGCTACCCCAATGAGATGCGAGTCGGCCGCGAACAACTTCTCGATGCGGTTCGGCGGGTGAAACTCATGGCCAGAGAGGCCACCCCCCTTCGTTTGACCCAGCGAGACGGGTCTCTCGAGCTGATGGCCGTCACCCAGGACGTCGGTCAGGCCCACGAGGAAGTCGACGCCGTCTACAGCGGTACCGACGAACTGACCGTTGCCTTCAACCCCGACTTCTTGATCGCCGGCATCGAGGCCGCTACCGGTGACGAGGTCGTTCTGCAGACTCTCGACGCTCTGAAGCCTGCGGTAATGCGTTCGACCGAAGGTTCCGACTACCTGTACCTCCTCATGCCGGTACGTGTGTCGTGACCCGTCCGTGAAACCTCCGGCTCCGGAGGCCGATCGACGACTTCTTCCTCCGGGATCTACTCGCGATGTGGTCCTGCGATCCATCAGTATCGAGGATTTCCGAAATCACGCATCCACGGCTCTCGAGTTTGATCGTGGTCTGACCGTCGTCAGCGGCGACAATGGTGAGGGAAAGACGAACCTTCTCGAAGCGATCGGCTGGGTGGCCACCCTCGCCAGCTTCAGAGGAGCCACCACCGACACGATGATCAACGTCGCCTCCGACAGCGCTGTCATCAGGGTCATGATCGAGGTGGGCGGTCGAGAGCAGACGATCGAGGCCCAGCTCAATCGTCGCGGCAGAAACCGGATTCTCGTCAACAAACAACCACTGAGGAAAACACGCGATCTGCTCGGGACCATCAGGGTGACGGTCTTCTCTCCCGACGACCTCTCGCTCGTCAAGGGGGGGCCGGGCGAACGGAGACGCTTCCTCGACGAGACCCTGTCTTCACTGCATCTACGTCACCACGCCGATCGTGCAGATCTCGATCGTGTGCTCAGGCAGAGGAACACGGTTCTGAAGCAGGCGGCGGGCCGCCGAGGGGGCGACATCGATGCGACGCTCGATGTCTGGGACACGAAGATGGTGCAGGTGGCCGAACGAATCGCGACCGATCGCGAACATCTGGTCGAGTGTCTGTCTCCAGTGGTCGAAGAGGTCTATCGGAGCCTTGTCGAAGATTCGACGAGAGTCCAGATGAACTACCGGCGATCGTGGACCGGCGAACTGACGGCTGTGTTGGCCGAGGTACGCGACGAGGACATCAAGAGGCGGGTGACAACCGTGGGTCCTCACCGCGACGATCTAGAGATCGTCTTGAATGGGTTCGCGTCACGAACCCATGCATCGCAGGGAGAACAACGAACCATCGCCCTCGCCCTGCGCCTTGCATCGCAGCGCGTGATCACGACCACAATCGGAGACGAGCCCATCGTGTTGCTCGACGATGTGTTCTCCGAACTGGACGAGCAACGTACTCGGGCGCTGATGGACCAGCTACCGGCGGTGCAGACCATCCTGACAACAGCGACGGGCAGTATCCCCGAAGGTGTGTTGTCGTCGCTTCACTATCGGGTCAGCAACGGACTGGTCGAACCCGACGAGGCTGGGCGATCGGCGTGACCGAGCCTCAGCAGTTGGGGGCCTCACTGGCCAGGCTCGTCGGTGGGCTGACGTCGTCATCGGCAAAGATGATCGACCTTCTCGCCCGGTGGGAGGAAGTCGTCGGCGAGTCGCTCGCTGCTCATTCGCGACCTGTGCGTATCGACGGAGCGGTGTTGATCGTCGAGGTCGATGATCCGCGGTGGGCGACGCAGATGAAGTTCTCCAGATCAGCGATTCATGATGCCGTGGCGACGATCTGCAATGTCGTGGTCGATAGGATCGAGGTCAAGGTCGGACGTCTCCGGTAGATCATTCCCTCAGGATTGATACTCGCTGAAACGACCAGCAAGCCCGCCCGATAGACGACCAATACCCCCCTACACGCTGATAGACTCAATTCGTTACACAAGCTCTCAGCCCGTTGGAACCGACCCGATGCAGCCATGTGCTCCAGATGAATCCTCCGGGCTGATCTGAGAGTGTCACACCCCACTGCGAACATGGTCGGGCTCCACTTCGACCACCAAAGAGGCGATCATCCGTGACCGACGTTGCACCAGCCAGCTATGACGCGAGCAACATCCAGGTTCTCGAGGGGCTGGAAGCCGTCCGCAAACGTCCTGGCATGTACATCGGTTCGACCGGACCTACCGGACTTCACCACACGGTCTACGAAGTCGTCGACAACTCGGTCGACGAGGCCATGGCCGGTCATTGCAGCGTCATCGAGGTCACGATCCTCGCCGACGGTCGTTGTCGGGTCGTCGACGACGGGCGCGGCATTCCCGTCGGTCCACATCCGAAGTTTCCAGACAAGTCCGCGGCCGAAGTTGTTCTCACGATCTTGCACGCCGGAGGCAAGTTCGGTGGAGGTGGCTACAAGGTCTCAGGAGGCCTGCACGGGGTTGGTGTGTCGGTGGTCAACGCCCTGTCGAGTTCTGTGATTCTCGATATCGACCGCGATGGAATCCACCATCGACAGGAGTTCGCCAATGGTGGCGATCCGGTGGGGAAGCTCGCGATTGTCGGAGACTCTCCGGCGGGACGGACCGGAACAAGCGTCACGTTTGCCCCCGATCCCACCATTTTCGAGACGGTCGAGTTCAGGGCCAAGACCCTCACTGATCGTTTCCAGATGATGGCCTTCCTCAACGCCGGACTGCGCATCGAATTCCGTGACGAGAGGCCTGGCCGCGAGTCCGAGCTCGCGTACCAGTACGAGGGCGGCATCCGCGATTTCGTCAGGCACCTCAACGAGTCCAAGGAGGCCCTGTTTGAGGCCGTCGGGTGGTTTGTGGGGGAAGAGGAAGGCGACGAGGTCGAGATCGCGTTCCAGTGGAACACTGGCTACAACCTCGACGGCATCCACAGTTTCGCCAATGGCATCAACACCATCGAAGGTGGGATGCACGAGGAAGGGTTCCGCACCGCGTTGACAGCCACGGTCAACAAGTACGCCAGGGCCAAGAACCTCCTGAAGGAGAAGGACGACAACTTCCAGGGCGACGACATTCGAGAGGGTCTCACCGCCATCGTCAGCGTTCGTTTGCAGGAGCCACAGTTCGAAGGTCAGACAAAGGGCAAGCTCGGCAACACGTCGATGCGATCGCTGGTGCAAAAGACGACCAATGAGTCCCTCGCCGACTGGTTCGAGGAGCACCCCAAAGAAGCGAAGCGTATGGTCGGCAAGGCTGTCGACGCTCGTCGCGCGCGGTTGGCTGCACAAAAGGCAAAGAACACCGTCAGAAAGTCAGCTCTGGACGGAGCCGGCCTGCCCGGCAAACTCACCGACTGTTCGTCGCGCGATCCTGAGGAATCCGAGCTCTACATCGTCGAGGGCGATTCAGCCGGCGGTTCGGCCAAGGAAGCCCGCGATCCACACACCATGGCAATCCTCCCCATCCGAGGGAAGATCATCAACGTCGAACGTGCCCGAATCGAACGTATGTTCAAGAATACCGAGGTCCAGGCTCTCATCTCGGCGATCGGTGCGGGTGTTGGCGAACATTTCGACGCCGACAAGATCCGCTACCACAAGGTCGTCTTGCTCTGCGACGCCGACGTCGACGGCAGTCATATCCGCACCCTGTTGCTCACGTTCTTCTTCCGACAGATGAGAGAGATGATCGAGCGTGGGTACGTTTACATCGCCCAGCCACCGCTGTATTCCACCAAGGTGGGAAGCGACTCCATCTACCTCAAGGACGACCCTGCCAAAGACGCCTTCCTCGAGGGACGCCCCAACCACAAGAACGAGTTTCAGCGCCTGAAGGGGCTCGGCGAGATGGATGCCGAAGAGCTCTGGGACACCACCATGGACCCCGACCTGCGTACGTTCCTGCGGATCACGATGGAGCAGGCAGCCATCGCCGACGACGTCTTCAGCACCCTGATGGGAGACGACGTGGAGCGGCGCAAGGAGTTCATTCAGACCAATGCGCACGATGTGCGTTTCCTCGACATCTGATCATCGACCACTGGACGGATCACACAGGTGAGTGAAGACACCACACCAAACGACGGTGTAGCCCAAGACGAAGACGACGAGATACGCATCTCGGTCAGCGACATCGAAATACAGCAGGAGATGGAGCAGTCGTTCCTCTCCTATGCGATGTCGGTAATCACGACTCGCGCTCTCCCCGATGCCCGCGACGGGCTCAAGCCGGTGCATCGGCGAATCCTCTGGTCGATGTTCGACTCGGGATTGCGGCCCGATCGTCCCCACAAGAAGAGTGCGACCGTTGTCGGCGACGTCATCGCCAACTATCACCCGCACGGTGATGGGGCGATCTACGACGCCCTGGTTCGTATGGCCCAACCGTTCAGTCTCGGGCATCCCCTCATCGATGGGCATGGCAACTTCGGCAGTCCCAGCGACCCGCCCGCCGCCTATCGATACACCGAGTGCAAACTCGAGTCGTTGGCGATGCACATGGTCGCCGATATCGATCAAGACACCGTCGATTTCGCCCCGAACTTCAACGCCGAGCGCGATGAACCAGAGGTTCTTCCCTCGAGGTTCCCGAACCTGCTGGTCAACGGCAGTCAGGGAATCGCCGTTGGCATGGCCACAAACATCCCGCCTCACAACCTCGGCGAGGTCATCGATGCCACCAAACACCTGATCGACAATCCCGAGTCCACGGTCGAAGACCTGATGCAGTTCGTTCACGGTCCCGACTTCCCGACCGGTGGCCTGATCATGGGCCGCTCTGGCATCCATCAGGCTTTCACTACCGGCCGCGGATCCGTGCGAATACGGGCAAGGGCCGAGATCGTCGAAGGACGCACCTCCGACCAGATCGTCGTCACCGAGATCCCCTATCAACAATCGGTCGAGAACATCGAGACCAAGATCGCCGAGGCCGTCGACCGCAAGGTCATCGACGGAATCAGGGCACTGCGAAACGAGTCGGCCAAGGGAAAGACCCGTTTTGTCATCGAGCTGAAGCGCGACGCGCCGGCCCTGGTTGTCCTCAACAATCTGTACAAACACAGTCCGTTGCAGAGCAGCTTCGCGGTCAACACCGTGGCCCTGGTCGACGGCGTTCCTCGGACGCTCGATCTCAGGGCCGCATTGGTTGCCTACGTGGCTCACCAGGTAGAGGTCCTCACCAGGCGAACCGAGTACAGGCTCCGCCAGGCACGCGATCGCTCCCACATCGTCGAGGGCTTGCTGAAGGCTCTCGACCTGATCGACGAGATCATCGCCACCATCAGGGCGAGCGACGATCGAGCGGGGGCCCTGGCGGCTCTACAGGTTCAGCCTTTCGAGTTCTCCGAACGTCAGGCGAACCACATTCTCGACATGCAGCTGGGACGTCTCACCAGGCTGGGGCGAACCCAGCTCCAGGACGAGCTCCAGAAGCTTGCCGCCGCAATCGCCGAACTCGAGGCGATTCTCGGCGACGATCAGCTGCTGCGCAGCGTCATCAAGGACGAACTCGACGAGATCCGTAGTGCCCACTCCATCGAACGGCGCTCGGAGATCACCTTCGATCCGGGAAACATGGAGGATGAGGACCTCATCGACGACGAACCGTTGGTGGTCACTCTTTCGGACCGCGGATACATCAAGACCGTCTCGATCGATGCCTTCCGCACCCAGAGCCGCGGAGGACGTGGGGTACAAGGAGCCCGGCTCAAAGACGAGGACGTGCTCACCCACGTCGTGACGACTACGGCGCATGCTTACCTGTTGTTCTTCTCGAACAAGGGCAAGGTATACCGCCTCAAGGCTCATCAGATCCCGATGATGGAGCGCACCGCGCGCGGTACTGCCGTCGTGAACTTGTTGCAGCTCGATCCCGACGAACACCTCCAGGCCATCATCGATACGCGCGACTACGAGACCCACAAACACCTACTGTTCGCGACCCGCAACGGTGTTGTGAAGAAGACTCTGTTGACCGAGTACGACAAATCGCGAGCCGATGGGCTCATCGCTGTCAACCTCCGCGATGGGGACGAATTGGTCAGCGTTGTGCGCACTACGGGCACCGATGACATCTTCATGGTTGCCAGCACTGGTCAGACGATCCGGTTCGCCGAGTCCGATGTGAGGGCCATGGGACGCGCTGCCGCGGGCGTCAGAGGAATGAAGCTCCGCAACGGCGACTTTGTGGTTGCTTGTGATGTTGGTCGCGAAGGGGTGAGCCTTGTCATCGTCGCAGATGACGGCAACGGCAAGCGGACCCTTCTCGACAAGTATCCCCGCAAGGGAAGGGGAACGATGGGAGTTCGCGGCATGCGCCTTCGTGGCCCCGAGGTCCGGGTCGTCGCAGCACACATGATCGAGGACGAGGACGAGATTGTCCTGGTCGCTTCTGGTGGGACCCTCATCAAGACTCGTGTCAGCGACATCTCGTTGCAGGGCCGCGATGCGTCGGGTGTTCGGGTCATGAACGTTCCCGCCGGTGAGGTCGTCGCTGCGGTCGCACCATCACCAGCCGGCGACCACGACCTCGCCGAGGACGACGATGAGGCGGTCCAGGCCGACGAGTCGGCGATGCCAGAAGGCGACTGACCCTCGACTTCGTACATCACTTCCCCCACTCGATATGAACCCTTCGAATGGGAGAAGTGAATGTATTCGCGAAGTGATGCAGAGCGCGGATCGGTTTCGATCGTGATGGTTGCCGTTGTTGCCGTGGCCGCCTTGATGCTCGCTGGAGTCTCTCGCGTTGGCGACGACGCCGTATCGGCCGCCAGGGCTCGGGTCGGTGCCGACGCCGCTGCCCTCGCGGCTGCCCAGGACGGTGATACCTCGGCGCGGCGTGTTGCCGCTGCCGACCGTGTAGAGCTCGTCTCTGTGCTGTCGGCCCGAAACGAAGTGACCGTGGTTGTGTCGGTCGACGGGCACCAGGCTGTGGCAACCGCCAAGCGGGTGTTGTTTGCCCGCGAGACCGGAGAACGGCAGGGTCTGGCGCCGGCGATGTTGGCTGCACTGGCGCGGGTCGACGAACTTCTTGGATCGCCTGTTCCGGTGGTTTCGGGATACCGAAGTCCGGCGCATCAGCAGCGACTCTGGGATGTGCGCCAGTCGAATCCCTACCCTGTGGCCCGACCCGGAACGAGTCGTCATGAACTCGGACTTGCTGTCGACGTGCCACTGTCGTTTGTGTCGCGCTTGGTCGAGATCGCGAGTACGGCTGGCCTCTGCCACCCACTGCCGGTCGATGATCCCGTACACTTCATCGTGTGCCCGAATCCACGGTGAACACAGACAGCGCCACGGCGGCCACTCATACGGTTGCAGGTGAAGAGCCAAAGGCACGCGAGGACGCCACGTTCGCCGCGGCTATCGGCCTCACTCCGCCGGCCGGTGCGGTGGGTTCCAAGTGGTCGCTGCGACGCAAACAAAGGATCGATACGTCCGGACGACCATTGGTGACCGCCGAGACCGCCAGCCGTGCCGCCGCCGCCGCTGGAGCCCAGAGCGCCACCTTGGGTCCGGCCGCGGTCGGGTCCGAGACTTCGACGATTGGCGACCTGACGCAGAACCGGGTCGGCGAGCCGACGGGACCGGTGCCGACCATCTCACAACCGGGACCGATGGTTCAAGAAGCACCTGTGACGACTCCTGCCAGGGCTGCACAACCCCCGCTTGTCGGAGTCACTGCTGCGCCCACCAAGGAATCGACGCCGCTCGCCTGGTGGCGGAGGCGTCGCATGCGTGTCAGGCGCGTTCGTCGAACGATCAGGCACGTCGACCCTTGGTCGGTGTTCAAGGTCTCGATCATCTTGTTCGCATGTATGTACGTTGCCGGCATGGCTTCCGGAGTTCTGTTGTGGAGCGCGGCGGTCGAGTCGGGAATCGTCGATCAGCTCGAGTCATTCATCGAAGACGTCGGAGTGTTCGAGACCTTCGAAGTCGACGGCGAAACCATCTTCCGCGGAGCTTCGATCATCGGTGTGGTTCTCGTAGCAGCCGGCGCCGCGCTCAGCGTGGTGTTTGCGATCCTGTTCAACCTGATCAGCGACCTGACCGGGGGAGTGAGGGTCACCGTACTCGAGGAAGACCTGGGTCGTCCCGAACGACGGTGACCCGAGGCTCGACTGTCAAAGCTCCGAAATCCAGATTTTGGGTTTGACTGTCATCGATGTGCGGGTACCATCTTCGCTTCCGCGGGGCTATAGCTCAGTCGGTTAGAGCGCACCCCTGATAAGGGTGAGGTCGCTGGTTCGATTCCAGCTAGCCCCACGTCCCGCACATCTTCGAATCCACCCAGAGGGTGGATTCGCCACGAGGGGTTGATGCCGTGATCAGACTCGTTCGCAGGGCCATGCTCGCCATGGGAGTCGGTTCGATTGTGGCCGCAGTCCTTCGCCTTCGTGGCAGCGGTGGGGTACCTCCTCGCCAGGGTGGGTGGCGCGAACTGACACCCACGGACTTCGATTGACGTGCGAGTAGCCGTAATCGGTGTCGGCAATGTCGGCACACGAATTGTTCGTCAGCTGGTCTCCAATCCGGCCATCGACGAGATTGTCATTTCCGACACGCGACCGGGACGGGTCGACGAGGTCGTCAAAGCGATCGACGACCGTGTCGAGCCAGGTGGCCCAGACGGATCCGCCATCGTGGTGATCGCTTCGACAGCTGGTGGGCATGTTGATATTGCGCGAAGGGCCCTCGACACGGGCGCCGATATTGTGTCGCTGGCGGATTCGGTCGACGACACCCGCGGCTTGCGAGGACTCGACGCCGAAGCACGCGAGGCGGGCCGGTCGGTTGTCATCGGCGCCGGTTTGGCGCCGGGATTCTCGGACCTCTTGGCCAAACAGGCGGCTGTCGGTTTCGATCGGGTGGACGAAATCCATGTTGCCAAGGCGGGCACCGGCGGGCCTGCTTGTGCTCGGCAACACCACAGGGCCCTCCGTGGCGATGCCGTCGATTGGCGAGATGGTGTCTTCATAGACCGGCGGGGGAGAACCGGGCGCGAGCTTGTCTTCTTTCCCGAGCCAATCGGTGGCCGCGACTGCTACAGGGCCGCGATTCCTGATGCCCTCTTGTTGGCGCCCGAGTTCCCGGGGGTTTCTCGGGTGACAGCACGTATGTCAGCAACGCGGCGCGATCGCATAACGGCCCTTCTTCCAATGATGCGTAGGCCGCACATGGACGGAGGTCCCGGCGGGATCAGGGTCGAGCTTCGCGGTTATCGTGGTGATGAACACGTCGTCGAAGTTTTTGGCGCAGTGGATCATCCATCTGTCGCCGCAGCCGTGGTGGCTTCGGTGGCGGTGGACAATGTCGTCGCTGGTACCTGGGGCACACCCGGTGCTCGTGGCCTTGGATCCGTTGAGGACCCGGCGACGTGGTTGGTCGAACTCCATCGCAGGGGTGTCAGGGCCGCCGCGTTCACCGGTTCTACCTGATCGGGAACTTCCTCCTTCTTTTCCTCCTCTGTGTCAGCACAAAAGGTAAAGAGAACACCTGCGCGTGCCGATGGTTCTCTGGCGGGTCGAACATGACCCGAGTCATACCAACAGAGGGAGCTGTTGCTGAATGGGCGAGGACAAGGATGTCGTGGCCCGGATAGAAGCGAACTTGCCGCTTGTGAAACACGTTGTGTTTCAGGTGGCCGTTCACTTCCCCCGGCATGTCGAACGCGAGGAACTTGCTCGAGCCGGCGCACTAGGTCTCGTCGAAGCGTCCCAACGCTACGACGAATCACGAGGTGTGCCGTTCGAACGATTTGCAGCACAACGAATCAGAGGTGCAATCCTCGATTCGGTGCGGGCGGCCGATTGGGCGCCACGTTCGGTACGAAATCTGGCCCGCAAGCTGGAACAGGCCGAGCAGCGAATGGCCAACCGACTAGGTCGACTTCCGTCGGCTGACGAGTTGGCCGAAGAGCTGGACATGGAACGAGAACGACTCGATCGACTTCAAGATCGCGTTCACCGTTCCGTAGTGTTGGCTCTGGATCACTACGTTGCGCCAGATGATGACGAAGAGCTGACACTGGTCGATGTGCTTTCCGACCCGGTGACACTCGAACCCGACGCAGACGTCGAACTGAGGGAGATGCGCGGCTATCTACGTGACGCCGTGCACCTCCTACCGGAACGCCATCGCGCCGTGATCGTGGGTTACTTCCTGGAAGGTGCAACATCATTGGAGCTGGCTCGGTATCTCGGCGTGACCGAGAGTCGAATCAGCCAGCTTCGGTCAGAAGCGCTGATCATGTTGCGAGAGGGCATCGAGGCCCAGTACGACGGAACCGTGCAGTCACCCGATGAGGTCAAGGGCCGAGTCGCACGACGCAAGGCGAAGTACGCAACTGCGATCAACGAGGCGAGTAGCTGGAAGGGTCGCGTTGTCGACCTTCAAAGCCACGAGAACCTCGACGTAGACGTCAGAAGCTGAACGCCCGGGACCAGTCATCGAGCTGGCTGGAATCGCCGAAGATCTCCACATCGGGTTGAACCGGACGATTCCACACGACAAGAACAAGTGATGATGCACCACCGCGGACAGCGGTGGTGCTCTTCGCGTGGGCGTGTTCGACCTCGATGTGATCGCTGTGCCGGGTAATGACCCACTCGCCGGCGGCATCGGTCGCGTGCAAGTGCAAGGTTCGCTCTTCGGCGTCGGCGAACGCGTCTGGCGCCGCGTTGCCGACAACCACTTCGAGGAACTCATCGATCATGTCGACTGCGAACTCGGGATCGAAGGGTTCGGACAAGCCCGCTCCGTGGGAGGCATCCCATCTGTGAACGGCCGTCTCCGCTGCTATGCGGCGTGGCCAGAACGATGCCGGCTTGGGCCCAGCGAACGACCAGGTCTTTGATGTGCCATCACTGTTTGTGATCGCGGCGAGTAGTTCACCCAATCCGGTCGAGATCCAGTCGCTCAACGAGGTCGAATCGGGATCGAAGCGTTCGATCTGAGGTCGACCCTTCACCAGCTCGTCGCCTCTCAGAGCTGCGGCACCCATCCGATGGACGCTCGATGTGTGCACGGCCAGATCGTGCAGCGACCAGTCGCCACATGTGGGAACTGGTGACTCGGGGCCCACCGATGTGAGCAGCTCGGCGATCCGGTTTGTTTGTGTCTCGATGATTGCCGGGTAGTCGATGGTCACTGTCGCCTCACAATGGATGGTCTGGGGTCTATTCGGCTGGCTATCACCCACACGAGGCTGGCACCGATCCCCGAGGCGACGGCCATGGTCACCCAGTGGATGGTCGGGGGAGCGTCGAGTTCGAAGAACTCGCGCATTGGTGGGATGGCACTGATGACCGTGTAGGCAGCGGCCATGGAAGCGATCAGGATCGCTCGCCTCTTGTTGATGGGCCGAGCCGCTGCGCTCAGGATCGCGAGTCCGACGGTCAGCAATACCACGGTGGCGGCGGTCCTGGCTTCTGGAAGGGTGGCGTCGCCGCGCCGGATGATCTCGTAGGCCACGAACGTGACCGCGGCGGCAATTGAGCCTGTCGGAAGGGCGACCGACACGATTCGACGAATGAAGCCGGAGCGAGCCCGCGTGTCGTTGGGGGCCAGGGCGAGGAAGAACCCGGGAACACCGATCGAGAAGGTTCCGATCAGCGTCAGATGGCGGGGGAGGAAGGGGAAGGGTGATCCGATGGCTCCCGTGGCCAGGGCCAACAAGACGGCGTACGTGGCCTTGGCCACGAACAGAGTCGCTACTCGCTCGATGTTGTTGATGACCTTTCGGCCTTCGGACAACACGAGGGGAAGAGTCGAGAATCGGTTGTCGAGAAGGGTGAGCTGGGCGACAGCGCGACTTGCCGCCGAACCCGAGCCCATGGCGATGCCCATGTCGGCATCTTTTAGTGCGAGCACGTCGTTGACACCGTCGCCGGTCATCGCGACGACGTGACCCTGGTTCTGTAGTGCCCTGACCATCGCCCGCTTCTGGTGAGGGGTCACCCGACCGAAGACGGCTGAGGTGGCCAAGATGTTCGCCAACTCCGATTCGTCTTCTGGCAGGCTCCTGGCGTCGAACCCCGAGGTCGCGTCGGGGATGCCGGCGCGCGCGGCCACCGCCGCGACTGTTGATGGATGGTCGCCTGAGATGACCCGAAGGCCGATGCCTTGCTCGATGAGAAAACGGAAGATCTCCGGCGCGTCGGGACGAACCTCGTCCTCGAGTAGTACAAGGGCTCGAGGTGTGACGTCTGCGGGCAGGGCTGGTTCAGCAGTATCGATGGCACTGGGCGACGACGCCAACAGGACCACCCGACGCCCCCGGGCCGTGTGTGTCGCAAGACGCTCGGCCTCGGCTCCGGGAGCGACCATTTCCGGTGCGCCGAGGTACCACGCGCCCCAGCCGTCGAATTGTGCAGCCGCCCACTTCCTCGCCGAACTGAAGGGGACTACCGCTGTCGATTCCCATGTGGGTGCAGCGGCATGTGCAGTTGCGATGGCGGCCAGTGTCGGATTGGGATTCGGGTCGACCGCTGCCAGGGAGGCGAGCGCGCTCTCGATTTCGGAGCCGGGGCCTTCCAGGAGATCGAGATCGCTGTAGGCGATTTCCCCCGTTGTGATGGTTCCGGTCTTGTCGAGGCAGAGGATGTCGACCCGGGCGAGTAGCTCGACCGAAGCCAGTTCCTTGGCCAGGGCTTGGCGTTTGGCCAGGGCGAGGATTCCAACGATGAACGTGATGCTGGTCAACAGCACGAGACCATCCGGCACCATCGCTACCGCTGCTGCGACGGTGCCTTGAAGTGCCAGCTGCCATTCCGGCTCGGCATCGAGCAGTCGCCACAGAAGCAAGATCGATACGGGAGGAATGATGAGCGTGAGCCATTTGAGGATCATCGAGATCCCGTTGCGTAGCTCGCTGTTCACGAGGGTGAAACGTTTGGCTTCCTCGGCGAGGCTGCTGGCGTAGCTGCCGCTGCCGATGCGGGTCGCCCTGAAGACACCCGAGCCCGAAGCGACAAAACTGCCGGACAGGACCTCGTCTCCGGCCGTCTTGGTGACGGCGTCGGATTCGCCGGTCAGCAGGCTCTCGTCCATGTCGAGCCCGATTGTTTCCAGCACGGTTCCATCTACGACGACCTGGTCTCCGGGTCCCACAACGAGCAGATCGTCTGCTACCACTTCCTCGACGGAGATGTCGTGTTCGGTGGCGTCGCGACGAACTCTGGCGACGGGAGCGTTCAGTAGAGCTAGCTGATCGAGGGTCTGTTTGGCGCGGACCTCTTGGATGATGCCGATGACCGAGTTCGAGATGATGACCCCGGCGAACAGTGCGTCGCCCGGTTTTCCGGCCACGAGGATGAGGACCAGCAGGGTCCCGATGATCAGGTTGACCGTGGTGAAGATGTTCGCACGAATGATCTGACCGATGGTTCGGCTCGGGCTTGCAGGAACGGCGTTGATCCTGCCGTCTCGTCGGCGCTCTGCCACCTGGTCGGAGCTCAACCCCGTGCTGATGTCGGGTCCGGCCGAAGACATCTGGCAGAACCTATCAGCCGACCACATCGGGAAGTTCTACCCCCACGGCTAGGGTTCATCCCGGTGATGAGCTATCTGCTTCTGTCCATTCCGAGCCCATCGTCGGGTGTTCTCGAGATCGGTCCGATACCCCTACGTGCATACGGGATCTGTATCGCCCTCGGTGTGATTGCCGCTGTTTGGTTGGCCCAGCGGCGCTGGGAGGAACGTGGTCACAATCCCGACGACATGGCTGCGGTTGCTATGTGGGCGGTGCCGGCGGGAGTTGTCGGTGGACGGGTGTATCACGTCATCACCGACAACCAGCGTTTCCGGGGGCAGTGGTTCGAGGCTGTCAAGATCTGGGAGGGAGGGCTCGGGGTCTGGGGTGCCGTGGCTGGCGGAGTAATCGCCGCCTATGTGTTGGCGCGGCGCCGTGGCTTCGATCTCGGCGATCTGTTCTACGCAACCGCTCCGGCAATCCCTCTGGCGCAGGCAATTGGGCGATTCGGCAACTGGTTCAACCAGGAACTGTTCGGCCGTCCGACCGACCTCGTGTGGGGGCTCGAGATCGATGTGTCGCACCGACCCACCGGCTTCACCCAGTTCGAGACGTTCCACCCGACGTTCCTCTACGAGTCGTTGTGGAACCTCGCCGTTGCAGCGACCGTCATCTGGGTGGTGCCCCGGCTGTTGCCCCGGCTCAGGTTGGGCTACTACTTCGCTGTCTACGTGTTTCTCTACACCGTTGGTCGCCTCTGGATCGAGCTGATACGCATCGATAGCGCCAACAGGATCCTCGGCGTGCGCGTGAATGTGTGGACCAGCATCACGGTGGGATCGATAGCCCTGGTTGCGATCTGGTGGGGTCACCGCGAACAATCGAGCGAGGCAGCGGAAACCGCTTCGATCAGCTAAACCGACCCACAGAGCGGTCGACGAACTCTGTACCACACAGATGTGGAGTCGGGATCTAGGTCTCGGGTCATGTCTGTCACGGATCGATCAGATCGGCAGGGAAGCCGAAGGCAAACCTGTTCATGCCTGCTGTTCCGGCAGGCGATGCGATCGGAATCGATATGGCTGGTCTCGCAATTGGCGACGGGCTACTCGACATCACTTCATATGCCCTGAACGGGCTCTCGCGCCGCTCTGAGGTGCGCGCGAACAATGTCGCCAACGCCGCTACCCCCGAGTTTCTCGCCTCGACGGTCGATTTCGAGACCGCTCTGAGATCGAAGATCGATGACCGCGACTTCGACGCGATGGCTGATCGAGACCACGCCGTCATGCTCGCCGATGGCTTCATCGATGAACGCGGAAACAGCGTCGATCTCGAGAAGGAGTCGACTGATCTGGTGCAGGACAACCTGTTGTTCCAGGCAGTCATCAATGGCTTCAACTACAAGGTTGGCGTTCTGCGCACGGCGATGGGCAACGCATGATTCCGACAACGAAGATGGATTCGGGTGGTGGACGATGAGCGGACCCTTTGGTGCGATTGAATTCGCGGCCACAGGTGCCTCGATGGCGAGCACCTGGATGGACGTGCTCGGCCACAACCTGGCCAACGTCAACACGACAACTCCGACCGACGGTGAGCCGTTCCGTGCCAAGTACCTGGTGGTCAAGGAGAACTCGTTGTCGCAGGGTGTCGACATGGCCGAGATCGTGTCGGTCTCGGGAGACGCACCACTGCTCTACGACCCCGACAATCCGATGGCCGACGAGGACGGACTCGTCCAAGGGGCATTGATCGATGTGGCTGGCCAGATGTCGGACATGATCATCGCGAGCCGGCACTACCAGCTCAATCTGCAGGTTGTCAGGACTGCCGAGGAGGCCTACCAAGCAGCTCTCGGGATCGGGAGGTAGTGATGATTCCATCCATCGCAGGTGTCGCAGCAGCCGGTTCACCGATGAGCGTCGGCGCAGCGGCAGAATCCGCGGGCGGCTTCGGTGAGACGCTCCAGAGCGCACTTCAATCCGTCTCGGACAAGGAACGAAACGCCGACTCGTTGGTCACCGCCCTCGCTGCGGGCGAGGATGTCGAGCTCAGTGATGTTCTCGTAGCGACCACCGAAGCCGCATTGACCGTCGAGTTGCTGGTGACGGTTCGTGACCAGGCCGTATCGGCCTACCAGCAGATCGCGAGCCTCCAGCTGTGATCGCCCTGGACCATGTTGGAGTGGGCGCGGCGCCTCGTCGTCATCCCATCGAGGTGGTGGCCGACGTTGCGCGTCGAGTCGCCTCGTCTGACACGGTCGATCGTCGGGGACGCGTTTCTCGGGTCACCGAGGGACGTGTCGAGGTTCGTGGTCTCCACGTACGTCACGGCGAGATGCTCTCGATAGACGGCTTCGCCGGCCCTGTGCTCGCTCAGGTCATCGCAGTGACGCCTTCGGGAGCCGTTGCCGCCCTGTTCGATGTAAGCGAAGGGCTTGGACAAGGAGATGAGGTCCATACCATCGATGACCCGCCCGTGCGCGTCAGTCCTTCGCTGCTCGGCCGTGTGATCGATGCCCTCGGACGCCCCCTGGACGACAAGGGGCCGATTGTCGGCGAGAGGGTCGAGCTCCGGAATGAGCGACCGAATCCGCTTCGGCGCAGCAGGATCGAACACCCGCTGTCTACGGGTGTTCGTGTCATCGATGTGATGACACCTCTGGCCCGCGGCCAGCGCATGGGGCTCTTCGGCGGCTCCGGTGTTGGCAAGTCGACCCTGCTCGGGATGATGGCGCGCGGTGTCGACTCCGACCTGAACGTGGTCGCGCTGATCGGCGAGCGTGGTCGAGAAGTACGCGAGATGATCGAGGATGAGCTGGGGCCCGAAGGAATGGCCCGTACCGTTGTTGTCGTCGCGACATCAGATGAACCCGCAATCATGCGGAGGCGAGCTGGTGAGCTGGCGGTCCGCCTTTGTGAGTACTTCGCCGATGCGGGTTCGGACGTGACACTCTTCTTCGACTCTCTCACCCGCCTGGCGATGGCCGAGCGAGAGCTGGGCCTGGCCGCAGGTGAACCCCCTACCGCCCGCGGATATACACCATCGGTGTTCGCCCTCCTGCCTGCTCTGTTGGAACGAACCGGCCCGCGCGAACGCGGTTCGGTCACGGGCTTGTTCACCGTGCTTGTCGATGGTGACGACATGAACGATCCGATCGCCGACAGTGCCCGGTCGATCCTCGACGGTCACATCGTGCTCGATCGGCGCCTCGCTCACCAGGGCCGCTATCCAGCCATCGATCCTCTCGCTTCGATCAGTCGTTTGGCCGCATCGACGAGCCAGGCAGAGGACCTCGAGGTGGCCGCCGTGTTGCGCAGTGTGCTCGCTGCCGTTGAAGACGTCAGGGACCTTGTTGAGGTCGGTGCCTACGTCCCAGGAACGAACCCGGTCGCCGACATGGGTCTGCTGATCGAGGGCGATGTCAAGGACCTGCTCGGTCAAAGGCCCGACGACCTGACGCCGGCCGCTGAGGCACGTGAGCGCGCTCGCTCGATTGTGGAGCGCGTCGGGTGAGGAGGTCATTGCAATGAGTGACAACTCTCGTCTCGATGTCGTCGCGCGTATCCGGCGCTTGAGAGAACGCAGTGCCCAGCGTCAGCTGGCCGATGCCCAGCTCCGCTATCACCGCGCCCACGAGCGGATCCAGGAATTGCGCCGACCCACGTATCAGGGTGACGATGACCGACTTGACGTTGTGCGCCTCATGGCTCTGCGCGCTCAAGGCGTTAGGAGCGCCGAGGAGTTTGCTCTCGTCAACGAGGAACTGAAGAAGACCAACGCCGAGGTCGCCGAGGCGATGGAGGGTGTACGCCGCGCCACGAGCAAGCGCAAGGCAGTGGAGAACCTCGCCGAACGACGCCGCTTGGCCACCGCAGCAGTGGCTGCGCGTGCCGCACAAGCTTCTCTCGATGAGCTCGTCATGATGCGTCGAGCGATGAAGGACAGGAGCTTGGCCGATGACTGAGATCTCCCGGATTGGTGCGGTCGCGGCAATGCCGAGTCTTTCCCAGACGAAAGGTCTGGTTCGATTCTCCGATCTCTTGGCGGCGGCGCGACCGGTCGGCCCCACACTCGATCTTGCTGACAAGCTCCAGCAACAACCGACGCTCGCTTCGCCGTTCTCCCTCTCGACCGCTGCCGGCGCCTATGCCAGTGGCAGTAGCTCACTTTCCGCTTCGGCCGTAGGGTCGCTGCCCGAACGTGCCCAGCAGTGGATCTCCGATATCGAAGCAGCGGCTTCGCGGTACGGGCTAGACGCCAACTTGTTGACGGCTCTGGTCTGGACCGAGTCAGCGTTTCGTCCCGACGCCGTATCTCCCGCCGGTGCAATCGGCCTCGGCCAGTTGATGCCGGGTACCGCAGGTGGCCTCGGCGTGGACCCCAACGATCCCGTCCAGAACCTGGACGGAGCCGCGCGCTATCTGCGCGCCCAACTCGACCGGTTCGGCTCGGTCCAGTTGGCTCTGGCTGCCTACAACGCCGGTCCTGGACGTGTCGAAAGGTCAGGTGGAGTGCCCAACATCCCCGAAACACAGGCATACGTGAGAATCGTGTCGTCTCGCGCTGAGGAGCTGGCGGGAGGAACGTCATGAACGCAGCTGTTCCCACCCTTGCCGTAGTTCCCTCTGCGCCGGTGGATTCACAGGAATCTGGTTCCTCGGAGACGGGATTCTCGACAGCCTTGGACAACGCCATGGCCGGCCCGGCGGCTCGTCGCGGGGCCCGAGCCAGCGACGGCGCGACAACAAGCACCGCTCCGACCGGTGATGTGGCAACCACAAAGCACGCGTTGTCGGCCAACAAGGATGCGGGAGACCTGACGGCTCCTGACGGCGGAGCGGCTATGGCCGACGTCGTTGCTGCCAGTCTCGTCGGCCGTGCCCACGAGGCACCGACCTCACGGGTCGTGATCGGTTTCGTCGCGATTGAAGGCGCTGTCTGCGACACAGCTGACAACAACACCGATCTCGCTGCCGCAAAGACTGCGGCTCCCACCTCGATGAGCTCTCTCCCTCTCACCGACGAGGGCGACGTCCACTCTGCGCCGATGACTTCCCCCGACGCGGGGGCGGTGGGTGCCGATGGTTGGCGAACCGTGGATTCGGCCCCCAAGACTGTCGTTCAGCGCGCGATGCAACGCGCTGCCGGGGACGTCGAGGGCGAAGTTTCGGGCAGCGACAGCGACGAGATCGTCGCAAGAAGCACTGACATCGTCGCAAGAAGCCCCGAGATCGTCGCAAGAAGCCCCGAGGTGGTGGAAGTAGCCAGGTCCGAGATCGCTTTCGTCGGCTCTGCGGGTCGCTCGATCGCGGCGGCAACAACATCGGAGATGCCATGGGCGGCCCATTTGGGTGTCGAGACCCCAATGGATCGTGGCCACGGGGACATTCACCCGAAGGACACCACCGAGACGATCGACTTCACAGGCCGGGTGCTCGACCCAGCGACAGCGTCGACGGCTGAACAAGGTGATGCCCTGTTGGTCGACATCAGCGAAACCGAGACCTCGGGCCTTGTCCCAACCCTCGATGCCGGCCCCGCACTCGATCTTGTCGAGACCGATCTCATTCCCGACATGACGAGCATCCAAGCGGTGCAGTCGCGAGTCACTCCCACGGGCCTCGACGTTCCCAACCCGGCGGGTTCCCGAGCTGAGGTTCACGCCATCGAGCAGGTGCTCGACGCGGTGGATCGGGTCGCGTCGATGACACCGCCGCGATCCATGACCATCGACCTCGAGGAATTGCACGGAATTCGGGTGCGGATTGTTGCCGAGCCTGGCGGCGTCAGCGTGACCGTTGACGATGCGGGCGCCGGATCGGCCGACGCCCAGCAGTGGCAGCGCGATCTCTCGGATCTGCTCGATCAGCGGCGCCAGAACCAGGACCCCGACCAGGCGGCTTCGGATCCCGCGACGGTCGGCCCGTCGGCTCTACGGACGATCTCGCAGCCGGCTTCCAACTCGACCAACAGCGCCTTCGACCGGCGTCTCTGACAGGAGAATCCGATGATCAGTTCCGTGACACCAGGACTTGTGTCAAACGAGGGCTCTACCGGGCTCGGTGCCATGAGTACCGATCTCTTCCTCGAGCTGCTGGTCGCCCAGCTCCGGCACCAGAACCCGATGGAGCCCATGGATGGTGGTGCCCTGCTCCAGCAAACCAGCCAGCTCGCAAACGTTGAGGCGATTCAGCAGTTGGCCGATCTCCAGTCACACGTTGTCGGAATCGGTCAGTTCAGCACTGCGTCATCGATGATCGGCCAGACCGTAGTGGCCGACCACTCCGGTGTCGGCGAGGTCGAGGGTGTCGTCTCAGGCGTACGCGCTTCGGCATCGGGGCCGTTGCTCCAGGTTGGTCCCTACGAGGTATCGATCGACGAGGTCGTATCGGTCCAGGCGACCGAGTGAACCTTGGGGCGAATCGCCTTCGAAGATCTCCAATAGTCCACCAGAAAACCAGAACCCCCAGCAAGCCAGAACCCCCCAGCAAGGAAAGAAGCAGCCACCCATGATGCGCTCAATGTTCGCCGGAGTAAGTGGTCTCCGGAGCCACCAGACGATGATGGACGTCGTTGGCAACAACATCTCGAATGTGAATACTGCGGGCTTCAAGGCCAGCACCGTTACCTTCGCAGAATCGATCTCCCAGGTCCTGCGAGGTGCCGCGGGCAACTCAGTCGATCGCGCCGGTATCAACCCGGCCCAGATCGGCCTCGGTGTGAAGGTCGCCCAGATCGAGGGGGTGTTCACCCAGGGTGCTAGCCAGGCGACAGGGAGAAACACCGACCTGGCGATCCAGGGTGATGGCTTCTACATCGTCGATGACGGCGCTGGTGGTCGGTCATACACGAGGCTTGGCTCGTTCACATTCGACGAACTGGGGATGCTCGCAACCGGGGCGGGTTCGTTCGTTCAGGGCTGGCAGGCGGACTCCACAGGCGTGATCGACGACAACACTCCGGTCGAAGATCTGCAGATTCCTCTCGGTCAAGTCATCGATCCGATCCAGACCGGCGAGGTGACCCTGGGTGGCAGCTTGTCGTCGGACACTGCGATCGGTGATATTGCGACGTCCTCGATTGAGGTCTTCGACTCCCTAGGTGTGTCGCATGAGTTGATGATCACGTTCACCAAGGTCGCTCTGAACGACTGGGACATGACCGCAACCATTGACACGAGCGCAGTCACCCTGGTTCCTGCCAGCGTCCAGTTCGACACCGATGGTCAGTTGATCAGTTCAGCCACCCTTGCGGCGTCGGGCTACACACCGCCGGGAGCCTCCGCCATGGCCTTCGACATCGAGCTGGGAAGCAGCCTGCGCCTGGTCCAGTTCGGTGGCGATTCGACGATGGAGGCGAAGAACAAGGATGGGCAGGCGATCGGCAATCTCACGGGCTTCTCCATCTCCGATACCGGGATAATCGAAGGCCAGTTCTCCAATGGGCAGAGCAAGACTCTCGGTCAGATCGCTATGGCATCGTTCAGCAACCCAGCGGGCTTGTTGCGGTCGAGCGACTCGACGTTCCAGACATCGGTCAACTCCGGCGAACCTCTGATCGGCCTATCGGGCAGCGGCAATCGCGGGCTGATGTCGAGTGGAACCCTCGAGATGTCGAACGTCGACCTATCACGTGAGTTCACGAACCTCATCATCGCTCAGCGTGGATTCCAGGCGAACTCACGTGTCATCACCACAACCGATGAGCTCCTGGCCGACCTGGTCAACATCAAGCGGTAGTAGGTAGGCCTTGATCGACCACGGAAAGTGCCTGATCACAAGTTCTGTTTGCGTCGAACTGCTTATGCGCTCAATCGCAGCGTCGACGGAACTTGGGAACATGGACGTTCTTGTTAACACGGAGGTGACAGATGATTCTCGTGCATCGGCTTAAGGGTGAGCCCATGTATATAAACGCCGATCTGATCGAGTTCATCGAGGCCACACCCGACACGGTCATCACACTTGCTGATGGCCGAAAGATGGTGGTGGCCGAAGCTCCCCACGAGATTGTCGAGCGTTCCAAGATGTTCCGGGCATCGGTGATTGCCGTCACCGAGCAGCTACGGCAGGAGTCGGTGCCGACACTCAGTCTGCTGCGCTCAGAAGAGGAGTGATCCCACATGGATCCTCTTTCTCTGATCGGCCTCGGCCTCGTCTTCGTCGCCATCATCATCTCAACGGTGATGGACGGCAACTCGTTCGCTCCGTTGATCGGTCCGTCGTCGTTTGTGCTGGTTCTCTTCGGGTCGCTCGGAGCGGCGCTCTCGGGATACCGCATGGGCGATGCCAAACGCTTGCCAAAGGCGTTCATCGTCGCTTACACAGGAGCACCCGAAGACCCTGACCAACTCGTCACTCAGCTGATGAACTACGCCGAAGCGGCGAGGAGAGAGGGCATCTTGGCCCTCGAGGAAGGTCTCGACGATCTCGAGAACAAGTTCTTGCGTTCGGGTCTGCAGATGGTGGTTGACGGTCTCGAAGGCGAAGAGGTTCGACAGGTCATGGAGGCCGAGGTCATCGCCATGGAGACCCGGCACGATTCGCTGATCGGCCTCATGAAGAAGATCGTCGAGTACTGCCCGACCCTGGGCATGATCGGCACCGTCATCGGCCTCATCAACATCCTGGGCAACCTGGCCGATCCTTCGGCCCTCGGCACCGGTATGGCGCTGGCCTTGTTGACCACGTTGTATGGAGTGTTCTTTGCCAACGTCATCTTTGGCCCCATCGCCACCAAGCTCACCGTGTTGAACGAGCTCGAGCTCGCTGCGAAGGAGCTGACGGTCGAGGGAATCCTCGCCATTCGCGAGGGTGCAACACCGAGGCATCTGGTCGAGCGACTCGAGGCCTATCTCGAGCCAGAGCTTCGCGTCGGTTCGAAGGCCCGGCTCGAGAAGTCCGCCTAGGAGACTGTCGTGGCCAAGCGCCAGAAGAAGACAGAAGAGGGTGGCGATGGGTTCATGACGACCTACGCCGACATGGTGACCCTGCTCATGGCGTTTTTTGTCATGTTGTTCGCCATGTCGTCGGTGGACGATACGAAGTTCCTGACGATGCTGAAGGGCCTCGAGGAGGCGTTCGGCAACTCGGCGTATCAGCAGTTCATTCTCCAGGGTGGCCCGTCGGTGATCGGAGCCAACCAGCCAGATGGTGCCGACGTTCCTTCCGTCGGTGGTGCAATCACCGTGGTCGCGATCGACAGGGATCTCTCCGAACTCGTCGAGGCTGTCAGTGGAGCCGAGACCTCCGTCGAGAGCCCATCCGATGGGCAGAATCCCGACGAAGTAGACGACCCACACGTTCTCGATCTGTCCGAGTTGGCTGAGGTCGAGGCAGCGATAATCGACGCCACCACAAGGCTCGGCATTCAGGATCTGGTCACCACCCAGATCACTCCCGATGGCCTTACCATCGTGTTGTCGACAGATGACATCTTGTTTCAGAGCGGCAGTGCCGACCTCGCGGACGGCCTCGGTCGAGAGTTCGTCGGTGTGGTCGCCGGCGTTCTCCAGGGCTTCGACAACCCGATCAGGGTGCACGGTCACACCGATGATGTGCCGCTCGGTGACTCTGGATACTCGAACTGGGACCTGTCAGCGGCTCGCGCGATTGCCGTGAACGACCTGTTCATCGACGAGTTCGAGATCACACCCGCTCGCCTCGAGGTGATCGGCCATGCCGACACCCGGCCGCTCGTGCCCAACGATTCCGACGAGAATCGGTCCAAGAACAGGCGCGTCGAGATCGTCGTCTCGGTCGATGCGCTCGAACAAGCAGCGCTGCGAGTCGACGAGGCGACACAACCTGGTGAAGATCCCGTCGTTGGAATCGACCCCGTCACCCTCGCCGAGGAGGTTCTCGGCTGACGCGAAACCGCTGAACTGGTGGTCTCCGCGGCCGACTCTTCTGTTGTTCAGATGTATCGACATCGCAGGAGACACTGATGGCCGACGACAAAGATGGTGACGACGGCGGCAAGGAAGGCGGCAAGGGCGGCCTCATGGGCAAGCTCAAGTTCGTCATCGTTGGTGTTGTCGCGCTGGGCGCCGGGTACTTCCTCTTCGGTGGAGGTGGTGGCGAGAGCAGTGCCGGACCCACGACGACCATTGCTCTGGAGGACCTCAACGACGGAGCGATCCTGGCCGTCGGCACCCTCACGGTCAACCTCACCGATGAGCAGCCACACTTTGGTCGTGTCGCCTTCTCCGTCGTTCTCGTCGAAGGAACCGATCCTCTCCCGATCGAACCGCAACTTCCCCTTCTTCTCGACGCAGCCCTGAAACGTTTGTCCAGCTACACCGCCGACGAACTGCGAACCACGCAGGGACAGGAACGTCTGCGCAACGAACTGTCTTCGGACGCGATCGAACTCCTCAATGATGAGACGGACCGGGTGGTGAAGCGCGTGGTGCTGACCGACCTGCTGGTTCAGTGATGGCCCGAGCGGTCACTTCCGCGGTCCGTTCTCCCGGAACCCTGATCGAACCCTTTGATTTCAGACGTCCGAGCAAGTTCTCGCGCGAACACATGCGCGGATTTGAGGCCGTACACGAGGTCTTTGCGCGGCGTGTCTCGAGCGGTCTCAGCCACCGGTTGCGCACCGTCGTGACCGTGTCACACTTCTCGACCGACCAGATCACCTACGAGGACTTCCAGCGTTCGATGCCGACGCCTTCGGTCGTTGCGACGATCGATCCAAAGACACTCCCCGGCGTCGTGATCTTCGAGATGAGTCTCCAGCTTGCTCTCGCCTTTGTCGACCGGGTGCTCGGTGGCGCAGGAGACACCGCCCCGCAACGGGGCCCGACCGAGATCGAGGCAGGCCTCATTCGTCAACTGATGGGGCCGATCGTCGATGCGTTCGAGGAGACCCTCGAACCGGTCAAGGCGGTCGAACCCGAGGTTGAGTCGATCGAGTTCAATCCTCGTCTTGTTCAGGCGATCCAGCCGAACGACATGGTCCTGCTACTCACCTACTCGGTCGCCATGAACGGTGGTGCCGAAGGCCTCGTGAGTATCTGTTATCCGTTCGACACGATCGAGCCGGTGCTCGACCGGCTGGACCGCAAGGTCCGGATTCAGGGTGCGTCCGCCGACGACGGTGCGGCGACCATCGAACCCCTGGTTCCCGAGG
Source organism: Actinomycetes bacterium (assembly GCA_024228575.1). Taxonomy (GTDB): domain Bacteria; phylum Actinomycetota; class Acidimicrobiia; order Acidimicrobiales; family Poriferisodalaceae; genus JAAETH01. Next base: position 35,193 of record JAAETH010000442.1, read on the forward strand.
TCATGGTTCCTGTTTCCTTCCAGCTTCGATCGGCACTCATTCCCGCAGGCGAACTCGCTGTGCTTGCGCCAGGCGATGTGATCAAGACCGATCATCGTGTTGACGAACCAGCGGTGGGTGTGGTCGGTGGCGACGAAGTCTTGTTGGGTCGACTGGGTCGCAATGGCCGTCGGCTCGCTGTTCAGATCTCTAGTTGGAGGACCCCGTGAAGACTGCTTCGACCTCTGGTCTCAAGCTCAGGTTGATGCTCGGATCGGTCAATGACGCCGTGGAGGCGATCGCCGTGTTCACCGGGCTGGCGCTCGCAGGCGACGAAGCGCGCGAGGTTGCGCCAGACGATGTTGCCCTCGCGGAGATGGTCTTCGTGAGGACCACAGGGCCGACGGGTGAGGTGATCGTTGGTGTGTCCGAAGACCTCGCCAAGTCGGTGGTTGTCGGTGCCGGTCATGATGCTGACGATGCCGACGCCTCCTGGACCTTCATCGCAGACATGTGCCTCGAATCGGCTCGCGCTTTTGTGGGATCGATGTCGGCCGGTGGAGCCCTCGTGGGGCCCGTCGACACGGCATCTCCACTCGAGGGGATTTCCGCGCTTGGTGACACCGTTCAACTCGACGGCGTGTTGTTGAACGTCACCTCCTCCGACGATGCCGCCGGCTCGGTTGTCTGGTTCATTCCAGAGGAAGAAGAACCGGCAGAGGCCGAAGAGGTGGTTCAGCCGGTGGAATATGCCGAGTTGGGTAGAGGGGTCGAGGCAACGTCGGCCTCTCCGGTCTCGTTTCTCTCCGATGTTTCGCTCGAAGTCACGGTCGAACTGGGTCGTACATCGATGAGGTTGAAGGATGTTCTCGGTCTCACCGAGGGAAGTGTTGTTGAACTCGACCGTCAGGTCGGAGCTCATGTCGACGTCCTGGTCAACGGAAGCCTGGTCGCTGCTGGTGAGGTCGTCGTGATCGACGATGTCCTCGGCGTGCGCATCACCTCGGTCCACGACGTCGAGGGCGGCATTGGCTGATGCTCACGTTTGAGGTCGTCCTGCGACTTGTGGTGGCGCTTGTCATCATCGTGGGTGGCTTGTTGTTCGTCCGATGGTGGACCCTTCGCGGTGGCGGTCGCGCCCGTGGCATCGATGTGGTCGCGCGCGCACAGGTTGGTCGATCGTCCTCACTGGTGGTCGTGGACGTCGCTGGACGCCGGTATCTCGTCGGAGCAGCCGAGCAATCGGTGAACCTCATCGCCGAACTCGACGCCGAGGCTGAACTTGGTGCCGAGTTGATCAGAACTGTTGAACAGTCCTCAGGAGCGCCGGATGGATCCGAAGCTTCCTCGGGATTTCTTTCCCGCTCGCAGAAGGGCGGGGGCAGATTGAATAGAAGTGAGAAGCCACGGATCGGCGTTCTTGCCCAGCTGCGTCAGATGACGACGCGTGTGCCGCAGGGTGTTCGGATCCATGGCCTCGACAAGCACTAGCCGGATCGCTCATCGCACGCTGAAGGTGTTGGCAAAGGTCGCAGTCTTCTTGGTCGTGTTCATCATGACCATGGCGTTCACCTCCGGCGTCGCCGCTCAAGAGATCGACATCGACCCGATCTTCGACGGTGGCGGCTCGACCGAGACGCCTGCGGCTGCCGATGAACCAGAACCGTCCGGACTGCCGGCGAGCGCCGACCCGGTCTCCCCAGATGACACCAGCTTGATCCAACCGACCGAGCCGACCGAACCCGACGAACCAGACGTCGGGATCTCGATCGAATCGTCGAGCACGGGCCTGACCCAGACCGTGGTGATCATCTTGTTGCTCACGATCGGGTCGGTCGCCCCTTCGCTGCTGCTGCTGGCCACATCGTTCACCCGGTTCGTCATCGTGCTCGGTCTGACTCGCAACGCCATGGGCACCCAGCAGATACCGCCAACCCAGGTGTTGACCGGGCTGGCGCTGATCCTGACGTTCTTCGTCATGGGCCCGACATTCTCGGAGATCAACGAGGTTGCGGTTCAGCCCCTGCTCGCAGGTGAGATCGAGCAAGGTGAGGCCTTTGATGCCGGTTTCGCACCGTTGCGTGAGTTCATGCTCGCCCAGACCGACGACGAGGACATACGGCTATTCCTCGACATCAGAGACGAGCAGCCCGCTTCGGCCGAGGAGGTCAGCGCCTCCGTGCTCGTTCCAGCGTTTGTTCTCAGTGAGCTGAGAACTGCTTTCACGATCGGTTTCGTGATCTTCATTCCCTTCCTGGTGATCGACCTCGTCATCTCGTCGGTGCTCATGTCGCTCGGCATGGTCATGTTGCCGCCGGTGTTCGTGTCGCTTCCTGTGAAGCTGCTCTTGTTCGTGCTCGTCGACGGGTGGGGACTGATAGTCGTCTCGCTCGTCTCGTCGGTGAACACCACCTAACCAGAGGACGGTTCATATGACAGATGCAACGGCAGTACAGATAGCAACCGATGCCCTGGTGGTGGGTGCCAAACTCGCGGGGCCCGCCCTCGTGGTCAGCCTTGTGGTCGGTGTTTTTGTCAGCCTCATCCAGACGGTGACCTCGGTGCAGGAGATGACCCTGACCTTCGTTCCGAAGCTGATCGGCGTGGGTCTCATCATTGTCCTGGGTGGTAGCTGGATGCTCGCCGAACTGACCGGGTGGGTAGAGGACCTGTGGACCTCCATCCCGCTCATCACCTGACGGCTGGGTTCACTCGGTGACAGAGCTCACAGTCGACGCCGAATCGGTGGCCGGCCTGCTGTTCGCGATGACGCGTGTATCGGGGGTCATGCTCGGCGCGCCCCAGTTCGCTCGGCGCCTGCCCATTCCTGGACGTGTTGCGATGGCGACGACTCTCGGCCTCTTCCTGGCCGTGCCGTTGCCTGCCGCCTCGATGGGCTTCGGTTCGCTCATATCGGGTGTGACCGTCAACATGGTCGTCGGGTTGATGCTCGGATTTGCGTCGACCCTGATCTTCCAGATGTTCATCGTCGCCGGTGGCCTGCTCGACCTCTCCTCGGGTTTGGGTGTGTCGGCCATCTTCGACCCTCAGGCCGGTCGATCATCGACGGTTTTTGAGCGAACGTTCGACCTGACTGCGATGACGATGTTCTTCATCCTCGGCGGCCCCCACCTGCTTGTCGCGGGCATCAGCGGATCGCTGGCTGTTGTGCCTCTTGCCGAAGCTCCCCAGTTCAGCGACGGCATCGCCGATCTTGTTCTCGACACCACGGCGAGGTTCTTTGTCGCCGGAATCGAGATCGCGGCACCAGCACTGGCGGCCCTGTTCTTGACAGAGATCGTGTTCGGCGTCGCGGCGCGAATGTTGCCAGATGCAAACATCTTCTTGTTGGGCCTACCGGCTCGTGTGCTCGTAGCCATCATCGGAGCGAGTGTGGTGCTGCTCACCTTCCCGACCTACGTCACCGGAGGCCTCTCCGAAATGCAGGACACCCTCGAAAATCTCCTCCGAATGATGTGAATCTTGTCGTTGGTGCTCAATCGGGAAAGCGGCGCGTCGACTGTCTACCGTGATGCCAGCGACTTCACGAGATATCGATAGCCAATTGGTCCGCGAGGTTGAAGGCCTGTCGCGCTTGTTGCGCGATTCGAGCTATTCGGCCGTGGTTCTGAGGGACGGAGTCGCACGTTCGACCGGACGCCAGTGTCTCGAGGCTCTTGAGCTGCTCGCCTCGACCTCTGGGTTCGAGCGGCTCAAGCTGCCTGTGAACGGCTTGCTCGACGCCTGGCACGATGGTTCCGCAACCGTCGAGGTCATCGATCTTCGTCTCGACGATGTCGAGATTGCTGCCCGAGACGAGCGCCTCAGCACTTGATCCATGGATCGATCTGTCGACTGAAACCCTTGCTCGAGCCGCGCATGGAAGCACGGTCCTGACAGCCACGATGGCGCGGCCTCATTCGAGGGGTGAATGGCTGATCCCCAGAAGGATCAAAAGACCGAGAAGCCCACGGCGAGGCGCAAACAGCAGCACCGCCGTGAGGGAAAGGTCGCTCGCAGTCGTGACGTTCCGGTCGCGCTGTCGCTCATCGCCGCCCTGATTCTCGTCCGCTACATCGGTCCGATGATCTTCGAGACGATGTTGCGTGGAACCCGTTCATTCCTCGTCGGTTCCCAGAAGGGACTCGAGGCGCCGGCGATCACCGAAGAGCTTCCCCGCATGATCCTGGTCGGCATTGGTCCGATGCTGGCTCTGGCGATGATCATGGGTGTTGTCGCGAACCTGGCACAGGTTGGTTTCGTCTTCTCGCCGCAGGCTGTGAAGCCCAAGATGTCGAAAGTCAGCCCCAAGAACGGCATGGCGCGGTTCAAGCCGAAGAAGATGTTGTGGGAGACCAGCCACCTCATCTTGAAGATCGGTTTGCTCGTATTGGTCCTCGTCGGCCCGATTCGTGAGGCCACTGGATATGTGGAGTCGGCTCGCGGACTCAATGAGTGGCTCCTACTCATCAACGATTCGTTGAGAACCCTCCTGAGCAGGGCGGCCGCACTGGCCGTAATCATCGCTGGGGCCGACTTCATCTACAACAAGCGCGAGACGATGTCGCAGATGAAGATGTCCAAACAAGAGATCAAGGACGAGTCCAAGCAGCAGGAAGGTGATCCAATGCTGCGGGGGATGAGGCGCTCGAAGGCTCGCGAGTTGAGCCGCAACCGCATGATCTCCACGGTTGCCGAGGCCGACGTGGTGCTCGTCAACCCGATCCGACTGGCGGTCGCCCTGCGCTACACCGACGGTGATCCGGCCCCGATCGTGGTTGCCAAAGGAATGGGTGTCATGGCCAGACGCATCAGGGCTGAGGCCTACCGCAACGGCGTCTCTGTACGCCAGGACAAGCCACTCGCTCGTGCCCTGTTTCGCCGCTGTCGTGTGGGCCAGCAGATTCCACCCGAACTGTATGAAGCGGTCGCCGTCATCCTCGCGGCCGTGATGCGCCAGCGCACCCGTAAACGCCGACCCGCCCTCGTGGCCTCGTGAGATGAGCTGAGATGAGTTCCCGCTTCGCCAATATGTTGTTGCCGCTGTTCGTGCTCGGCGCGATCGTGATGATGATCGTCCCGGTCTCACCGGTGGTGCTCGACCTCTTCCTTGCGTTGAACATCGCTCTTGGCATCCTGTTGCTGCTGACCGTCATCACCCTGTCGGACACACTCGATCTGTCGATCTTCCCCGCGTTGTTGCTCGTCATGACCCTCGTCAGGTTGGCGTTGAACGTGTCGTCGACGAGGCTGATCTTGTTGCACGGATATGCGGGCAAGGTCATCGAGACCTTCGGCAACTTCGTGGTCGGTGGCTCCGTCATTGTCGGTCTGGTCGTGTTCTCGATCCTGATCGTCATCCAGTTTGCAGTGGTGACCAATGGTGCCGGTCGTGTTGCCGAGGTCGCTGCGAGGTTCACCCTCGATGCCATGCCTGGCAAGCAGATGGCGATCGATGCCGACCTCAGCTCGGGCTTGCTCGACGAGACCCAGGCACGCGACAAGCGCGAACGTATCGCCAAGGAAGCCGACTTCTACGGCGCCATGGACGGTGCATCGAAGTTCGTCAAGGGTGATGTTCTCGCCGGTGTCATCATCGTTCTCATCAACCTCTTTGGTGGGTTGGCGACGGGCATGCTCACCCATGGCCTCAGTGCGGGTGAGGCGGTTTCGACCTACACCCTGCTGACCGTTGGTGACGGCCTGGTCAGCCAGATCCCTGCGATCATGACGTCGATCTCGGCCGGTCTCCTCGTCACGAGGGTCGGTGGGGACGAGGACCTCGGCGTAGCGCTTGCCGAGCAGTTGCTGAACGCCAGGCGTGCGATGCGTCTGGCTTCGTACGTCATCGGCGGTATCGCCTTGCTTCCTGGGCTTCCATGGATTCCCTTCGTAACCGTTGCGGTGACGCTGTGGATTCTCAGTGGTCGGGTGCCGACCGAGGTCGTGACCGAGACGGAGGACGAGATCGTCGTCGAGCCGGGTTCGACCGAGGCGATCATCGACGACATGAGGGTCGAACCACTCGAGTTGCGGCTTTCCTACGACGTGCTCGACCTGGTCGACGCCGGCCAGGGTGGAGACCTGCTCGATCGGGTGAAGGCTCTCCGGCGTCAGATAGCGATGGAACTCGGCATCGTGATGCCGCTCGTTCGAACCCGCGACGATGTCGGCCTGGCGACGTCGACCTATGCGATCGAGGTCGATGGTGCCGAGATCGCTACCGGTGAAGCTCCTCGCGGTCAGGTCCTGGTTCTGCCGGCGTCCGACGGGGACGACCTACGTCACCTGGGGGGCATCGAGACCGTCGAGCCAGCCTTTGGGCTGAAGGCCTGGTGGGTCCCGGAGTCGGCGTCGGGTCAGGCTTCTGCCCTCGGGGCGACAGTGGTGGACCGATCGACGGCGGTCGTAACCCATCTTGCCGAGGTGGTCAGAGGAACCGCGGATCGGCTGCTGACTCGCCAGGACGTACAGATGCTTGTTGATGGTCTGCGTTATGACCATCCGATCCTTGTCAAGGACATCGACAACGATGTCGTGCCGCTTGGGACGCTGCACCGAGTGTTGCAGGCGTTGTTGCAGGAAGGTGTCTCGATTCGCCAACTGGCCCGGATCGTCGACGCTGTGTCGGGCACCGCGGACCAGCCTCTCGACGACATGGTTTCGGCCGCACGCGTGGCGCTCGGAGGTGTGATCGTCAGGTCGATCGATCCGCAGAGTCGACTTGCCTCGATCACCATCGACCCGATGACCGAGGTGGCGTTGCACGAAGCACTTCGAGACATCGACGGCGAACGACGGTTGGTACTCGATCCCGATATGGGCAGTGAGATCATCCATCAGATCCAGAGTGCTGTGGCCAGCCGTATCTCAGGCGATCCGGCACCGGTGGTCATCTGTGGACCAGGTCTCAGGAGGCCACTGCAGCGGTTCCTCGTTGCGCACGGCATGGACCTTCCGGTGCTTGCCTACCCCGAGATTCCGTCGACAGTGAACATGACGGGCATTGCCGTGATCGGTACAGCCACACAAACACCGATGCTGGAAGTCGGTTCGTGATGAGTGGACATCGGTGACGGGGGAGGAGTGACATGACAACACGAGATGATCTACAACAGCGACCCGACGGCACCGTCGTGGTCGAGGCTCCGAGCGTCGAGGCTGCACTTGAGGCCGTCGAGAATCGGTTTGGACCCAACGCCACCATCGTTGATGCCGAGCGGCTGAATACGCGTGGAGTGGGTGGCTTCTTCTCCAAGCAGAGCTACCGCGTCGTGGTCAAGGCCGACACCGAAGTCGGCCGGCCCGGTATCCCCGAAGGTGCCTCGGCTGTTGGGCCGTTCGGAGACATCGACTCTGCTGCCGTGGATCATGTTCTGGCCCAGATCGAGCAAGGTGATGCCGAGGATGGGCGAACCTTCGGTGAGGTTCTGAGGGCACAACTTCAGAACCGCCCGGTCCTCGATGGCAGTTCGATGGCACCCACCGAGGCGATCATCGACCTGCGCGATACTCGAGTGTCATCGCCTTCGGACCCCTTGGCCGGACCTCCTCGTGTGGGTATCCGGCAACCGTTTCGACCCGACCAAAAAGTGCCCGATCAGGCGATCGCAGAGGAATCTGCTTCTGCCCCTGCTCCTTCCCATTGGCCCGCAACCGCTGCTGCCGCACCGATCGATAAATCGCGCGAACTCGAAGTGCAGGCCTCGCCGAGGCAGCCTCTTGCCCGCCCTGTCGACAACTGCCCCGAAGGGACCGGTCGCGTCATCTGGTCGGTCGATTCGTTGTCGCGTCTCGGTGTGCCTTTCCGGCTCATCAACCAGCTCTCGGACCTCGATCCCTGCGATGATCTGGCCTGGGTTTATCGGATCAGCGAAATCGCCGCTGTTCTCTGTGGGCCCATGCCAGAGAAGGGATCGGTGTTCGTCGGTCGTTCGTCGGGCGAGCTGGCCGAGATGCTCGGGGTCGAGGCATTCACGGAGTCTGACATTCCCGAGTTCGAAGGTGATATCGCAGTCTCGGGTGACTTCGATGCCGACACGGCCTCCTATGCCGCCAAGGTCAGCGCCGGACGGGGCATCCACCTCGTCATCGACGACGGTCCGCTGCGGATTCGTGGTGACATCGCCGCTGTGTCGTGGACCGATGACACCCTGAGCGAGGCCCTGCATGTCGCCCTGTCGACGGGGGCAACCCTCGGTTACCGCTTCGACACCGACGGTGCCACTCGGGTCACACCTTTTGAGCTCGCTCTGTGTATCAGAGCACTTCTTCCACGGGAGTAGAGAGTGGGTCAGATCCGGCGTTTCGTAACGCTGCTGGGAATGGCAGCCATCGGTCTGATTGGTTATCAGCTCATCGTGGGCGACCTGTCGCTTCCCGATGCCGGCGTGAGGGCACTGGGTGTCCTGATCGCCGTGATCGTGGTGATGAAGCTGGCTACCGCTGGTGTGAAGGCCCTGGCCGACTCACTGACGAAGCCGTCGACGTCAGCCGTGTCCGACTAGCTGCCGGTCCCTCACACAGCAGCCATCAGCTCGTGAAGCGCCCCGTCGCGGATGATGGTGATTCCGGTCCAGACGACAGCCGGGTCGTGTCTCGAGCCCGATGATTCCTCCAGTTCCCGCACCATCTGATCACTCGAGGCACCCCGTTCGAGAAGTTCGTCGATGTGTTCTGCCATCGTGATGACCCGCGCCATGAGGGGAATCTCCTCACCTTCGAGGCCGTCGGGGTATCCACTGGCATCCCACCGTTCGTGGTGGTGCCTGATCGCCTGGACGATCTCCTCGCCGGTCGAAAGTGACACGAAGGTTGCGCCGACAGCGGCGTGACCGTTGTGTTTCTCGAGGTCGTCTCCGGACAGGTCTGCGGGGTTGCGGCCGACGATGTTCTCGGGGAACGAGATCATTCCGACGTCGTGGATTCGTGCGGCGAGTCGTAGCCGGATCAGCTCGATTCCATCGACGCCCAGCTCGCGACCGATCGCCACTGCGATCTTGGCGACTCGCCGGTGGTGGCCCTCACCGTAGTAGTGGTGACTGTCGACCCACTCGGTCATCGCCTGGATGGCGTCGTTTTCGGTCGAGTTGGCCTCAGACAGGGCCAGCTCGTCACCGCTGACAACTGTCCCGCCGTGTGCTTGAGCGGCTTCGACGGCTCGCGTTGCGAGCTCTCGCAAAGTTCTGGGTTCGTTTGCGACCTCTGGTCCGGCATGACCGATCGCGAGTTGGAGAGGAGCTGCACCCGACGGGGCGAAGCCTCGGGCTATGGTCACGAGAGTTTTCCCGAACTCGTCGGCTTCGCGAAGTGTCATCGATTGAGAGATGAACGCAAACTCGAGATCCTCCATCTGAAACAGCTCGATGGGACGTCCTGCCAGGACGTTCTGAAACTGAAGCACGAGTCGTCGCCTGACCAAGTCGAGGGCGTGTCGATCGAGCCTTCCGAATGCTTCGCGCCGGTTTGCGACCCTGATGAATCCGATGCGCGGCAAGCTCTCGAACTGGATCATGTCGGCGAACCGCAGGGTGAACGCCGCGCTGAGAGGGAGGCGGGTCACAGCGTCGACGCTGCTCGCGAGGCGGCCGCCGGTGGTGGATGTGTCGAGGGCATGTGTGTAGCCGCTGACGAGGGGCTCTGCATCTGGTTCGCGGGCGGGGAGTTCTTGGCCTTCCTCATCGACTGGGGGTTTCCCCGGAGGTGAATCGGGCAGGTGACGGCGGATCGTTGCCTCATTGCCCTCGGCGACGATCATCGTCGCGCCGAGGCGCACCAGATCAGCGGCTGTTTCTTCCCCGCCGGCGTGGCAGATTGCCACTATCGGGCATTCGGCGATCTCGAGTAGGCGCTGCATGACCGATGCCATGCGGACCCGGGGCAGTCGGGTCGATATCAAGACGAGGTCCGAAGCACTGGCGGCTTCTACTCCGTCGGAGATCTTCGAGGCCATCGCACCCTCGACGCGCTCGCGCGACGCGGGGGATAACCAAAGGGATGCTATTGACGCGGGCTTTCCGCCCGACGGTCTCTTCGGCTTCTCAGATGCCGCATCGGTCATCTGTACCTATCGGTATCAACCGGCGACGCGTTGACCCTTTTCGTCTGGATCTGCTGCTTCGAGGCGGGCGAGCCAGGTCGACCTGGTGGCCATGGTGGCGAGATACGACGCCCGTCCCCTGCGCCCAGGTGCGTCTTCGGGCACGTCGGCAACGTCCTGGTAGATCGTGGTGAAGAAGCTGCGCATGGCGTTCACGGCCTCGGCGCGGATCTGCGAGACGCGGGCTTCGGTGACCCCGAGGCTCGATGCGATCGTCTGAAGCATCTCGCCTTCGAGGTAGTAGCGACGCACGACGTCTTGTTGAAGCTCCGGAAGGCCCTCTATCGCAGTACGTAGGGTGCCGACCATCTCACGGTTGGCGAGGTGTTCCTCTGGGAGCCGTTCCGACTCCTCCTCGACGATTCGTTCGCCGAGCGATACCCGGTCGGGGTCCTCTTGGTCGAGGTGAAGCAATGACGACACCGCTGAGGCTGCTCTTCGCTGCTCGACCTCCTCAGGGGTGATCCTCAAGGCGGTGGCGACCTCGTCGTCTGTGGCGTGACGACCTTTGGTTGTTTCGATGTGCTGCTCGGCTTCGTGCAGCTCTCTCATCTGGCGGCGCAGTGAACGAACTGCCCAGTCGCGTTTGCGAGTCGAGTCGATCATCGCTCCACGGATACGAATTGATGCGTAACGGTTGAACGGCACCCCCGTTTCGGGGTTGTACGACCTCGATGCTTCGACGAGACCGATAGAGCCAGCGCTCCACAGCTCGCTGCGATCAACGTGTCGTGGGAAACGGGATGCGACTTGGGTGACGATGGGGTGAATCAGATCGATGTTTTGAGCCGCGAGCGAATTCGGATCATCGAGCTCGGTGGTGTCCTGCGAGCGTCTTGGCACTGCAGCCGCCCTCCCTCCAGGGTTCCGGGGCATATGGCCCTGGTACTGATGCGTGGTGTTTGTCGGACGATCGGTCACGGAGTTGAGGCGTTCTGCCACATTTTGTCGGATCGTTGATCGCACCCCAAGTGTGCCTGACCAGAGGACCAATTCGGTGGAGCTTGTCCGATGGGCTCAGCGGTCGACAAAACGCTCATGGAAACGGGGAGATCGGACGATCGTCCATGAGTGTCTCGGACGTCATGTCGCGTATCTCGGCAATTCAGGGAAGGTTCGGGTATTCGTCGATCGGATTCATCGCGTCTCCCGACGTGTCGCAGTACATCCCTCTCATCGACGAGGAGCAGCTGGCGACCTCTCCGATCGCCGAAGCCGCTGCGGTAGGGGCACCGATGACCGCCGAGCTCCTCGAGTTGTTGACCGTCCAGCGTGGTGATGCCGGGCTCGTCCAGACTCCGAGTTCGGTGCTTGCCCAGCGGTTCTTTCCCGTCGCCGGCGAGGAGACGGGTTCTGGCTTCGGTGTGAGATCGGACCCTTTCACAGGTGAGGAACGAATGCACCGAGGAGTGGACATCGGCGCAGCACAAGGAGCTCCTGTCCTTGCAAGTGCGGCGGGTGTTGTGAGCTGGGCCGGAGAGCGTGGCAGCTACGGCCAGCTCGTCAAGATCGATCATGGCGATGGCGTCGAGACAAGGTATGCCCATCAGAGCCGGATTGACGTTAGCGTCGGCGATATCGTCGAGGCTGGACAGCAGATCGGAGCGGTCGGCTCGACCGGTCGTTCCACTGGACCCCACCTGCATTTCGAGGTCCGTGTCGGCGGTGACGCAGTTGATCCTGCAGTCTGGTTGGGGGCGTGATGGTCGAGTTTGTGGATCCTTCCAGCCAGGCAGGTGCGGATCTGTTGGGTGCTCTGGATCGCGAGATCGAGGCGCTGGACCTCGTGGTGCTCAGGGCACGAACCCTGATGCTCATCCATGCGACAGGATCGATCGAGTTTGCAGGGCGCGCCGCGGCCGAACTGGACCAGGCCTCGGTGTTGCTCGACCGCTGCTCTCGTGAGCGGTCACTCGCTCTCGATGGTGCCCGCACTCAATGGGATGTGAACCCCGCGACGGCCAACGAACTGGTCGATGCGGCACCGGGAGAGGCAGGACCTCTGTTGTCCGCGCGGTTCGACCGGGCCAGGAGCCTGGTCGATGAGTACATGGCCGTCAACGAGACCATCCAGCGGCTGGTCGAGAAGCGATCCGAGGCCGTTCAACGGCAGCGATCGGATCTGGACAGGGCCCAGCGCGGAGACGTCACCTACCGGGCAAAGTAGCCGCCGGAACCCGAGGGGCTCTAGGACGGTGAGTCGGTATTCAGCCATCGCACGCGTTTCGCTGTGAGGCGAAAGGCGCCCGGACCCGAAGGGTTCACCCTTTGGGACGTGGAGCCTTGCGATTCAACAAGGGAGACGCGATATCGGCAGAACGAGCGGCCGCCGCGTTCTCTTCAACCACCTGACGGTAGACCTCTTCGCGGTGAACCGGCACCGAGCGGGGAGCGTCGATGCCAACCCTGACCTGGTCGCCGCGGATGTCGATGACGGTCACCGTGATCGAGTGGCCGATGATGACCGCCTCGCCCTTTCGGCGCGAAAGAACGAGCATCAGGCGTCCGCCAGATCGACTCGAGCTCTGACCGGATAGTCCGAATCGGCGAGGACGACCTGACGGGCTTTGAGGGTGTCGAGGTTGACGACGAAGGGGCCGAGCAGGTTCACGAACACACAACCTTCCTCACCGTCGAGGGTCACCGGATTGAACAGGGTGACGTCGGATTCGCTTGTGGCTCCGATGCGTTCGAGTTCGGACTCGGGAACGTCGGGTGCGTAGTCGGGGAACAGAATCCACGGCTGGGTCACGACCAGTGATAGCTCTCCGTCGAGCGAACGAAGCAGCTGGAACAATGCGTCCTCCGGCGCGTCGGGTGCAACCTGGGTGAGAACGAACTGGGTAGTAGCCGGCAATCCGATGATGCCGTCTTCGAAGTTCAGAATCGTTGGATCGTCGGTGTTCACGATGTAGCCATTGTCTCGCGAAAGTTGGGTCGATGTGGTGATCAACGGAGAAAGTTGAGCAGCGAAGGTTGGATCGCTCTCCCGATCGCTCCAAGCGTTGTCTGGAGTGCGATCTCCTCGGTGTTCACCTTCATGATCGCTTCGGCAATGTCGACATCTTCGACCTGTGAGACCTGACGCTGGAGAGTCTCGTCGATCTCGAGATTTCGGCCGAGGGCGACCTCGATGCGGTTGCCGGCGGCTCCGAGGCGGGCGAGGCCCGTCTCGATCCTGCCGGTCACCCGATCGATGGCGTCCAGGCCGTTCGACACAGCCGTCGTGTTGCCCGCTGTCACGTCGGTTGCCAATTGGTCGAGAACATCGAATGCGGTCTCGCCGTCGTCGAACCCGAGGATGTCGCTTCCGAGCAGGTTCACCGAGATGGTTTCGGTCGTACTGATTCGGCGCTGGAGGATCCCGTCATCGCCGGTATAGGTCCATGTGCCGGCGACGTCGGCAACTGCGTCCCCTGCAGCGGTGCCGGCGAACAATCCGTGTCCCAGGAAGCTGTTGTTCGAGAGCTCGACCATCTCGTCTCGAATCGAGGTGATCTCTTCGGAAATGGCGTTGCGTTCGCTGGGCTGGAGTGTGCTCGCGCCACGGATGGCGAGGTCGCGAGCCCTGCGCATGGTCGACAACATCGCCTGAAGTTTCGAGTCGGCCAGATTGATGCGTGTGCTTGCGTCGTTTGCGTTGCGGTTCGCCTGTTCGACCGAACGCCGCTCCGATCTGAGGCCGAGAGCGGTGTTCATACCCGAGACGTCTTCTGACGCGTTCAGGAAGATCTTTCCACTCGAGAGCTGGTTCTGGGCCCGGTCGAAAGACGCGAGACGGCTCTGCAACCTGTTGAGCGTCTGGGAAACCATCGTTTGGGTTGTGATGCGCATGGTCTACTCCGGATCAGCGGCCGACAATGCCGGTTCGGTTGATCAAGGTGTCGAGTGCTTGGTCTGCTGCAGTTATTACCCGCGCCGCCGCTTCATAGGCTCTCTGGTAGGTGATCAGGCTCACCATCTCCTCGTCGATATTCACTCCGGTTGTGCCGGATCTCTGCAGTTCGGCAGATAGCTGAAGGTCTGCGTTGGCAGCTGCCGCTGCCTGGGCCTGGGCTGTTCGGCCGCCGATTTCGGTGACGAGACCCCGTGCCGACTCGAGCAGGATCTTCGATCCGGCTCCGACAGGATCGCCGCGCAATGCAGCCATGTATCTGGCGTTGTCGCCGTTGTGGACTGGAAAGGGTGTCGCATCGACAGCAGACACTGCCAGATCGTCGATGCTGGCGATCGTTGTGGCGAGGGTCCTGGCCGGATCGGTGACGTCGTAGCTGTACAGGGTCCCACCAGCGACACCACTGTCGACGAACCCGGCGGCGTGCCGGGTGTTCATGGCGTCGTGGATGTCGATGGCGAGCTGGTCCAGCTGGTTGTTGATGGCTGCGGCGTCGTCGACGATGAAGTTCTGGAATCCTCCGATCGATCCCCCTGCGCGCAGGGTTGTTCCGCTCTCGTGGAGCAGCTCGAGGTTCGTTGCGTCCCAGCTGACGTGGCGAGTGCTCTGCCCGTCGACCAGGGCAAGGCCGTTGAGGCTGACGCGTACCGATTCGTTGTCGAGCTGGGTCACGTGGACGCCCAGCTCCTCGGAGAGGGTGTCCAACAGCAGGTTTCGCCGGTCGAGGAGATCGTTTGGTGTGGACCTCGATGCGATGACCTGCTGGATCGATCCGTTCAATTCGGCGATCTCATCAATGACCAGGTTGATGTCCGCGAGTTGGGTCGTCAGCTGGGTCCCGGTGTCTGCCACCAGATCGTCCATGCCCTCTGCGATGGCGTTGAAGCGAGCGGCGACGACCTCGAGGTCGTTGATCACAGCCGTTCGTTTTCCGGCGTCGCTCGGATCGAGAGAAAGATCCTCGATGCCGTTCCACAGGTCGTCGAGGGCGGCCGTGATGCCGTAGTCGGGATCTCCGAGGAGGCCCTCTGCCCTTGCCAACAACTCGGCGTTGGCAGTGTGTCCGGCCGTCTGGGATCTTGCGTCACGAACTCGTGCGTCGAGGAACAGGTCGCGCGCTCCCGTGATGTCCTCGACCTCGACACCGGTTCCCAGCCTGCCGGCGATGATGTCGATCGTGGGAAGCTGTCTTTGATCCACACGCTGTCGTGTGTAGCCCTCGGTGTTGGCGTTGGCGACGTTGTTCGAGGTCGTGTCGATCCCGATCTGGGCGACGCGTAGGCCGGAGTAACCGGTGTGCAAGGACTGGATCGGCATGGTTACCTCAGGCCCTGTGGTCCAGCAGGCGGGGGTTGGCTACGGCGGGCTCCTGGTACGTCACCTTGTGTTCCTTGCTGCCGATCAAGGCGTCGAGCGACTGCATGATCAGGAGGTGATTTGACGCGACCATCCCTCCACCCCTGGCGAGCCGATCCCGGGTGGTGGCCACGAGGACTTCCAGCTCGCGCAGCTGCTCGGCTAGCTGGGAGCGGCGACTGTCGGGTGAACTGCCGACGAGGTCGGCCAGGGTCTGTTGAGCCGCCGTCATACCAAACGATGCCGAGACCCGGCGTGAAGTATCGATTGCCGTTTCGGCTGCGATTCTGAAGCGCCTCAACGAGGCGGCCATCTCCTCGCTGAGCAGATCGAGATGTGTCCGATCATCACTCGCCGCGTGCAACGCGAGGACGGTCGAGCGGTAGTTCAGCTCGTCGAGGCTTTCGCGCACCGTATCGACCTGGGAGGTGAGTACTTCGAACGGCTGAGAGGGCGCGTCCGGTTCACCGATGGCTATATCGCGGGCGGATGCCTCACCGTGTAGACCGTGTGGTGTCACAATGGTGCTGTCGACCGTTCGGGCCTCTCGGTTTAGCACGTGAAATCAGGACGAAGGTTTCCTTCGGGAAACGCTTCAGCGGGCCGTGTGGCGGTCGACAGTGAATCACTGTCGACGCGACACATCGACGTAGACGACGTCGATCGTCGACGCAGGGAGGGATCCAATGAAAGACGACACCATGGAACTGAGCACCACAGAGGAGAAGCAGAGGGAGCGAATCCGCGACCTCGAGAGTGAGAACGCCCACCTGCGGCTTCAGTTGGCGATCATGTCATCGACCGATCCGGTTACCGGCTTGGCCAATCGGGCAGGCGTCGTCGACTCGATCGAGGTTGCGCTGAACCGCCTTCCGCGTATGCGCGAACCCTTCGCCGTGGTCGGAGTCCGGTTCCCGCAGATCGCCATACTCGACGACGAGGATCTTCGGGTCGACGCCGTGCGCGACCTCGGTGCCCTGTTGGCGGCGGGCCTTCGAAACGTCGACCGGGTGGGGCGCATAGACGACACGACGTTTATTGCGATTCTGGCGAATATCCCGGCCGACCACGTCTCGACCGTGACAGGTCGCACCCGGGAGATGCTCGGCTCGCTCGTCGAAGTAGCGGGATTGCCGGAGTCGACTCTGAAGCCGGGACTGTGCGCCGTTTCAGTGGTTGACCCTGAAACCGAGAGCAACCCGATGACCCTGCTCGACACCGTGTCGACCCGCCTCACCGATGGCTCCCAGGATCTCCTCATAATCTGAGGAGCGAACTACAACTGCTGGGTGGCGTCATCGATGATTCGTCGGATCGCCGCCCAGCCCGCCTCGCGGGTGACTTCGGCCATCGCCCATTCACCCCGAATGTGGGCTTCACCTGGTTGTATCGTCGGGTCTGCGGTGACGACAATTCCTTCGTCCGGTAGGGCGCTTGCGACTGTGGTCACGTCGTCGGGGTGGACTTCGATCGTCACCGGCCCCGCCTGAAGTGACTCGAGTTCGGTCTTGATCCGATGCACGAGGGCTTCACCACCGTCGTGTGGGGTTCTGTCCATCACCCGGCTGGCGATCGAGATGGCCAGATCCAGAAGGGTTGCTGTCGCCTCGCGCCTCGATCTGTCGTCCAGCTCCGAGATCGCCTGGGACGCAGTGGCGATGCTCTGCGAAAGCTGATCGAGGCGTTCGGTCGCTCGTGTGTGACCTTCGGCGAAACCTCGGTCGTAGCCCAAGGCATGGGCTTGTTCGAGCCTTTGGTCGAGCTCGGCCGCGACGGCAGGGTCGAGTCGAACGATCTCGTCGAGCCCTGGCTGGGTGACTGTGCGCGGCCCCGACGAGGGGTGTTCTTGTGTCGGGGTGAGTGTCTCCATTGGGGCGAGTCGTGCCCGACGAACGATTCCGGGTCCCGAGCGGCTGCTCATTCGATGAAGCCTCCGTCGGCGCCGGCACGCATCGTGACACGCCCCTCCTCTTCGAGGCGCCTGATGACGGCAACGATCGAGGTCTGGGCCGCTTCCACCTCGCTGACCTTGACCGGTCCGAGGAACTCGATCTCGTCCTGCAACGACTGGGTGGCGCGTTCGGACAGGTTCCTGAACACGGCGTCCTTGACCTCGTATTTGACACCCTTGAGGGCGAGGGCGAGTTCCTTGGTGTCGACGGTTCGCAGGGTCTCCTGGAGGTCCTTATCCGACATTCCGACGATGTCCTCGAAGATGAACATCAGTGTCCTGACCTCTTCGGCGAGGTCGGGGTCAGCGTCTGCGAGATGGCCAAGAATGTTCTTCTCGGTTGTGCGGTCGGTCGTGTTCAGCAGGTCGGCGAGTCCTTCGGCGCCCGCGGCGCCCGAAGAAAGATCGGCGCCCGTCACGTTTCCGAGTCGTGTGCGCAGGCTGATCTCGACCGAACGGATGACGTCGGGGCTTGCCGGTTCGAGTCGAGCGACACGAACCGCTACGTCGCATTGCAGGTCCTTTGGCAAATTGGCGAGGATCTTGGCGCCAAGGGTCGTCGGCAGGTGGCTGATCACCAGCGACACTGTCTGGGGATGTTCATCGATGATGAACTGGAGGATGTGGTCTGCCTCGAACTGTGCGAGGAACCCGAACGGCCTGTTCTGGGCGGCGTCCAGCAGTCGCTGGATCATCTCCTCGCTGCGGCCACCTCGCCAGCTCTCGAGCAGGGTTCTGGCGTAGTCGATGCCGCCGACCGAGTTGACGTTTCCGCTTATCGCATCGGCGTAGAACTGCTCCATCACCCCGTCGAGGGTCGCGCTGGGAACACGACCGAGGCGAGAGATCTCCTGGGCGACAGCCTCGACCTCGGTTTCGTCCATGAAGGCGAGGACCGTTGCGGCCTTGTCCGGCCCGACGGCTATCAGGAACGCGGCCACCTTCTGGCGGGCCGTCATCTGTTCGAGTTCGGTGGTCACGGGTGTGTCTAGCCTTCAGCCAGCCAGCCCCGAAGCAGGGTGGCGATGTCTTCTGGCTGGCGTTGCACGAGATCGATCACTTCGGTCCGTACGGACACCTCTTCTTGATCCCTGTCCGCGTTGCCCTCGTGGAGTTCGCCGGCTGCAGCCATTGCAGCGGCAAGGGCGGGAGTACTCTCCTCTCCTTGGACGTCGTCATCGGCCGAGGACTTCTTGCGGCCGACCAGGATCAGGCCGACCGCGGCGATCAGGAGTGCCAGAGCACCGGCAACCTGGGGGATCAGGTCGAAGATGCTCGAGGCCGGCGCGGCCGATTCGGTGGCGATGGGGGTGCCGTCACCCTCCTCGATCTGGGCAAACGGGGTGGCTGTCACAACCAGCGTGTCGCCACGCTCGGGAACGACGCCGATGCTTGCGGCGATCAGCGACTGGAGTGTCTCTGGTGTCGGAACGGTCAAGCCGGTGATGGTGCCGTCATCGACGACGATGCCAACGTGAAGCGACTCGACTTCGCCGGGAGCTTGCACCGTGCTGGTGACGACGTTGTTGATGCCGTACTCGGTTGCCGTGTCCTGTTTCTGGTAATCGATCGTGCCGTCGGTTTCGGTTGCGCTCTCGTCTACTCCATCAACCCCGGCAACACCCCCAGGCGCGGCGCTGCTCGGGCCGGTGAACGTTTCGGTCGAGTTGCTCTCACGGATCGGGGTCGCCGATTCGGCTTCGAAGACCTCTTGGCGAGACTCGACCTGGTCGAAGCTGAGGTCTGCTCTGACCATTACGGCTGCGCGGTCGCCGGCCCCGGCGGTGATCAACAGTCGTGTGACATCTTGCTCGAGTTTCTGTTCGAACTCGAGGGTTCGCAGGACGTCGCGCCCATTTGATGAGGCCGGGCCGGTCCCGTCATCCGCCGCTTTCAGGGTTCGTCCCTGGAGGTCGATCACGCTCACGGCCGCGATCTCGAGATTTTCGACAGCGCCGGCGACCAGCTGGGCCACGGCGTCGGTTTCGGCGAGCGAGAAGTCGGTGGGTACGTCGATGATGACCGACGCTTCGGCCGAGCCGGAGTCGCCGAACAGTCCTGTGTCGGGGATGACCAGGTGGACGTTGGCTGCTTCGATACGGTCGAATTCCCTCAGGGTTCGAGCGAGTTCGCCTTCCAGAGCGCGTTGCACGTTGATGCGCTCGAGGTTGCTGCTGACCGCAAGCCCTTGATTGTCGAGTAGCTCGTAGCCGTCGCGACCGGAGCCCTCGACCACGTCGAGGCCAGCGGCGCTCAAGGCCACCTTTGCCGTGCCCAGTTCCGAGCGGCTGACCATGACCCGTGTCCCGGCCGCCTCGACCCGATAGTCGACACCGAGACGGTCGAGTTCGGTGGTGATGTCAGCGAGATCGGCTGCAGGAACGTCCGATGCCAGTACCGAGTAGGAGGGGCTGGAGATCCAGTTGAAGAAGAGCACGGCGACCAGAGCGAACGCGGCGACTGCTACGCCCACCATGATCCGGTGAGCAATCGGCATCGCCGTACCTATGGCGACCAGTCGTTCTCGAGCGCTTGAGGATGAATCGGCCATACACCAGACCTCGACGGGCAATATCCGTCGGCATGAGGCTCATCCATGAGCTGTTGGGTTCCTGGTGTCTCGTCGGCCGGATGTTGTGTCACTCAAGTGACCATCGGTGAGCGATTCGTCGGATTCAGCCCAGCCCATCAGCGACGAGATAGGCCTTGTGAACCTCGGTTGCACGCCGGGTTTCCTTTGCCTGTTGACGGTTGGCGTCGAGACGTTCAAGCAGTGCGCCGGCGGCTACTGCGGCGTGGCCTTGCAGCTCCCGGAAGCGGGCAACCTGGGCCTGTGACGGAGGTTCGACATCGCCGACGGGGGGCACGAAGTCGGGTGTTTCCACGATCGCGCCGGTATCGAGCGAACGCGTGATGCGGCGGATGCGTACCTCATAGTCATCGAGCAGCTCATCCCACCCGAGGTTCACGTCAGCCACTTGTCGTCGGCGGCAGCACACCGCTCAGATAGTTGCCCTGGGCCTGGAGCCTGGCCAGTGCGGTTTCCATGGCGGTGAATTCGCGACGCAGTTGGGTTTCGCGCAGGCTCATGCGCTCTTCCATCGTGGCGATCGAGTCATCGATGCTACTGATGCGGGTGTCCCACTCAGATCGGGCTCTGGAGATCTCGCCGTCGATCCCTTCGAAGCTGTCGAGCCAGGCATCGAGACGTCCACCGAGACCCTGCGAGATGGTCACGCTGCCAGCGGTGTAGTTGCCGCCACCGACGTCACCTGAGGTGGCGGTGACCTGGACGGAAAGACCCTCGGAGTTCCCGGCGGTGCCGGTGAGAGTCCTGCCGCTGCCTGAGGCTGCTTGACCACCGATGGTGCCGGTGACGTCAGCACCGCTCGAAATGCCGTTCAGGCCGAATTCGCCGTCGTTCCAGATCGCTAGCTCGTGGACCGAACCGTAGGCATCCGGAACGCTGACATGAAGGGCATCTCCACCCGTGACCGCAACACTGCCGACCAGCACGTCGGTCAGGCCGTAGGAGGCCAGGTCCGAACTGATCGAATCGATGGCCTGCAGGAGGGTTGCGTTCTTCGAGACGGTGACGAGAGCATTGATCCCGCCGTACTGGATGTTGAACTCCTCGAGGTTCGCCGGCGATTCGAACATCGAACCCTCTAGCTCGGGAATACTCGCAGCCGTGTCGACGACGACCTCGTAGGTGCCCGGCTGGGTGGCCGAGGTCGCGCTCACGTAGCCGACCTGGCCGCTGTCCGACGAGCCGCCTCGGGCGAACAACGAGATGACGCTGTCGAAGTCGGTCGTCAGTGCGTCGGTGAGCTTGGACTCGTCGATGGAGTACGAGCCGTCGCGCTCGAACTCGATACCGATGTCGATGATTGTGTTGAACGAGCCGCTGTTGGCGACGACCTCGCTCATCGAGTTGCGCAGCGAGATGACCATGTCGCGTGCCGTGCGATCGTTCGTCAGTGGCGAAGCGGTGTCGGACTCTGCGTTGTAGGAGGTCTGATTCTCGAGCTCGGAGAGAAGTGAGTTGGTGGCGTTCACCATCGATGTGATGGCTGTGGCCGCAGACTCGGTGTCCCTGACGATAGCGACGGTCGCGGGAGAGGCCGTGATCTGCTTGGCCTCGATCTTCACGCCCTCGATGACGTCTTCGAAGGTGTTGCTCGAGCGGGTTATCTCGAGACCGGTCACGGGGTCACCGAGGCGGATCGTGGCATCTGCACCCGCTGCGACCACGTCACTCGATGCGAAGCCACCGAGGTTGCTGGTGACCGTGAACTGCGAATCCGAACCGCTGTCGGCCGATGTCAGCAGCAGGCGATAGTCGTTGAGGCCTACTTCGATGACCGAGGCGGTCAGTCCGCCGTTTGCGCTGTTGATCTGCTGGGCGAGCCCCTCGAGTGTGGTGCTCGAGTCGGCTGCGACATCGACAGAACCGGTCGATGTCGTGATCGAGAAATCCCCGGTTCCCACGAGTGCGTCCGAGGAGGTGAAGCCCGATCCGGTCGAAACCTGATGGTTCGACGCAAGCTGGGTGACGTTGATGCTCAGCGATGCTGTTGCGGGAGTCCCCGTGACGGAGACGCTCACAGCATCTGTGTTCGAGCTGCTGGCTTTGACGAAATTCGCGAACTCACTTGTCGACTGGAGATCGTCGACCGTGTTGCGCAGCTCCGAGACCTTGGTGTTGATGGCAGTCCAGGAGTTGAGCTTCTGGTCGTACTCGTTGCGCCGGATCTGCATGCGGGTGATCGGAGCGCGTTCGACCGACATCAGGGTGTCGACCAGGGTGTTCGTGTCGAGTCCTGATGCTATTCCACTGAACGATACCGTTGGTGAAACCATTGCCGTGTTGGTCTTCTACTAGAGGTGCTGTTCCTGTCGGCACGTCTTCGGGAGGGCTTGAAGCCTTTTTGTCTTCGTCACACAAGCGTCATCACTCTGAGTGATATCTCGCTGCGGGTCGTCTTGTTGAGTGAACTACTGGCTCAGCAGCGAGGCCACTGTTTGTGGCATCACGTTCGCCTGGGCAAGCATCGCCGTACCCGCCTGAGACAGGACCTGGCTGCTCGTCAGCGAGACCATCTCGAGGGCCATGTCGGTGTCGCGAATCCGACTGTCGGATGCGGTCAGGTTCTCCTGTGCGACCAGGAGGTTGTCGATGATGTGTTCGAGTCGCCCGGTGGCGGCACCGAGATCGCTTCGCATCGACGAGACCTCGTCGATGACCCCATCGATGATGGAGATTGCCGCGTCAGGGTCGACAGAGAGGTCGATCGTTGCGAGGCCACCTCCAGCGAGCACTGCGGGATCGAGCCTCAGGTCACGGTTGATGCTGAGCTCATCACCGGGCGACGAACCAATTCCGATGTGGAACACCAGCGGATCGACAGTCAGGTCACCGAACACCGGCACGCCGCTGAATGTTGTTCGCTGTTCGATCGCCGTGATCTCCTCGCGCAGGGCATCGAGCTCGACCTGCTGGGCCACCCCGTCTGTGGAGGCGGTGCTGGCTGCGTCGATGGCCAGGGTGCGCATGCGCTGAAGAAGGGCGTGGACCTCGCCGAGAGCTCCCTCGGTGGTCTGCAGGAAGCTGACCGCGTCCTGAGCGTTGATGGTCGCCTGTTTGGTGCCGCTGATGGCCGAGCGCAGACCCTCAGATCTCACCAGGCCGGCTGCGTCATCGGCTGCGCGATTGATCTTCTCGCCCGAAGACAGGCGTTCGAGTGAACGGTTGAGATCGATATTGGTCGTCGTCAGGTTTCGGTAGGCGTTGAAAGCCGACGTGTTCTGGTTGATCCGCATCCGGGTTCCCTCCCTCGATTCGGCCCGACACCGTCGTGGTGTTCGGTGCATTCCGAATTCGAAGGGCCGGTCGACCCGATTGCAGCGTGCTTAAGCAGTGTCGTTTTGGCCCTCGTGCTGAGCCTTCGGCTATGAAGGAGCGCCCACGGCTTGCTCCACGCCTTCGTACCATGCTTCGCGAAGCTCGCCGATGATCTGGCGGACGGTCGCCAGACCATCGCCCGACTTCTCGACATTGGCCTTCACCAGGATTTCGTAGCAATAGTCGTACAAGTCACGCAGGTTGGTGGCGATTTCGCCTCCCGCCTCATGATTGAGCGAGAATCGGAGCTCGTCGAGGATCAACTGTCCCCTCACCAGTTCGGCGTGTGCCGAGCCGGGATCATCTCCCGTCTCGAATACCGCCACCGACCTGTCAAGGCCGAGTAACAGCCGGTCATACAGCATCGTGATCAGGCGAGCCGGGCTCGCCGTTGCCACTGACTGTCGTACGTACTCAGCGCGCACTCTGCCTCGCTTGTCCGATCATTGCTTCGCCTCTGCACCAACGGTGCAGAAGCGTCTGAAACTGTCTCCTGCGGTTCAGATTCCCAGGCCAGTCGAAACTGCCTCTGGGTGTCTGGCGCTGGACCCGGTTGAGCCGCTGGTCTCCCGTCGGCGGGCTCCGCCCCGAATCAAGGGCATCACCCGTGCGAGCCCACTTCGCCTAGCCGAGCAGCGACAGGATTGACTGTGGCTGGGCATTGGCTTGGGCGAGCATCGACGTGCCGGCCTGGACCATGATCTGGTGTCGTGTGAACGAGACCATCTCGAGGGCCATGTCGGCGTCGCGAATACGACTCTCCGAAGCAGACAGATTCTCCTGTGCGACCTGGAGGTTCGCAATGGTGTGTTCCATCCGGTTCTGGGTTGCACCGAGTTGGGACCTGACCTGCGACACGTTGCCGATGGCGGTGTCGAGGGCGGTGATCGCCGCGTCAGCGCCGGTTGTGACGTCGATCGTGGAGATATCGGCCCCGAAGACGGCATTTGATGCCATCGTCAGGTCGTTAGTGATCTGCATCCGGTTGATAGCGCCGGCGTTTGGGCCCACGTGGAACGTCAGAGCGGTCACACTGTAGTCCTGGAAGACCTGGTTGCCGGCGAACGTCGAGCGGGCACCGATTGCGTCGAGCTCTGCAAGGAGTTCGTCGATCTCAGCCTGCTGAGGTACGCCGTCCGAGGTGGCCGTGTTGGCCGCATCGATCGCCAGGGTGCGCATGCGTTGAAGCATGGCATGGACTTCCGACAGTGCTCCTTCAGCGTTCTGCACGAAGCTGATGCCGTCCTGAGCGTTCTGGATCGCCTGGCGGCTGCCATTGATCTCAGAGCGAAGTCGTTCGGACTTGACCAGTCCGGCAGCATCGTCTGCGGCACGATTGATCCGGAAGCCTGACGACAACTTCTCGAGGGTCTTGCCCATCAAGATGTTGGTGCCGGACAGGTTCCGGTAGGCGTTGAACGCCGCTATGTTCTGGTTGATTCTCAACACACACCTCCGTGTGACGTGTTTGAGCCGATTCCGTCCGGCTCCGAGATGGTTCGTCGACAGAGGTCGGGGCTGGGCAAGTGTTTGTGCCAGACAATTCTGAAAAACCTGTTATCCGTCTCTCTGGGGAGCCCATTGGGATCGTCGCGAAAACGCCTGAGGGCGCCGCCCGTAGGCGGCGCCCTCAGAAGAGTCTTCTGAGGCTACGTCAGAGAAGCGACAGGATTGACTGGTGCGAAGCGTTCGCCTGAGCGAGCATCGAGGTACCGGCTTGGGCCATGATCTGGTGGCGTGTGAACGACACCATTTCCATTGCCATGTCGGTATCACGGATGCGG
>JAAETH010000443.1 GCA_024228575.1 Actinomycetes bacterium
GGGGAGACCTCGAATCGTTTCGCGAGGCGGCTACGTCTTGACCGATCTCCCGCTGCGGGGTGACATCTGGTGGTGTGAGCCACCCGAGATCGGCCGTAGGCCCGTCGTGGTCCTCTCGCGCGACGCGGCCATCCCCCGACTCCGCCGCGTGCTGATTGCGCCGTGCACGACCACCATCAGGGGACTGGCGAGCGAGGTCCTGCTCGAACCGGGCGACGATCCGGTTCCACTGCGCTGCGTCGCCAATCTCGACTCGGTCGAGTCGGTGTCGGCCGGACTCCTGGCCGAACGAGTCGGTCGGCTCAGCAGCGCTCGGATGGACCAGATCTGTACGGCGCTCGCCGTGTCGACCGGCTGCGACTGAAGGGGCGGATGGCCCGTGGGGCCGCACACCCTGGTTCACCTGTCAGAACGCAACACCCCTCGCCGGACAGTACGCGAACCTGCCCCACAAGACGGCATGCCAATCCAGCTGAGGTAGAGGTTCGCGTCGCAGCGTTTGTGCGGCTCCAGGTCTCGGCGGGGCCCTTGCCGAATTGGTGGGTCTCGCCCGGGCGGATGCTCGACAGGAGACGCCTCGAGCGGCAGGATGTGTGGCATGAGAGTGGCCCTTGTGACCTGTGCTGCGTATCCCGATCTGACCGAGAGTGACGCTCTATTGGCCGACGCGCTGCGCCGGCGGAACCACCGGGTCGTCGTCCTGCCGTGGAACGGCGAAACCGGCCGACCGGAGTTGACCGACGTTGCGGTACTTCGTTCCAACTGGGACTACCACGATGATCTCGACCGGTTCCTGGCCTGGCTTGTCGACGTGGAGCTGGCAGGGACCCGTGTGTTGAACGATCCGGAGCTCGTTCGCTGGAACTTCGACAAGCGCTATCTCGTCGAGCTCGCCGCCAAGGGCATAGCGGTCCCTCGCATGGTCGATGCACCGACCAGTGTTGAGTCGCTCGAGTCGTGGTTTGCCGAGACGGGCTGCTCAACAGCAGTTCGCAAGCCGGCATGGGGTGCCAGCGGCCATCTCGTAGATATCTTGCGGGCAGGCGAGTCCAGATCTACGGATGTTTTCGGGGTCGAGGCCCAAGATGGCCGACCGTTCCTGGTCCAGGAGTTCGTTGACTCGATCTCTGAGGGTGAGCATGCTCTCGTCTTCTTCGCCGGGCTGCTGTCGCATTCCTTCATACGGCTCCCGTCGCCTCGCGAGTTCCGGGTCAACTCTCAGTATGGGGGCCGCGTAGAGGCAACGACGGCCGCTCCCGAACTCGTCCACTTCGCGCAACGGGTGCTCGAGGCTCTACCAAGTCGTCCGACGTACGCCCGCGTCGACGTAGTTGCGACTGCGGCCGGGCCGGTGTTGATGGAAGTTGAGTTGAATGAGCCATCGCTCTGCCTCAACCTGGCAGAGGACTCCGCCGATCGCTTTGCTACGGCGATTTGCGACGTTGCGCAATAACCTGCACAGCGCTCGCCGTGTCAACCGGCTGTAGCTGAAGGTGACGGGACCCCCGGGTAGTGGTCCAGGTGTTATGGGAGTCTGATGCCCCCGGTGTGGGGCGGATAGGACACCATGACAATGACTTCGAGGAAGCGCAGACGGCATACGCCTGAGCAGATCATCCGCAAGCTCGCTGATGGCCACAAGTTGATGGCGGGCGGCAAGAGCCTGGAGAGGTGTGTCGGGAGTTCGCGATCGCTGAGTCGACGTGGCACCGCTGGGTCGTCCAGCACGGCGGGATGAAAGCCAACGATGCGAAACGCCTGAAGGAACTCGAGAGTGAGAACGCGAGGTTGAAGAAGATCGTCGCCGATCAGGCTCTCGACATCGACATGCTGCGGGAGATCTCGAAGGGAAACTTCTAACCCCGAACCGGCGTCGTGACGCAGTGAACATGTGTCAAGACCGGTTCGGGGTTTCCGAACGCAGGGCGTGTGAGGTTGTTGGCCAGCACCGGTCAACCCAGCGTCGCCCGGCCCCCGTGCTCACCGATGAAGAGGCCGAGCTTCGCCGATGGCTGCGGGAGTTCTCCAAGCGCCGCCCGCGCTATGGGTGGCGGCGGGCGTGGAAAGAGCGCCGCCGGCTCGGCCACCGTGAGAACAAGAAGAGAGTTAGGCGTCTGTGGCGTGAGGAGGCCTCGGGGTGCCTCAGAAGGGCCGCAAGAAGCGTCTCAGCGGGATCGGTACCCATGTGGGTGCGATGTGCCCGATCCGCCCCAACGCCCTGTGGGCCCTCGATTTCCGGTTCGATACCAGCGCCGACGGACGCACGATCAAGATGCTCAACGTCATCGACGAGTACACCCGCGAATGCCCAGCCATCATCGTCGACCGCCGCATTGATGCTGACCGTGTCGTGGAGACCCTCGACCAGCTCGCCACCCAGCGGGGCTTTCCCGCCTTCGTCCGCTGCGACAATGGTGGCGAGTTCATCGCCGCCGTCGTGGACGAGTGGTGTCGAACCAACGGTGTCGGCTCGATCTTCATCGTCCCCGGCAGCCCGTGGCAGAACGCCTGGATCGAGTCGTTCAACGGCAAACTCCGCGATGAGTTGCTGAACCTGTGGCACTTCGACAGCCTCCTCGAGGCCCAAGTGATCATCGAGGCCCACCGCATCGACTACAACTTGAACAGACCCCACCACGCCCACGGGCTACTCACACCAGCCGAGTACGCACAAGCCTGGACCGACCGAAACCAACCACAACTCGCATAACACCTGGACCTACAACCGGGGCCCTCTCAAAGGGACGGATGGCAGCGCGCTTTCGCCCACTCGGGTCGCTTGTGAGACAGCAGTACCCCTCGCCGGACGCTATGCGAACCCTGACGTGGCGGAAGCTGTTCGGTGGCCGGGGTGGTCGGGTTATGGTTCTGCGAGGCCCTGGGTGGTTCCGTGTATCCGTGCGTAAACGACCTGGTCGATGTCGATGCCGGCGCTCGCGCAGGTCGTGTCGACGAGTTCGAATCGTGGGTCGTCGAAGTCATCACCGATCTTGTACTGGACCTCTTCGCCGTGAGTGACTGAATCCATCGATGGGAGCAGGACGAGTGATCCTTGCTCGACGTGGCTGTGCAAACTCGCGTTGAGTAGGAGTCCTAGTGTTTGGGTGTCGTCTTTGACCGCCACGCAGTGACAGCCATTCGACGCGGGGTTCACTATCAGAATGCCTGTCGGCCGCCAGCTCTCATCGCCAGTGGCGAATCCGTGGTCCGATGTGATCAGGCCTGTTTGGGTGCACCCAGGGTCGTGTGTCGATGGGACAGGTGTCGTTGACACGGTCGACGCGACGCTCTGATCGTTTGTCTGTGTGCACGAGCCAGCCAGCGCCAACAGCGCCAACCCACAGGCTGCTAGTTGTGATCGAATGACGATTGTCCGAGATCCATAGCGCATTTGGCTGGCTGTCCTGAGTCGGGGTTTGGAGTCCAGTTCCTATCGAACGATTCTTGAGACGCGGCGATACTCCAGGCGACCTGATACCACCGCGATTCTCGTTCGGCGTCGGTAGCGGCCCCGTCGGTGACAACAGCACGCCAGGCATCGCGCTCTGACCAGTCGGCCCCGCGTAGCAACGAGATGACGTATGCGTCCTCGATGCGTTTGTTGATGTGTGACGACCACGCAAGATTGTGGGTGTCAGGCCGATGGTTTCGCAGGTAGTCGTGGGTGAGGAAGTCGTATCCCATCGTGCTCGCCCGAAGCGTGCAGGCTCTTCCCAGGTTCGATCCACCCCACGAATTGCTGTCGAACTCGGCGAGCTGCCAGTTGTAGGTTCCCAGTTCGGGGCCTGTCTGCCACCCAGTCGCGATCGCGTTGTTCCAGGCGAGCTGACGCTTGAACGCACCCCTGGCATTGTGCTCGTTCATCGATGACGCCCCCGCCCCCCACAAAGCAGCCCAAATGTCAACGAAGGTGGCCCAATCGCCTTCACCACAGTCATCGTTCCCGTGGGTGCCGCGGTGGATGCCGACGATGTACACATCCCATCGCTTGGAGCCGCCCGCGTAGGGGCGCAGGCTATACACCGAGCCGCCCGAGTCGCCGCCGCATCGGTCATAGTCGGCGCGGGCATAGCCCTGGCTCCACACACCCCCGCCAGCCGCTCCAAGATCCTGGACTGGGCCACACATCTCGGCTCTCGTCACGGCCGCGGCGTTCGTCGAAGCCACACCGCTGTGACACACGATCTCGCCGACAACCGCCTGCCTGAAATCGCGAACCAGAAGCTGTCGAGAGTTGTCGCTCACCCACTGCGTCGAGACCACATCGCGTTTGTTGTGGACATAGACGAACACCTCGTCATGGCCGTAGTAGGTGCTTCGCTCCAACGTCGAAGCCCACGGCCAGTCAGTGGCCCCAGACTCCCCAACCGCGGTCA
The DNA here is from genome assembly GCA_024228575.1 of Actinomycetes bacterium. GTDB lineage: Bacteria > Actinomycetota > Acidimicrobiia > Acidimicrobiales > Poriferisodalaceae > JAAETH01. The sequence goes on from JAAETH010000443.1 coordinate 4,377, forward strand.
CATCGGCATCGGTGAGGTGGGCACCATCCGCTGTCTGCACATTGTCGGGCTACACACAGTGAGCCCCGGAACAGCGAGAACACCCGCCAACAACCCCAACGCAGCCACAACCACGAATCGCCGAACCATCATCCACCCTCCCAGCCGAAAGAACCACCCAGCAACCACCGGACAGCCACTGAAA
>JAAETH010000444.1 GCA_024228575.1 Actinomycetes bacterium
CCGCCGGGATGGAGGCGGTGTCAGCCAGTGGAGTACTGGGTGATCCGACCGGAGCCAGTCCGGCTGAGGGTGCGCGTTTGCTCGATGACCTGGTGGCAAGATCGCGCTCCTCGATCGCCGACCTGTGGCCCTGACCAACCGTCACTTGCCTGGGTTGTCCTGCCCATCGGGTGGTAGCTTGGCCCTCGTGGCGGAAACGGCCACTCTCACCCACGAAAGGACACGATCGTGAAGACACGGGCAGCTGTAATCTGGGCGCCAGGCGAGGAATGGAAGATCGAAGAAGTCGATCTTGGCGAGCCAGGGCCGACCGAGGTCGTCGTCAAGACTGCGTACGCCGGACTGTGCCACTCCGATGAGCATATTGTCACCGGTGACATGGCTATACCCGATGAGATGCTGGAGCTGGTCGGGGCTCCCCATTTCTTGCCCATGATCGGGGGCCACGAAGGGGCCGGGGTCGTGACCCAGATCGGTTCAGCTGTGACCAGCGTCGCGGTCGGCGATCACATCTCTTGTAGCTTCATTCCTTCCTGCGGCCGCTGCCATTGGTGCTCGACGGGCCGTCAGAATCTGTGTGATCTGGGGGCCGCCACCCTGGCTGGAGGCATGATCGCCGACGGTCAATACAAGCACCGGACCGGGGGTACCGAGCTGAATCGCCTGGCTCAGCTGGGAACGTTCAGTGAGCACATGCTGGTATCGGAGTCATCAGTCATCAAGGTCGAAGAGGATCTCCCGCTCGACGTTGTCTGCCTCGTCTCGTGTGGTGTTGCCACCGGTGTCGGCTCAGCTCAGAACCGGGCTGGAGTCTCCTCTGGTGACACAGTAGTCATCGTCGGCATCGGTGGTATCGGAGCCAATGCCGTCCAGGGAGCCCGCATGGCCGGGGCGGCCAACATCGTCGCCATCGACACCAACCCCGACCGCAAGGAAAAGGCCGAGGAGTTCGGGGCCACCCACTTCTACACCAGCTTCGACGATGCCATGCTGAACGTGATGGAGATGACGCATGGGATCATGGCCGACTCCTGCATTCTCACCCCCGGGGTCACGACCGGCGACATGATCGAGCCGGCCGTCGGCATCGTCTCCAAGGACGGAACCGTAGTTGTGACCGGCTTGGCCCCTATTGCCCAGACCGACGTCAAGCTCGATCTGTTCAGCCTCTCCATGTACAACAAGGAGATCAAGGGATCGATTTTCGGTTCGGGCAGCCCTCGCTCGGAGATTCCCCGCCTATTGGGTGAGTACAGGCGTGGAGCCCTCATGCTCGACGAGCTGATCACCGAGCGGTATTCCCTCGACGACATCAACAAGGGGTACCAGGACATGCGCGATGGCAAGAACATTCGCGGCGTGATTGCATTTGACTGATATCGACCAGGGGCTGGCCCGCTACGGGCCAGCCACCCTCGATGCACTCGACGCCGAAGTCGTC
>JAAETH010000445.1 GCA_024228575.1 Actinomycetes bacterium
GTCCGGGCCCGGGGTGGTGGCCGGGTCGCCGTCGAGGTCGGTGTTGGCGTCCTCCTCACAATCCCACAAACCATCCGAATCCGAGTCAACCGCACAATGATCCGGACCCGCCAGATTCAGCACATACACGGCGCCCCGATCGGAGCCGCCATCATCATCCCAGTGGACGCCAACGACGATATCGGCGATGCCGTCACCGTCGAGGTCACCAACCCCAGCCAACGAGTACCCGAACTGGTCGTTGTCGTCGAGGGGACCGGTCATTCCACCGGTGGTCGAGGAGATCTTCTGTTCTGCTTTGACCGTGCCGTCCGCGTTGAGGAGCAACACGTACACGGCACCCCGATCAGCGCCGCCGTCATCATCGGTCGCAGCGCCGACCGCGATATCGGCGATCCCGTCACCGTCGAGATCACCGGCCCCAGCCACCGAGGCACCGAACAGGTCGTCGTTGTCGAGGGGTCCTGTGAGTCCTCCGGTCGTGGAGGAGATCTTCTGTTCGGCTTTGACGGTGCCATCGGCGTTGAGGAACAGGACATAGACGGCCCCCCGTGCGTTGCCGCCGTCATCATCCCAGTCGGCGCCGACAGCGATGTCGGGTATCCCGTCACCGTCTAGGTCACCCATCCCGGCCACCGACCGCCCGAAGTAGTCGGAGTTGTCGAGGGGGCCCGTGAGCCCGCCGACGGTGGAGGAGATTTTCTGTTCGGCTTTGACGGTGCCGTCGGCGTTGAGGAACAGCACATAGACGGCCCCACGGCTGGTGCCGCCGTCATCGTCAAGGATGGCACCTACCGTGATGTCGTTGATCCCGTCGCCGTTGAGGTCACCTACCCCAGCGACCGAGACACCGAACCGGTCGTCGTCGTCGAGGGGGCCTGTGAGCCCGCCAGCGGTGTCTGAGATCTTCTGTTCGGCTTTGACTGTGCCGTCCGCGTTGAGGAACAGCACATATACGGCGCCCCGATTAGCGCCGCCGTCATCGTCAGCGTTGGCGCCGACCGTGATATCGACGATCCCGTCTCCATCGAGGTCACCGACACCAGCCACCGAGATACCGAACCAGTCGGTGTCGTCGAGAGGGCCGATGAGGCTGCCGGTCGTGGACGAGAGCTTCTGTTCGGCCTTCACGGTGCCGTCGGCGTTCAAGAACAGCACATAGACGGCCCCCCGATTCCAGCCCCCGTCACCGTCATAGATGGCGCCGACCGCGATGTCGCCGATGCCATCACCGTCAAGGTCGCCGATGCCGGCCACCGACTGGCCGAAGTTGTCGGAGTTGTCGAGGGGGCCGGTCAACCCGCCGGTAGTGGACGAGATCTTCTGCTCGGCCTTCACGGTGCCATCCGCGTTCAAGAACAGCACATACACCGCACCCCGATCCGAGCCGCCGTCATTATCGCGGTGGGCGCCTACCGCGAC
>JAAETH010000446.1 GCA_024228575.1 Actinomycetes bacterium
AGCCGATAAGGCGACGGTGTTCAGCAGCGCCGAATGGACCGCGATCTCAGGTATGCCTCCCGATGTCGGCATCAGCTTTCATGTTGTAGGTGTCGACGGTGAGAATGTGGAGGTACGCCTGGCATGGGGCGTCGAGTCGGTTACCGGTGAAACGGCGTTCGTCGTTCGGTCCCAGGATCTCATCGAGCGATAGCTTGCGTCTTCGGGAGGGGCGGGTGCTTGGGTACAACGGCAGGACCCGGTCGACAGCGACGGCCTGGCCGATGGCGAGCGTTTAACAGCGCTCGGGTCGTGACGTTTTCCGGTCGGCACTGGTGCCGACTCACTTGATGGGCTACAACCACCGACGTGACTCCGTCACCAGAGGTTGTGAGCCAGGCCATCGTCGACTGGACAGGCCATGGCCGATCAGCTTGGCCGGATCGCGACCCTGACCGGATCACCCAACGATGGGGACCCGAGGCTGCCGCTTACCTCGTGCCCTGGCTGACCCGGCTAGAGGATGACTTCTACCGGTCGACGGCCCGCCATACGTCCGAGGATCTGGTCGAGATGGGCAAAGCAGCTTCGGCCGAGTTCGCGGAGCGTCACCCGGAGATCAGCGCTAAGGCTGTTGAGGCGCTGGCATGGTGCTACACCTTCGACTTCAAGTGAGCGACCGGCCAGTCTCACAAGCATCAGCTAGCGCTGCGAGAGTTCTGCGTGCGCAGGTCGTGCCGGACCCAGACGTTGTCTGGTGACCCCGAGTTCAGGCGTTGCCGATCCCGACTGTCACCTGCTCGGCGTGACGATCTGGGTGGATGACTACGAAAAGTCGATAGCTGCCTCGTTCAAGCCTGATCTTCTCGCTGCTGTCGGCATCGCCGATGAGGAGCTCACCGGAGCGCACATCGATCACTGTCTCAAAGGCCGGGCCGCTGGGACGGGCCTCCACCCAATCGCAGCTTATGGAGACGGCGAACGGCCTGTCGTCTGTCGACGGGATGTCCTGTGCGTGCCGGACGGGGATCACGATCGAGCGTCGTCCCACCCCAATCGTTCGATCATGTCCGACGCTGGGAAGGTCGAGGTCGGTGCTGTCGCCGACGATCAACACTCCCCAGTTGAAGGGCCGATGAGCATGGATTGGAAGGGCCACCAGAGCCATGGTGCCATCAGACCAACGTGGACACGCAATACCTGCGAACTGCGAGGGTCCCGGTGCTCGGGTACGCCGACAGGGCGCGTCGGCCCAGCTCAGCCCGACATTTAGCAGCGCTCAGGTGGTGCCGTAGCAGGACGCTTCCAGCGAGCTAGCGTCATCACCGTTGTTGCGACCTCGCCAAGGAGTCAGCCATGCCGAACGTCAGGCCTCAGGAATTGCTGGTCTTGTTCGTCATTCTAGTGTTCCTACTCGTCGCATTGGCTTTCGTCATATGGCTGGTTGTCTCGCTGACCTCCCGGTCCGGCCGCTCGAAAGCCCTTCAGGTCCCGCCCTCGTCAGCTGGTCAGGGTCAGGGTCAGGGTCAGTATTGCCACCAGTGCGGATCCTCGTTGAAGCCGGATTCTCGTTTCTGCTCTGATTGTGGCGGGCCTCAGTGACGATCGATCAGGACGGCTGCTGAACGGCACAACCA
>JAAETH010000447.1 GCA_024228575.1 Actinomycetes bacterium
CAAGCAAACCAATACCGAGCACGGCAGACGACCTCAGAGGCCGACCCCATCTCCTCCCGAGCACCCTCACCTACCTCAGGCTAGGCGAAGCTAGCCGGTCACGATCAGCACGTACCCCCCGTGATCGGTGAGCACCCTGGTCCGGTCACTTGTCGCGCGCTCGACAACGACGGCGGCTGGACTCGCTTCGCCACCGACCATGACCGCCTGGCCGTCGTCGAGCCAGAAACGCTCATCGCACCCTGCGTGGTCGCGTTTACGACCGCCAGCGTCACTCTCCAGGGACGAGTCCTGCTTGCCCATGGTCGTGTCGCGGTGTTCCCGATCGGTAAAGACCCTGGTCAACGGTGCTGATACCGGTTGCGAGGCTCGGAACACCGCACAGGGATCAGGTCGGTTCGCTATGGTCCGGCCATGAGTCTTGAGTGGGAGCAAATCGTTGTCGCCACCCGCGATCCGGTTGCGTTGGGCCGCTGGTGGAGTGAAGCGCTTGGATGGGTGATCGTCAACGACGACCCAGTGGTCTTTGAGATTCAGCCGAAGCCAGATCGGTTGCCAGGGATCTTGTTCTTGGCCGTCGACGAAGCCAAGCAGGGGCAGAACCGTCTCCATATCGACCTGCGTCCCGACGACCAGAGCGCCGAGGTGGAGC
>JAAETH010000448.1 GCA_024228575.1 Actinomycetes bacterium
ACCGACGAGCAGTGTTGCGCTGATCGAAGCCGGATCATACACCACAGCGGTCAGCTCAGCAGTCGTGCCGACGACCGGCAGAGTTTTCGTGGTCAGCTCCGGAGCGCCGCGGTTGTTGCCATTGTCCGAGGCCGTGCCGTAGTCGACGCCAGTTGCGTCGCTGACCACGGTGTAGGTACGACCAATGCTGCCAGTAGTCGAGAGGCCGAGGGTCTGACCACCAGCCGAGATCGGGCTGGTGAAGATGTTGCCATACGTGGCGCGAGCCAAGGTGATCGGCTGGCCGAGGACCGTGCTCGGACCACTAGCAGCTGAGTAGCTGTTGTGCTGAAGAGCCGACGAACCAGCAGCACCAAGGACGTAGACAGTGTCACCAGCTTCGTAGCTGATCGAGGTCGGGAGGACCTGGCTGGCCGGAGCACCGAAGGCCTCGAACATGGTGTCGTAAATAGCGGTTCTCGAAGTGCCCTGAACCTTGGCTACTGCGACGTTCTGGAGACCACTACCCTGCTCGTCCGGAACCTGAAGGCCAGTGATCGAGAAGCCAACCGGGGTCACGAACCAGTAGCCACGCGTCCCGCCGCCCCGGTTGGAGTAGGTGCGGCTGTAAGGCAGCATTGGGATCGTGTCGACCTCAATCGTATTCGTCGCAACCTCGCCGCTGAAGGTTGCGTTCGAGGCCGTCAACGTGACCGTCACGACGCCTGG
>JAAETH010000449.1 GCA_024228575.1 Actinomycetes bacterium
CACAGCCCCCGACGATCGCAATCGTCGAGCCCACCTGGATCGCCCCGCCACCGAGCATCAGCGCGCCAATCTTGCGCAGCCGATCGGCGCTCAGCTCGAGGCCGATGGCGAACATCAAGAAGATGACACCGACTTCGCCCATTCCTTCGACGGGCTCCATGTCCTTGACGAGTCCCAGGGCATTGGGGCCGATGATCGCTCCGGCCAACAGGAACCCGACGATCGACTCGAGGTGGATGCGCTGACACAGGTAGCCGAGCACCACGGCCCCGATCGTGATCACCACGAAGTCGGCGACCAGCGGTGGCGCGCCAAACGCGAGCATCCCGAACCCTCCCATGAGCCTAAACTCCCCTTGTCGCTCGCCTGAGCCCACATCCTATGTGAAGCCGATGACGCGAGACGACTGATTCCTGACTCAGTGGGTCGGATGGCCGCCGAACACCGCAGTCGACTCTCCTCGGTGATACCGATCAAAAAGCGTCACGATGAGGGTCAGCAAGAGCACGAAGAAGACCGACGCGCCCTCATTGATCGATGAGTCCGACTGGCGCACGAAGATGATGAACAACAGCACCGAAGTGAGGTTGACGACGCCATGACACCTAGCTCCGCGAACG
>JAAETH010000450.1 GCA_024228575.1 Actinomycetes bacterium
ACCGCCAACACCCCACCGATTGCGGCCCAGAAGCCGGCTGAGACTCCTGAGGGGAACAGGCTGGCCTCAGTCTCGCCTCCGTAGCCGATGAAGAGCTGGAGGGGCTCGGCGGCCAGTGAGTCCACATCATCCTCCGAATCCAGGGTGAAGGCCGATGCCCCGAGTGGAATGGCCTCCTCCGCGCTGATGAAGCAATCGTCGACGATGTCCTCCTGGTCCGAGGTCAGTGGCCCTTCAGGCTCGATGTTCTCGAATCCATAATCATCGATGATCACCGTGCTCGGGATCCCCGCGTCATCCAGGCACTCCTCGGTCAGAGTCATCTGCTCATAGAGCAATTCCAGGGTGGCATCGGAGACGGCGAACTCGAACAGCTCGCTCGCAGGGTCGACGATGGTGGCCTGGGCGGGCAGGGGAGCGGACTGGTCAAAACGTAGGAGCTCGCTGTCGGCCAGGATCTCGTCGTCGAGGGTGGCGACGGCGATGCGTTGGCCGGTTTCGGTCGATAGCTCGATCACCAGATCGGCCACCTCGTCCCAATCGCCATAGTAGGCACCGAGGAAGGCCAGTTCGTCGCGAATGAAGACCTCCTCGCTGAGGTCGCGCTCGATCGAACCTCGGATGGTGGATTGGGTCACCCGCTGGACCGAGTAGGCAGTGACGACGACGGCCAAGAGGGCCACTATCACGCCGGCCAATGCCAGCCTTCGGCCCAGGGAGCCGAAGGGCGTCACGAGTATGGCCCTTCGTTGAGCTTGTAGCCGATGCCATAGACGGTCTGCACCAGGTCGGGATCGGTGGGGTCGCGCTCGATCTTCTTTCGCAGGTTTGCGACATGGACATCGATGGTTCGCTCCAACCCGTCGTAGTCGAAGCCGAAGGCTTCCTCCAGCAGCATTCGCCGGGTGAAGGCACGACCTGGAGCCTGGATCAGGGCGGCCAGGATGGCGAACTCCTTGGGAGTGACGTCGATCAGGGCTTTGTCGATGAAGACCTGGTGGCGGACCGTGTCGAGCTTGAGTCGTCCCGCTGATAGCTCCGATGGGGTCTTGTCGGCGACCGCTCCACGACGGAGTACCGACCGGACCCGGGCTACCAGTTCTCTGGGGCTGAACGGTTTGGTTATGTAGTCATCGGCACCCAGATCGAGGCCCAGCAGGAGATCGTCCTCGGTCGAGCGGGCCGTCAACATGATGATTGGGATGTCGGACTCGTAGCGGAGGACCCGGCAGACATCGAGCCCATCGAGCCGGGGCATCATCACATCAAGTAGGACGAGGTCTGGCTGACGGCGCCGCACCTCTTCGAGCGCCGATCGGCCGTCTCCGGTCACGAAGACCGAATGGCCTTCGCGTTCAAGGTAGAGGCGGATCAGCTCAGCCTGCTTCGGATCGTCTTCGGCGATCAGGATTCGTCCGTTCACGGCTTCCTTTCGTCGGCCCAGTATCGCTTGTTGGGCGCGCCGGTGGGGCGAGCC
>JAAETH010000451.1 GCA_024228575.1 Actinomycetes bacterium
AGCGCCGCCCAGGGGCGACGGGCGGGTCTCGTCTCGGTAGCTGGCATCCATCTCGGAACCGTCGTCCACGTGCTGGCGGCCATGATCGGGTTGTCGGCAGTCCTCGCCGCCTCGGCTACTGCCTTCACCGTCGTGAAGCTCGTCGGGGCCGCCTATCTGATCTGGCTCGGTGTCCAGTCGATCCGGTCCTATCGACAAGGTTCGGTGCCCGCCGCCGATGGCTTGCCGGAGCACCGCCCATTGGGTCGAGTCTTCCTCGACGGTGTTCTACTCAACATCCTCAACCCGAAGACAGCCATCTTCTTCCTGTCGTTCGTACCCCAGTTCGTCGACCCTGACACCACCAGTCCGGCCCTCAGTGTGGCCACCCTCGGTGCCACCTTCATCGTCCTCGGCTTCATCTCCGACGGTGCCTACGCTCTAGCCGGCGGGTGGATCGGCACAAGGTTCCGGCACTCAGCAGGCCGTCAGCGCAAGGACCTCGTGGCCGGTGGCACCTACCTCGGACTTGGAGCCATTACCGCGCTGACCGGGAATCCATCCGCCTGAGCGGGCACTCCCGCGGGAGTGCCCAACCGATCAGGTCAACACGAACTGGAGCTCAGTGATCCACTCATCGGGATCGGCGGGAGTATCGAGATAGAGCTCACGGCTGAACCCGACGGGCTTCTCCCCTGCTGCCTCCATCCACCGATCGAGGATGGCGTAGCTGTCGGTGATCGTCTTCATCGAACCTCGGTGGACCAGGGTCGCCGCCCTCTCCACCCGAACGAGATCCTGGATCACCACGGCATC
>JAAETH010000452.1 GCA_024228575.1 Actinomycetes bacterium
CTCAATCGGTGGAGCAGCCCAGGTGGCCTCGATCCTGGGAGGACCCGAAGCGGCCGGCTTGCTCGAGAAAGCGAACGAGGCCTATGTCTCTGGAATGCACGTGGCGTTCTGGGTGGCGGTGGCGACCGGACTTATCCTCGCCGCCGTCATCGGGCGTTTCTACCCCACCGATGAGCAGGCACACACGACCCACTGACGGCTGACCCCCCCCGGGTTCAGGTCGGCAGTGGAGATTCGTAGGTCTCGACGACGAACAGCGGTGTGAAGCCGTGGCGTATGAGGTTCCGTTCCGATGGCCCGCCGGTCACCGCCGATGTCGCAGCCAGGTCGCAACCGTGCCGAGCGGCCAGCTCGAGCCGGTAGTCGATGAGGGCGGCCTGGACACCCTGGCGACGTCTCGTGTGGACCGTGGACATGCCTCCGAGAGTCGCGAGCCTGTCGCGAATGGTTGTCGTCGCGCAGCCGACCGGTTCGTTGTGAGCGGGGTCGAGGGCAAGCACCATCAGTTCACCGTCGACGGCGTGGGCGGCGAGACTGAACGCGTTAGAGGCGCGGCGTTTCGCTGGGTCGGTGTGTCCCCAGCCGATTGCGGTCGTGTTCTGCCACAGCCGAAGATCGGTCGGGTTCTTGACTCGCTGCCTGACGATCCTCTCGGGTGCATCGATGGGTCGCCCCGGGACTGGCCTTGTCAGAGCCGTCACATCGTGTTCAGCGGTGTGCACGAAACCATTTGCGAGGAGTGTGTCGATTGTGGCCTGGTGAGTCGCGGGCGTCACCTCGATCGCCGCGCTGACTCCACGAGATGTGCTTCGCTCGATGATCAGCTCCAGATCGGATGCCGAGAGCCCGCTGTCGAGGCCTACTGCCATCGCCCGGTTGACGTACATGCCGGCCCCGGACAACACCAGCCATCCGCCGGCAACGGGGTGGACCTCACTTCCCCACGTTGGATCCACCACGGCGAGTGCCTCCGCGTGTGCAACAGCGTTGAGGGCCCAGTTGTGAAGGAGGCGACTCGCCAACTCGTCCATTGCGACATCTTCGCAGTCGTGTTCGAGGAAAGGTGACAACGAGAACCAGAAGAGCCACCCCGAAGGGTGGCTCTGAATCTGCACTGCGCGCCCGGAGGTACTCGAAACCCCAACCTTCTGATCCGTAGTCAGATGCTCTATCCAATTGAGCTACGGGCGCTTGGCACCTGGGTGCGATGCGCCAGTGTAGGGCACCACTCGATCGGCAGCTACACGTTTCTGTGTCTGCTCACCGCAGACCGAGCTTGCGGGTGCAGCCGGGCCACGCGCCCCAGCCCTGGATGTCCAGAAGCAGTTCGCCACGGTAGATCTGCTCTTCTCGCGATGCCTGGTGTGGGTAACCCTCTCCGCCCACCGACCACCACGACGACGGCGAGAACTGGATGCCGCCGTAGTAGCCGTTGCCGGTGTTGATGTCCCATCGGCCGTTCGACTCACACCTGGCGAGCGCATCCCAGATGGCGATCCGTTCGACAGACAGGCCGGCGACGAACGCCTCGCCGGGGGTCATTGTCTGTAACCCCGACTGACCTGTGCTGAACGAAACTGCGATGTCACCCGTGGACGAGACCGACAAGCCGGTCGCGATGATTCCGTCGGCGGTTTCTGGGCTGTCGACGGAATCCAGGTCGCCCAGTGGAGCGAGCTGACCCAACTCGGTCACGACCCGGTAGCCACCGTCGACCTGTGCGATCGACACGGCTGCGGAGTTGATCGATCCGGTGAGTGATCCGGCGAACTCTGCGTCACCGAAGGTCATCACGCCTCCATCAGCACCGAGCAGGAGATATCCGTCGCCACTGCCACTGGATGTGATGTCGACGATGGGAGCCAGCAGATCGAACTGGGCACCCGAGCCGAAGAACCCGACCTCGCCGAAGCTGAACACACCACCATCTGATCCGGCCAACCAGTAGCCCCCGGTCGTGAGGGCGATGCCGACGATGGATGACACGGGGTCGTAGGGCGCGGCGGATCCCTCGAACTGGGCGTCTCCGAATGCGAACACTCCTCCGTCCTCTGCCGCGAGGAGGTAGCCGGCGCCTGACGAAGTGCCGACGATGTCGATGACAGGGGCTTCGAGGTCGATGCCTTCGAGGTCGCCGAGGTGGGGTGCGGTGCCGTGGGCGACCACCACTCCCATGGCGTCGACGCTCCACGAACTCGCGGCGTCGAGCACGGCTACGGCAACAGGGGCGCCGGTGACCTCGTCGACGGCGTCATCGCCGGGCGACCATACGGTGGCGCCTGCAACGGATGCGAATCCGCCGAGGGCAACGATGGTCACGAGGATGAAGGTGCACGCGCGAACGATGGGGCGGATGGGGTTCAACATGATGGGGACTCCTATTGCACACACCCGGGACCTCATGTCGACCGGGCGGGCATCGGGATTCATGCGGGCTCGGTGGTCGCCTCATGCGACGCAGTTGGACGGCCCGCTTGTTGTTCTGCTCACCAAAGCATGACGAAACAGTTACGGAATTGCAACGCGGCCCGACACAATTCGCTTGTGGTATTCGTCTCATCACGCAGAGTGGTGGAATGGTTCCGACTGAGAGCCCTTGACGAGACAGAGCGTTCAGTTGTGGAGGGCGTGTTCGGCTGTGTCGGATGAGAACTTCCTGCCGATGTTGAGCAACGAGCGCGGTGTGGTTGTATGGGCACGATGGTGGCAGATCGAGGTTTGAGGGATGGCTCGTCGAACGAGCGGTTGAGTTACCGGCTGTTGTGGGTCGCTGCGGCTGTCGGCTTGGTTGTCTTGATCGGCGGCTTGGTCGTCATGGCTCAAGGTAATGACCCTGTTGGAACGGCCGGACCAGTGGACGCGCTGGAGTTGACAGACGAGCAGGTTGCTGCAGCACTTGAACTCCGCACGATGCTGATTAATCAGACGGGTCAGCTGCATCTCTCGATGTCCGACTACGCGGCCATCACCGAGGTCGCGTGCGGCGGAGCGGTCAACGACCCGGACGCACTCGTCGAACTGTCACGCGATTGGGGACTTGGTAGGTTCGGCGATGACAGCGTTGCCGCCAATGCAATCTGGATGGGGGCGCGACAAGTGTGCCCGTCGAGCTTCGATGTCTCCAACACGGCCCCTCCCCTTGATGGCCGTGGGGCGGCCTCTGTACCCCCTTCGGTCAGCCTGACCGAACCGCCTGTCGAGTTCGGCGACTTCGTCGACACGAGC
>JAAETH010000453.1 GCA_024228575.1 Actinomycetes bacterium
CAGGGGGTCGACAGTGCAGATTTCCGTTTCACCCGATGGTGGCATATGGCAATCGATGCAGGTCGTATACGATGGCGAACTCGGGTCGTTGCCGTACGGGGACTGGAGCCACTCATTGAAGGTCGGTTCGGAGGTAATCCCCGTGAATGTATGGTCCTCGTTCGGGTCGGCGTTATCCTGGTGGCAGGCGCCGCAGACTTCGGCGACGAGCTGTGGCTGATAAGACGCCTCCATCGTTCCGGGCGCGTGGAAATCGACATCCGGCAGCAGACCGTACTGCACCTGAGTACCCCATTCGGGCAGATTGAATTCGACGGCGCCCGGGAAGATGCCGGGGAAGTCCATCTTCTGAGTATCGATGTCCGCTATCTTGTGGCAGGCCTCGCAGGAGACGCCGTGGCTGGCTGCAGTGGACGGGAAACCGATATCATCCGGACCCTCGACCCGGCCGGAGTAGCCTGCGGCGACCCATGATTCGGGCTGGTGGCAAGCCGCACATTCCGCATCAGGGACGGTCGCAGCATGCACGGAGTCGCGTGTATAGACGAAGCCACCCATTCCGCCCGGCGTCCCGTTGCCATCGTAAATGTCGTGCATCCAGGTGTTGACGCCCGCATTGGCCATCGCGGAGTTGTCCCATTCGCTCTTCTGGTTCGGGTGGCACCCGGCGCAGGTCGCGGGCTCGACGAATGAGTAGGCGGCGTTCGTACCGATGATCACCGGGTTGAGCAAGATCTCGGCGCCTGCCGCCGGCGAGTTCGTCGTCACGGACGCACTGTAGTAGCCCTTGTTGGCGCCGACGATAACCAGGTCTGTTCCCCCGTCGGCGATGTTGAGCGCGAAGCTGCCATCCGCCGCCGTCGACGTGTGCGTAGTCGTTGCCTGCAATGTAACGACAGCGTCTTCGATTGGCAGCAGAGTGACGGCGTCCCTGACGAAACCCGACACGATGCCGCTGATAGGTTGCGGTGGCGTCGTCGCGCCGGCGCTATTCGACAATCCGGACTCGTTATCCGCACCGTCGATCGCCGAAACCTGGTAGGTGTAGGCGGTGTTGGCGATCAGGCCGCCGTCGGTATGGGTCGTACCGGCAACCGTCGCGATCGGCGTGGCACCACCATCACGATAGATATTGTAGCCGGCCAGCCCGGAACCGCCGGCATCCGTCGATCCGGTCCAGCTCAGGCTGATCTCGTGATAACTCAGTGGCGTGGCAACCAGGTTCGACGGATCCGTCGGCGGCGTCGTGTCCGGGGCGCTCGATATCGTCACGTCGACGGCGGCCGAATTCGACGGCAGTCCGGCGATGTCCAGGACCTGGTATGAGAAGGTGTCCGTCGGCGAGGCATCGCCGTTGTTGGTGTACGTAATGGCGCCGGTGACTGGGTCGATATCGCTGATCGTGCCGTGACCGGGGGGCGACACTATGGATACCGACGATTCATCCAGCCCGATGTCGTCGGAATCGTTTTGCAGAACGTCGATGGTCACGGACAGGCCCGTGGTGACGCTGGTCGAGTCGGGTACGGCAACCGGCGGTTGATTCCCGGTTCCCGCGCAATCCGGATACAGCGCCACTTTGGCGAAGTCCGACAGACCCGCCGGGTCTGTGATCGTTAATTCAACTTCCCAGTGATAGGCCTCGTCGCCACAGCCCAGGCCGGCGATCGTCGTGCTCGTCGTACAGCTCGTATCGGCCGGATACTCGTGCACATGACTGTTGTGATACAGCTTCGTGACCCATTCACAGCTCAGCTGA
>JAAETH010000454.1 GCA_024228575.1 Actinomycetes bacterium
CCGGATCGACACCCTCGCCCGGGTCGCGACCGCGCTCGATCGGCATCTCGTGTTGTCGTTCCCAGCGGAGGTTCCCGACAAGCTCACCGATGCTGTCCAGGTCGCCTGACCGACAGCCGGCAGCACTCTGCGTGGCCGTCTAGGGGCGTCTAGGTGGGTTCGGATCCGGGTGAGATCTGCCGATCGAGGTAACACAGAGGTAACAGCACAACCGCAAACAGCGGGGTCCACGGGGGAGCTGCGGGGACCACCGACAGGTCGACAAATGCCCCCTTACCTGCGGAAATGGCCATAATCGCTGGTGAGGCCAGGTAGATCGGAAACCAGCTCGTCGGGCTCATAACCCGAAGGTCGCAGGTTCAAATCCTGCCCCCGCCACCACTCAGAAGGCCCGGAATCTCAACGGTTCCGGGCCTTTGTCGTTGGCGAGTGGGAACCGGTCGAGACCGGCCAGCTCACAGAAAGCTCACACCAGAAACGATCTCAGGGCTGCGCTCAGCGACGAGCGGTGCCAGATCACGCTCGACAGATCGCCATGCTCACGCGAGGTCATTGGATGATCCTCCAGGTATGAGTCGGCGTTGTCGAATCTCGCGACGGACGCCTAGCTGGGTCACCGGCAAGGCCAGCCTCGGTTTGGTGGTGCAGAGAAACGTCGTATCCAAGATCGCTGGAGGCTGGACCGCCGCATCGATTATCGGGCACGGCATAAGGGCCGTTCTGTGGCGCGGGCTGATCGCCGTCCCACAGATTAGGGAGAGCGCGTACTGTGCGGTTCTCGCTGAGCGATCAGGCGTAGGCGTGGGATGTGTACATGTCCTTGTCGCGGTCGTAGTCGAAGCGCCGGGTCAGGCCCAGCGACCCGATCGTCGCGATCTGGTGATCGAGCTTCTCGTTGGTCATGATCACCGGTCGCTCGAGCGACCAGTCGTCCCGTAGCCAACCGAGAACCGTCTCGAGCAAGGCACGCTCGAACCCCTCCTCCCACGTCGAGACGCGAACCCAGAACGCGACCGTGGCATCAACGGACGACAGGTCGGTGCCGTCGTGCGATGTCACCTCGGCAGTCCGGTACATGCGGTCGTCGTTGGGCAGGAGGTAGATGCAGCCGAGGACCTGGGTCTCGTCGGCGTTCATGACGGTGTGGGTGTATCGGGTCCCGTTGCGGTGTTCGCCGTCCATCTGCTCGAGATCCTCGAGGTTGTCGTCGACCGAGAAGTCCTCTGGCGGATACGGAGGCTCTTGCTCCCAGTGGTAGAGGAACTCGCGACTCGACATCACGGCTTCGTGTCGGACGGCACGAGCGGCCGAACGATGAACCCGTTCCCCGTGAATCCGGCCGCCGGCTCAATCCCCTGCTCCCGAGAACTCATGCCCGGCATCATCCCACGTCAGGTCGACGGGACCGGGCGGTTTCGCAGGAGGTTGAGCGACTGGATACACGTGAACTGGCGAGGCAACCCCGAGCGGTCGATCTGGTGCATGTTGCCGGGACATGAGTGGCTCGATGACAGGCTGCCCACCGGTGTTCGATCGGAGACGATTCGATCAAAGCTCGGCGACCGTTCGGAGGTGGATCAGATCGAGGACTAGAACCGAGGATCGGTCGATCTTGATCAACTCGCGTCTTGCGAGGCTGTGAAGCGCCCGATTCAAGGTGACTCGAGTCATGCCCAGCTGCAATGCAAGTCGTTCCTGGGGAGACGGCAGGGTGATCGGAACGCCAACGTCCATGCTGATCACCAGCCACCGTGCGAGTCGGGCTGTGCTGGAGCGGACGGCCGCATCGACGAAGGAGTCCCTCGCCGAGCGAGCCTCGACCGTGACGTTGGCAAGGGCATGTTGTTGTGCGGCCGGGTTCGTGGCGATGGCCGATCGCACGGCGGCGAACGGGAGGGTGCACCAGATGGCCGCTGTATCTATCGACACTGACGCGGGGTGTTGTGCCTCGGAAAACATCGTCACCTTGTCGATGACCGTCGGAGCCAGCCACCTGGCTAGTGCCACGCTTCGACCGGCCCCAGTCACGCAGATACTCGTGGCTTCGCCGGTCAGCAGCACATGCACGAAGTCGGTTGGGGTCCCTTGCAGGACGAGGACGTCACCACGATCTCCGGTTCGAATCCGTGCACGACTCCACAACTCGTCGCGAGCGCTCCTCGGCATGGCAGCGAGGAGGGGTACGCGGTCGAAGATCGAACGCGCATCGGTTGTATCGGTCGATACTGCGCTCGGCACATCAGCCTTCGTACTGTCACGGAATGATTGCACTGGAACTCTCTTTCACGTCGACCCAAGAGCGACTCTCGGCCCGGCCCGAGCATCGCAAGATCCTCGAACAGCTCCACACCGATGGCACGTTGATCGGCGCCGGTCCATGGGCAGACGACTCCGGCGCTCTCCTCATTTTCGACGCAGACCGTGAGGCCGTCGATCGAATCATCGCAGACGATCCGTACTACCGCACCCAGGGCGTCACCATTGCGTCCGTTCGAGACTGGACGCCGATCGTCGGCCCTCGCTGATCGGTCGCGGTACCGTCCCGAGTGCTCAGGATCGTCTGATCGCTCGCCAACGCCTGGGACTATGCGGCGCAGCATCCACTGGAATCCCCCAACCATGGACGCATCGAGCCGCGCCACACTGCCGGCGAAGCGGTTCAGGTCCGGCCGGGATTCTGCGGCGTCACGCTTGGGCCTGATCGAGACTGGGGGTGCATTGCGGCGGTTGTCGATCGACTCGTCAGCTTTCCGAGTGTCCGACCCCGCGCGTGGATGATTCGGACTGCCGTCAGATCTCGGCGTAGATCTCGATGATGTTGTGTTCCGGGTCGGCGATGAACAACACGCGATGACCGAAGTCATCGAGGTCCGCGATTGGCTCGAGCGGCTCGATGCCGAGTTCTGCCAGCTGCGACAGCGCCGTTTCGACGTCGTCGGGCGAAACCCGGAAGGCCAACTGCACCGATGCCGAGTCGGGGTCCGGTGCAGGGCCGTCATAGGGACGACTGCGTCGCCGCAGGGCAAGAAGGGCTGCCCCGATCTCTAGTTCAACCCACTTCCCATCGATCTCGTGTCGGACCTCGAACCCGAGTATTCGGGTGTAGAAATCGCGCATTGCGGCGATGTCATCGCACAGCAGCACGGCGTAGTCGAGATTGCGGATGGCTCCGAGCCCAGCTGATTGCTCCATGTGCTCAGACTGGTGGTTCGCAACTGAAAGGACCCCATCGAGCCTGGGGACTCTCGCGGCGCAGTCGGGTAGAAGTCGAGTGGTTGCCGCGGCTCGGCGGTCGAGATTCTGAGCGGCGAGGTGTGACTGGGGTGTCGCTGTTGACCGGTCGCTGCCCAGATCGGCGTTGATCGTCACGAGTTCTACTGGGCGACCAGCCGCTATCTTCGTTGCGTGCGCGTCGATGAGGTCGAGCTAGATGAGACCTTCGACTGGAACGGCTCGGTCGTTCGTTGGTCCCGATTCGGGCACGGACCGCCGGTGGTGCTGTGTCACGGAACACCCTGGTCCAGTTTCGTGTGGAGAACGACGATCGAGGCGCTGAGCGGTGATCGATCGGTCTATGTCTGGGACATGGTCGGCTACGGCCAATCCGACAAACCTGATGGCGATGTTTCGCTAGAAGCCCAAGGTGAACTGCTTTCCGCTTTGGTCGGCCACTGGGGTCTCGACGCCCCCGATGTCATCGCGCACGACTATGGCGGCACGGTCTGTCTCCGCGCCCACCTGCTGCACGGCATGGCAGTGAGCTCTCTAACTCTTGTCGATGTCGTCGCCTTGCGACCGTGGGGTTCACCGTTCTTTCGGCTGGTCGCCGAGCATCCCGCAGTCTTCACGGCCCTACCGCCCAATCTCCATGAGGCACTGCTACGCGAGTACATCAGTGGAGCAAGCGGACCGGGCTTGCGGCCCGAGGTGCTCAATCGGCTCGTCGCCCCCTGGCTCGGCGATGGCCAGGCGGCGTTCTACCGCCAGATCGCCCAGGCCGACGAACAATTCACCGCTGAGGCCGAACGCCGCTACGTCGACATCAACGTTCCGACGCTGATCGTCTGGGGCAACGCCGATGCGTGGATTCCAATTGACAGAGCGCGCCGCCTCGCATCGCTCATCCCCAACAGCAGCATCGAGATCATCGACGGCGCCGGCCATCTCGTCCAAGAGGACCGGCCAACCGAGCTCAACACCATCATCTGCAGCTGGCTCCTCTCGGAACGCTCATAGCGACCAGTCCAGAGCGACAACCCCTTGGCCCAACGGTGGCGTCAGCGGATCGTCAAGGTCACACGAACGGAGTCGCAGGATCAACGGGGAACGGCTCCGGCACCGATCACATCGGTCCGCCGCCACCACGTGCGGCAGATACGCAGAAATCGGGAGTGTCAGGCCCCGCTGGGTCGGGAAAAGGCTCAGCTGGCGGAGAGCGGAAAGTGGTGGGCGATTGCCAGCCGGCCCGTCTCGGTGATGGTGACGCTGCGAGGATGGTGGCCCGTGCGTATCCAGTTATTGGCGCTGAACGCGATCAGTAGCTCCTTGCCGGCTGCGCCAGCGAGGTGGTGGCGGCGCTGGGTCCAGTCGAGGCATGGTCGCGCCTTGGGCCGCTTCGATGATCTGATTGCGTTCACGTCGACACCCATCGATGCAAGGAGTTCGTAGCCGGAGGGGTTGATCGTGAGATGCCCGTCGTCCTCGACGAGGCGGCCAGCGTCGAGGAGCTGGCGGTGGATCGCAACGGCGATCTCTCCCGCGAGGTGGTCGTAGCAGGTTCGGGCGTAAGCGAGATCGGCCGGAGCGCGGGGCGCGGGTGCGGGGCACAGCACGGTCGAGCGCATCGATTGGCAACTCGCCACCGTCGCTCAGTTCGAACAATGGTGCCCCCACCGCCCGAATCCGAACCCGCCTGCTCCTCGGCGCACCCGACCGCGGACTGTTCGTAGTCGGCCAGAGAATCACCATCGCCGAGGAAGCACAACTCGAGGTTGA
This sequence comes from Actinomycetes bacterium, assembly GCA_024228575.1. GTDB lineage: Bacteria > Actinomycetota > Acidimicrobiia > Acidimicrobiales > Poriferisodalaceae > JAAETH01. Next base: position 4,996 of record JAAETH010000454.1, read on the forward strand.
TCCCGGCCTCTGGCACATGCACGTGGGCGTCTTGAAAGCCAGGCA
>JAAETH010000455.1 GCA_024228575.1 Actinomycetes bacterium
GACATCGCGGTCGGCGCCCACCAAGACGATGACGGCGGCACCGACCGGGGAGCCGTGAACGTCCTGTTCCTAAACGCCGACGGCACCGTCAAAGCCGAACAGAACATCTCCTCGACCACGGGCGGGCTCACAGGACCCCTCGACAATTCCGACCAGTTCGGTGCGTAGGTGGGTGGGGTTGGTGACCTCGATGGTGACGGGATTGTCGATATCGCGGTCGGCGCCAACCTTGACGATGACGGCGGCACCGACCGCGGGGCCGCCTATGTGTTGTTCCTCAACGCTGACGGCACCGTCAAAGCCGAACAGAAGATCTCTTCGGTCACGGGCGGACTCACAGGCCCCCTCGACGACGGCGACTGGTTCGCTGGGTCGGTGGCAGGGGTCGGCGACCTCGACGGTGACGGGACAGTCGATATAGCGGTCGGCGCGTACCAAGATGATGACGGCGGCTCCGGTCGGGGGGCCGTGTATGTCTTGTTCCTCAACGCGGATGGCACCGTCAAGGCCGAACAGAAGATCTCCTCCACAACCGGCGGCCTCACAGGACCCCTCGACAACAGCGACTACTTCGGTATCTCGGTAGCTGGGGTCGGTGACCTCGACGGTGACGGGATCGCCGATATCGCGGTCGGCGCCAGCTACGACGATGATGGCGGCTCTGCTCGGGGGGCCGTGTATGTGCTGTTCCTCAACGCCGACGGGACCGTCAAGGCTGAACAGAAAATCTCATCCACCACTGGTGGGTTCACCGGCCCCCTCGACGACACCGACTACTTCGGTACCTCGGTGGCCGGGATGGGTGACCTCGACGGTGACGGGATCGCCGATATCGCAGTTGGCGCCCACTTCGATGATGACGGCGGCAGCAACCGCGGTGCCATATACGTGCTCAACCTGGCC
>JAAETH010000456.1 GCA_024228575.1 Actinomycetes bacterium
AGGCGTATAGGTCTGCTGGCGAGCCGTGTTCGGCATTGGTCGATTGACGGGTGTTGGCCACGTCTTCGAAGTAGGCAAGTGCCACATCAGGCCAGTACATGTTGATGGTCACACTGACCTACCCCGGTGACTGGCGGACTTGCGCCCCGACACCGAACGATGTGCTCCGCCACCGTCGAGCATTGGAGCTCCGGTTCTATCGAGCGACTGGGCAGCGGCTTGCTGCGATGTGGAAGAGAGAGTTCCAAGATCGGGGCGCCCCGCATATTCACCTCTTCGGGTGGTGGCCCTGGCGGATCGATGGCTTGGCCCTGACTCAGTGGCTGTCGACGAACTGGTTCGAGATCGTCAAGTCTGGCGATCCTCGCCACCTTCTCGCTGGTACGGGTGTCGACCATCGCCAGAGCATCAAGATGTCGGACCCCAACCGGGTTGGGAACTACTTCGCCTCCTACATGGCCAAGGGGAAGTACAAGGACTACCAGAACCAGGCCCCAGCGGACTGGACTAACCCCAACGGCTCCGTCGGTCGGTACTGGGGCTCAGTTGGCCTCGAACGTCTCGGGGCAGAAGTCCGCATCACCGAGACCGACATGGTCCACGTTGAGCGCCTCCTCCGAGGAGTACTCGCTTCCCAGAAGCGCACCAACCGGACCCGCCTCAGCCGCAAAGGCAAACGCCCCGGTGGTCTGCGTAGGCGCATGGTGAACCGTCGCTACACCCTCCCGACTCTCAAGGGCACTGGTCGAGGGTTCATGTTCCTCACCAACGACGGCGCCCAACTCGGCTTCGACATCGCCCGAGCCCTCGACCTACCCAACACCGAACCATGGCCGGCCGGCATCCAGCGGCCATTGC
>JAAETH010000457.1 GCA_024228575.1 Actinomycetes bacterium
CCGGCCTCGTCGTGTAGAGGTTTGAGCACCGGCATGGCGGCCATGGTCGTGCAGTTGGGATTGGCGACAATGCCCTTGGGAATCGAATCGAGGGCCGACGGATTGACCTCGCTGACCACGAGGGGGACATCTGGGTCCATGCGCCAGCCAGACGAGTTGTCGACCACAACAGCACCGGCCGCCGCAACGCGAGGTGCGAGGGCCTTCGAGGTGGTCTTGCCCGCCGAGAACAAGACGATGTCGAGGCCGCCGTAGTCGGCGGTTTCGGCGTCTTCGACGGTGACCTCGAGCTCGCCGACCGCAAGCTTGCGTCCGACCGAACGCGCCGACGCGAAGAGGCGAATCTCGTCGAACGGAAAACCTCGCTCGACCAGGATGTTGCGCATCACACCACCGACCTGACCGGTGGCTCCGACTATGCCGATTCTCATGCCTGCGAGGGTATCGCCCGGCCGATTCGAGACGGCGGGGAATTACGTTCCTTTGCCTCTATAGCTCGATGTCGCGGTGTCCTACTGTCTGACCGTCACGTCGCTCCCGGTTGGACCACAAGTCATGACTCACGTCGTCAGCAAGTTCGAGGAGAAGATGCCGACGCCGGTTCGCGCCGCGCTCGTCATCGCCCTCATCTACATCTTCCTCGTCGGTGTTTCCTCGCTGGAAGCCGGCATCAAGATCATGGGAGAAGACACC
>JAAETH010000458.1 GCA_024228575.1 Actinomycetes bacterium
ACCGACACCTCGGCGAGATCCACGTTCCCACTATTGGTCACAACATAGGTCCACGCCACAGCATCACCGACTGGCACAAGCGGCCCGGTCGGATCATCAGCATCCACACCATTAGTCGCCTTCTCAATATCAATCGCCGGGACATCCGGCACCACACCGAAGTAACTGGATGGGTCGTCGTGGCCGACTATGTCGCCGATCGGGTCACCCTCGTCGTCGAGCGGCACGCCGACAACCGTTCCGATGTTGGTGTACTGACCCTCGACCGCCGTTGAAGACGCCTCATAGGTCCACGTCTCGGTCGGGTCCAAGAGGCCATCGCCGTCGGCGTCGCCGTCCACGAACGCTGGTCGGAAGTCGTCCGACCCACCGCCGTCGTCGACCACGAACTCGACGAAGATCCGCGTGTTCCCAGTGTTGGTGACGACATAGGTCCACGTCACCGGATCACCGACCGGCACAATCGGCCCGGTCGGGATGTCGGCATCTACACCGTTGGTGGCCTTCTCGATTTTGATCCCGGTCACCACTTGGTCCACGCCCAGGTAGTGCGAGGGATCGTTGTCCGTCACGACCTTCGTATCCCCGTCAGTGTCGGTGGCCGTGGCGGTCACCGCGCCTACGTTGGCGTACTGCCCGAGCTCGGCGACCCCGGTCCCGGTGCAGGTGATGGTGGCGAGCGCGCTCAGCCCTGTCTGCGGGCAGTCGACTGTAACGCCCTGATCATCGACGACATTCAGGTTCGTTAGGAGTGTGTCGCCGGTGTTGGTGACGGCGTAGTTCCACGTCACGTTGGATCCGGCAGCGATCTCCGGGCCGGTGGGATCGTCGGCGTCCTCGCCGTTTGTCGACTTCTCGATTTCGATGGCCGGAGCGATGAGGGTGACTGTGGCGTCGTCCTCGGCTGAGACCGGGTCGTCATCGTCATCGACACCGGACGCCGTCACGATGTCGGTCTCGGTACCGTCGACAAACGCGCTGAATGAACAGGTAGAGCTGTCGCCCGGCACCAAGTCGAACGGCACCGCGCAGTCGCCTTGGCCATTGAGGTCGCCGTGGATGTCATCGACGAGCGAATCAATCGTGACCGTGTCAATGGTGCTGTAGTTGGAAACGACAACGGTGAACGTCACGTCTTCACCCGGTGCGAACACCTCGAGTTGGCTCGCTGTCTTGTCAACCGAGATCACCGAAGGCGAACCGATCACTGTCACAGTGGCGTCGTCGGTATCAGACAGCGGGTTCCCGTCGTCGTCTTCTCCCGCCGCCGTGACCACGTTGGTTTCTAGGTCGCCCGGTCCACCGGAAACGTACACGGTGATCGAGCATTCGTAGGAACCGAGAGCGGCCAGGCTCTGCGGCACGCTGCAGTCACCTTGGCCGTCGAGGTCGCCGTAGATGGAATCATCGAGTGTGTCAATCGTGACCGCGTCTGCGACGGACAGGTTGTTCACTACGAACGTGAAGGTGACATCGCCGCCCGGCTCCGTAACCGTTTCGGGATCGGCCGTCTTGATGACCTCGATCGCCGACGGCGAGTCGAGGATCTCCACCTCGGCGTCGTCGGAGTCCGAAACCGGGTTGTCATCCTCATCGACACCGCTGGCGGTCACAATGTTCGTGTGGACGAATCCGCCAGGGCCGGTGATCTCCTCAGTAAACGAGCACTCGTACGACCCGCCGGGGGGGATCGTCTGCGGCAGGCTGCAGTCGCCCTCGCCGTCCAGGTCACCGAAGACGGTGTCGTCGAGCGTGTCGATCGTCACGGAGAGATCCTGGTTCTGGTTGACGATGTCGACCGTGAAGGTGACGTCGGCTCCGGGCTCGTTCAATTGCGTGGCGTCCGGAGTCTTGGTGACCTCGATCGCAGCCACATCGACCTCACCGCACGGGACGAACTCGCCGTGGGCCTCGCTGTCGAGCCAGGGTCTCAGGGTGATCGTCTGGTCGTCGCCGATCCCGAGCTGGAGCGCTACCGATCGTGCAGGCGGCGCGAATGAATCAAGCATGGTGTCCGGATCACCGTTCGAGTCGAGTACCCAAACCTCCCACTCCAGGGCGTCGGCGTCTCCAATCAGGAACGCTTCCCACGAGATACCGCCATCCCCTTCGAGATAACAGGCGTATCCCGGTCCGGTCCCTCCTTCGATTACAACGTCCTGCGTGATCGTGAACTCCGCGTCGTCGTCATCGATGACTTTGATGGTCAGGGTGTACTCAGGAATCGTCGGGTTGGTATACGTGTGGGTAGTCGTGATCGTCAGTGTCTCGCCGATCCGGGTGACGTCGGCACCCGTGAGGAACGTGCCGTCGCCCCAGTCGATCACCACATACACGTCGTCGTCCAGACCTGGATCGGTGCTGGTCCACGTATAAGTGACCTCCGTCTCCGCCGGGATGATCGGGGTACCGTCGGGTTCCGTGTCGACGGGTGTGCCGCCCACCGTGATCGAGTCCACCACAGGGTCGGTCGGCGGGACGTTGGTGACTGTGACGGTCACCGCCGCACTGTCCTCGCCCGTGTCCTTGTCGACCAGCACTAGCTCGATGTCATAGTCGTCGCTTGCTGTGAGCGGTGGGTTGTCGTCCGGATAGCTGTGGCTCAGGCTGAACGAGAACACGCCGAAGGCGAAGTCAACGACTTCCTCGGACCCGTCGCCCCAGTCGACGAGCAGGTCGTGCGTGTCCAGCACGCCGGCGTCGGAGAAGTCGCCGGACAGCGTGACCGCCCCACCCTCGTCGATGGTCGTCGGAATCACCGCGACGTTGGCGAGGACCGGGTCGAGGTTGTTGACTGTGAGCCGCTCGGCCCGCACCATCGTGGCCGTCTCGGTCTTGATGGTGATGATGTAGTTGTTGGCGGGGCCTTCGCCTTCATCGTCGAGATAGGTGTGACTGCTCGACCAGAAGCCGCCTTCGATTGCCTCCAGCTCCTCAGTGGTGCCATCGCCCCAATCGAGCGTGAGGGTCTCACCGGAAAATGCGGGGCCGATGAAGCCATTGGCAAATACAGTGTCGCCTTCGTTGATCTCGTTGACGACGTTGATCCCGTCAGACGTGATCCGGAGCGTTGCGCCGCCAGCATTGGGCGGCGCTGTCGGCGCCGAACACGTCGTGGGATCGGGCGTCGTTGCGATGACGTTGTCGAGGCTGTCCTGGCTCAGTTGGCCGTTGGGGTCGGTGAAGCCGATCGTGCTCATGTCGAGGCTGTCGAGTCCCGAGTCCACGCCGAGCACGTCGAGGCCGAGGCTGGCAAGACCCTGCGAGTCGTTACCGGTGCCCGTCTCGTTGTACACAACGTCGAATGCCAGGCATTCGGCAATCAGGATGTTGTCGTCGAACTTCTCCTCGAGGGCTTCGATCGTGTCGAGAGCATCGCCGGTCCCTGCATCGAGGTTCAGACCGGACAGGGTGTCCAGCTGGGACCTAACCGCAGGCTCGATACCCTTGTCGGCCATCTCCTGCGCCGACAGGCTGTTGTCGCCGCCGGTGCCGACACAGATCGGGTTGTTGACCGACGTCCCGTTGCAGTAGCCGTCGAACGTAGCCGACACCTTCGGGATGATCTGAGCACAGTACCCAAAGGCGCATTCCCGCCAGCCGCCGTAAATGTCGATCGTGGCGCCGTACAGCGCGATACCGTCGATGCCTCCGGCATCTGTGATCTGCTGGGCGACATCGCCGAGCACGGTGTTGGCCGCGGACTTGCCCACGTAGGACACGATCTCGTTGAAGGTGTCGACAACCTTCTTGTCGAGTGTGCCGTCTGCGCCGGTAATCGCGCTGACGATGCTGTCGATGTTCTTGGTGTTGCTGTCAAACGGGTTGATGTCGTCGAAGAAGTCCTCCACGTCACCGGCAGCGGCTGCCAGGTCGGTGCCGGCGTCGTCGAAGAATTCCTCAGTCTCGTTCCAGGCGTCCTCGGCGAACTCGGCGGTATCCTCGAGACCTTCGAGCACATCCTCACCCAGCTTCTCGAGGCCTGGGAACGAGAGCTCAACGTCCAAGTCGAACTCGAACGAGTCGAACCACTCGATGATCCCGCCAGAACCGATAGTCGAGAAATCGGCTGATATCGATCCGTGGACGTAGGCCTCGAACCCCCCGTCGGCGAGATCGACCGTCGCCTCAACCGAGATCAGCACCAGGCCGTTGTCGTTAGACAGTTCGATGTCGACGGTCCCCGATGCCCACTCGCCACCCGTGAGACCCGTGGGGTCGCTGAGGGTCGCTCCGCCTGAAAGCGCGAACCGCTGCACCGTCGGACTCACCTGAATCAGAACAGTCGTAGCATCAAACTCGATCGGACCCGCCTCAAAGCCGGTTATGAACCCGGCCACGGTGAAGCTCGGATCCGACGGATTGATGTCGATGATGACTGCCGCCAGACAGGTAGGTGACGCATCGCAGCTGTCCGTCGACAGGTCATCAGCGCTTGCGGGCAGCGGGTTATCGTCCGGGCAGGTGACCCCGTCCGAATCCGGGGCATCAGCGTTGAGATGCAGCTCGCCGCTGAAGAACAGTCCCTGACGGATACACAAGTCTTCATCGTCCTCGACCCCCCAGGCGAACCACAGGTTGCGCACGCTGAGGTCGGGGAGGGCAGACGTATCGAGATCGAACAGATCACCGATCTGCCCGATCGAGATGCCAGATTCTGTGCCGGCCGTAAACCCGTTGACGACGATCCACGGCGCGTTGGCAGTGAAGCTGACGCTGACGGACATGAACAAGTCGAACGTGTCATCGAGGACAACGCTGCCGAGCAAGCCGACATCGACGGACACGCCGCCCGTGCCGCCACCGGTGAGTCCGATCCGGATGGTGAATTGTTTGATCGTCAGCCAGTCGAAACCGAACGCGTTGTCCCACTCGAGGATGGACGCGCTCAGTTCGATGCTGATCTCACCGCTAGTTGCGTTGGCGGTGATCGACGCAGCAACCTCCAAGGTGAGTTCGTCGTAGCAGTCGCCTCCTGTGGCGAACGTACCGTCCGAGCCGTCGCAGTTGTCCTGATCCGGCCTCGTGATACGGAAGACGAGGTTGCCCTCGATGGAGGCACCAAACTCGAGGCTTCCAGGGTCGATGGAGAACACGATGTCGACGCCGCCGGAGGCAACCAGCGAGTCGCCCGTCGTGTCCACGACATCCGGCAGGTCGATCGTGACCTCGATCGGGTCGTCGTTCCCAAACAGAGGGATCGTGCCGGAGAGCACGATGGGGCCTTCACCAGCGATGCCGATCTCCTCGAGCTGGTCCGAGACCTCATCTGGTATGTCGACCGACGAGATGATCTCGACCCCTTCGATGACTTCAAGGTCGGAGCATTCGTCGTTCTCGTCGCACAGGATCGACTCGAAATACGTCGCCGTTGGGACGTCCAAGTCGTCGAACGGAATTGGGCCGATGGCGCCGGTGCTGGCAACGACGGCGACCTCCGGCAATGTCCAGTCGAACGCCTCGAAAGTGCTGTCGAGCTCTGCGAGGTTGATCCCGCTGAGCTGGGCAGCGCCCAGCAGTTCGGTTCCGCCGCCACCGATGGAAGCCTGGAACAGCATCGACGCGGTCGGCTGAGGATCGATCTCCCCAATGTCCAGGCTGGCGCTGCCGAACACCGACAGGAAAACCTCAGCAGGGTCCGAGCCCGACTTGTTGATCTCAAATGCGGCGCTGAAGCCGTTGATGACGAGGCTGGAGAGCGCATCTTCGAGCTCGCCCACCTTCGACGCCCCCACAACGTCAACGAGAATGGCGCCGACAGAGACACCGTTGGGGTTATCGGCAACGATCGTCGCTGCCGCGGAAACGTCGCTTCCGTCCACCTCGAGCGAGAACTCGATATCAGTCGTAATCTCACCCAATTCCAAACTTGCAGAGAAGCTGCCGGCGAACGCACCGGATGCGATCGTTGCGCCGAGCTCGGCGCCGGTCATCGTCAGCCAGGATTGGTCGAACAGATCGGTGATCTCACCAATCGTGACTGCGAGGTCGAGGCTTGGGTTTCCGGCGTCATAGGTGACGACCACCTCTGCGGCGAAATTGGTGGTCGGGTTGGAACCGCCTTCGACGTCGACATCGGCGTCGCCTGCGATACCGACTGAGAAGTCGCCTGCGGTCGTGGCCGAGACAGAGAAATCCCATGGAGAGCCGAGCTCGATCCAATCCGGGAATGAAGCGGGTGTCGAGAATGCGACACTTGCGGTGACATCGATGCCTTCGACATCGAGCGAAGAGACACCGTTGAGGCTGACGAGGCCCGAGGTGGTGGTGACGGTGCCCTGGAGGCGTACCCCGGCCTCGTCGAGACCGAGCTCGTTGCCGGCGGTGACGAGGTCGGCGCCCGCGATCTGGAAGTCGAGGCCGCCGCCGCTGAGGGTCAAGCCGTCGTCCGTTGCCGTGAGCCCGTCGCTGAAGAAGTCTTCGATGGCCGTGCCACCGAACGGGGCGAGCTCGTACTCCTCGTTGGAGGTACCGAGAATGGCTGAGGTGACACCGACGTCGGCCCAGCCGGAGTTGAGGTCGCTGAGACTGAATGGGTTGGTCGGGTTGCCGAGACCAACCAGAACCGCGACGCTCGGCGTGGTGTCAGTGTCGGCGTCTTCCCACGTGGCAGTGACGAGCAACCGCACACCGGAAAGGGCGGTGTTGTCGGCGGCGAGGAAGCTCATGTCGCCGATGAACCCGATACTCAATGCGCCGGTGTCGACAAAGCTCTCGCCGTTGCTCGCTGTGATATCCGGCAGCCCGGTCAGCTCCGGCTGCGGGAGTTCCACCGTGACGTTGTCGCCGTTAACGATACCGGATACGTCGCCGGATACGTCATTGAACGTAGCGCCGTCGAGAGTGATCGCATCCGATGCCGATGTGGACGGCGTGACAGTGATGTCGAGCTCGATTTGGGCGCTGGCGGGCCCGCTCATCAGCAAGGCGCTGATCGAAGCAACCACGATCAGTGCGGCTACGGCACTCCAAGACTGCAAAGTGAAGCGTGAACTCCATGCGAGAAGACGATATGACACCGGAACCCCTTTCCCCCCGGTAGCAATTTCAGTCGCAGGGTAGAGAGCGGCATATCGGAAGGTCGACCTGCCAACATGCAACTGGCCCAAAGCAGGTCCGTCACTGCTTCGGCGCTGGCTTCGGGTGGGTGAGTTCAATCACGTCGCCCACTCGCCTTGCCCGCGACTGGCCGTTGTACTTGAGGGCCGGATACTCGGTGTACTGCCGTCGCGCTGAGTCGGCGACATCACGCTTCGCCTGCTGCGGGAAAGCGCGACCATGCTGCTGCGGCGACCGCATGTTGGCCGCGTGCCGCCGCCACGGCATGAGCCGCTGTATCCAGTCCGGGTCCTCGTCTCGCCGGAAGCTTGTTCAGTTGCCGGTGGGGACCCGATCGCTCCTCAGCCCGACTTGGTGGCTTCAATCAGTAGAAACTCATCGAGCAGCAAGAGGCGATCACCGTCGAGGATGAAACGGGTTGCTGCACCCATGTCGTCGGGCAAGTCACGGTCTTGATCCCCAAGGAATCCATCGCAGCCTCGTTCAGTCTGTTCGAACGCGGGACCGAAGGTGATCGGCTGACCCTCAGCTTCGTCGTCAAGTGCCGACTCCGGCACGTAGTAGGTGCCGCTCGTCACCAATACGGTGCTGCCCGCGTTGCAGCCGGTGTTGTAGTCAACAGAGCCGTCGGCGTTGAGTTCGATGAACACCGGAGCATCACCGACGACGTTGGTGATGCCACCGCCGTCGGGTAACACGTAGTTGATGATCTCCCACCGACCCTGCAGCTCTCCGCTCCGATCCTGGCCGGCATCTGGTCCGGGGTCCTCCGGTGGCAGGGTCTCAGCCACGGTCGGCGACGCCGACGTCGTTGCCGAAGGAGCTGCGGTCGTTCTCGATACCGTGTCATCGTCACCGCCGCAAGCGGCGACGACGAGTACCAATCCCGCCATGAGGATTTGCAACGACCTACACATAGACATGGTCTCACAATAGACGTGGCTACTTGTCCGTTGCCGCAGGCATCCCTCACCGAGTGGTTCAAGCGTTGGCTGACCACCACTCTCCTCTCAGGCCCAAGACGCTCGGCAAGTACCGGTCGAGCCCGCCAACACCTGGGCTAGAAGCAGCCCGAGGCATCGTATTTGGTGATCGGCGCTGGTGGCTCATCGAGCTACCCTCGCTAAATGGCCACACGTGGGACAGCGAATCGGCGGGCTGCGAAGGTCATCGTGATCGGCTCGGATGAGTCGGTGCTGTTGTTTCGTGGAGGAGATTCCGCCCGGCCCGAAGCGGGAACATGGTGGTTCCCGCCCGGCGGCGGAGTCGAAGCGGGCGAGTCGATCGAGGAGGCCGCCCGACGCGAAGTCCAAGAAGAGACCGGGCTGGTCGTTGATGATCTTGGGCCGGTGGTCCACAGGCGAACTGTCGAGTTCTCCTTCAACGGGTCTGTTATCCGCAGCGACGAGCATTACTTCATCGTCCGTACTGACCGGTTCGATGTAGACGTTGCCGGGTGGACGAAGGTGGAGCGCAAAGCCATCGAAGGACACAGATGGTGGACGCTGAGCGAACTCCGAGCCACCAGCGAGACCGTGTATCCAGACGAACTCGTGGCGTTGCTCGAGACGGTTCCCTGACGCTAGATCCGATTGAACGCGATTCCTCCGAGAGCCCGTTCTTGGGCTGGCGCCGGCTCGGTCTCGTATCGCAGGCTTTGCCACGCTGCGTTCCTCTCGGGTAGAAGCACCAGCGCAGATACCACTTAGACCGCGCAGAATTCAATCGGCGTTGACACCCCGGTCGTTTGGGCAACCGCTGGTGGTGGTCGGGTCCCATGTGGACCTTGGAGCAGGACGCTGAGCAGACGCTGAGGGTTCTGTTGGGGATTCCTGAGGCTGTCCGATCACGATGAAGGCATGAGACCAGCTCGTGTCGACGTGGAAAGCACCGTCTTGTTCCGCAACGTCGCGACACGCCACCAACGATCGTTGCAATGAAAGGACATGTCATGAGCCTTCGAGAGAACAGCCGAGCTTTCACCTCGGTGATACTGGCTTCTGTTGTCGTCGTCTTGCTCGCTGGTTGCTCCCCAGCAACGGGCAGCACCGCAGACACGACATCGACGTCGCTGCCAGACAGCACCACAACCACCGTGGGGACGTCCCCGGCGCCGACCACCGCCCTGGACACCCCGACCGAGGAGCCGCCATCGCCCTCGAGCGAGGAACCGCCTTCGTCTGATCAGTCGCGTGACGTCGAACGGCAGCCCGGTGTCATGGACATCGAGAACACCCTGAGCGACCGGGCACAGTTGACGACGATCGCGTTCGACGCGTTGGCGTTCCTAACGGGGAACGAGTGCACCGACTCGTTCTTCCCGCCTGGCAAAGTGTCTGACTTCTTCGGGTTCCAGTACCTCCGAGACAACACTCCTGATGGATATGGCCACAACACCGCCTTTGCCGGCACGATCGGTGCGAATGTCCTGAGCCTTCTGGATCAGGAGCAACTCGCCCAAATGGTCGAGCTGGCCGGAACGCAGACCGGCGACATCAACGACTACGGCTACGCCCGGTTCCCGCTGATGGACGCCTTTCGTCGCTTGCTTGCCGACGACCTCCCAGCCGGGGCCGGCGGCCTATCGACATCGGCCGTCGCGGAATACTCCGCCGAGGTGTACGCCCTGGATGGCCAGATCAGCTTCGATCGGGCAGCGGTGTTTACCGACATCCTCAACAGTCTCACCCCGACCCAGGCCGAGCAGCTCGCAGACCTGGCGGCAACCAACGTCGCCGAGTGGCCAGATGCTGACGCGGGAATTGACGAACTGAAGCGGCAACTCGAACGGGATGAGCATGTGGCGCTCATCACCTATGCAGGTCAGATGTTCAGCTGGTATGTCGGCGGGATCGACGCCGACACGTACTTCTGCCCGGAACGTCACGGCACCTACTTCGGGTCCTTCTATCTGAAGGACATCCCGGCGATGCTCTCCCAGTGGGAGGGCACCGATGTGACGATCAACGAGAACCTCACCGGCGACTACGGCAACCAGTTCCTCGACCTCCTGGATACCGAGCAGCGAGATGCCATTGAAAGTCTTACCGACGTTCAGCGCCCGTTGATGGAGGAGCTCGTCGAAACACGTGAGGCGATTGCAGCCCAGCTCAGACGTCTATGGGATGACTCTGAGGTGGATCGGGCTGCGGTCGAGTTGGAGGTGCTGGCACTATCCGAGCGCTATGGGGAGCTTGACGGTGAGATAGTCGCCCTTTATGCGACCACCTTCGATCAGGTCTACGAAAGCCTGACCACCGAGCAAACTGAGACGCTGTGGAGCTACCGCCAGAGCGCCGAGTATCTCGGTCTCATCGACGACCCGTGCAGCCTGAATCCCGACGACCTTGCCTACCTCTACTCCGAGGCCGTTGACATGCCGGAGATTGGTGACACGGACCGATTCTTCGCTCTGCCCTGATCCGGTTCGGTCCCACCGAGCCACCGCGAACCAAGCAGCTGAGGCAAGCGGCCATCGCCGCTGTTCAAAGCATTCGCGGGAAGTGAAGTCGCTAGGAAACGCTGAGCTTCCGCTTGGTGGGTCACCAGGCCGGTGTGTGACGGTGGGTGCATGGCATCCCAGCTGCAAGCACACACACTTCCGCAACAGCCTGATAGGGGGTAGGTGTCATGTTCGACCGGCGGCGGTCACAACCAGGCAATGAAGGGGATACAGCCACCGACCCTAGAGTTGTGGCGATGACCAACACTTCCAAGGCACAGATCCTCGTTGTGGATGATGAGCAGATGCTCCTCGATATGGTCAGCGATGCTTTGAGCTTCGCCGGATACGACATCGTGGTTGCAACCGACGGCCTCGCAGCTCTGAGCGTCGTGCGAAACCAGCGACCGGACCTAGTGATCCTGGATGTCAATATGCCAGAACCCGATGGCTTTCAGGTGGCCAGGAGCCTACATAGCACCGACCCGGACCTGCCTGTGCTATTCCTCACCGCCCGATCCGACATCGACGATCTGAGAACCGGGTTCGAGGCCGGAGGTGACGACTACCTCACCAAGCCATTCCGACTGGAGGAACTCCGGCTGAGGGTCGAGGCCCTATTGCGCAGGGCCGGCGGAGGGCGGCCACCCGCGACCACGCTGATCTGTGCCGATCTGGTTCTGGATGACGCACAGCATCGTGTTACCCGTGGTGGAGATGAGATCATCCTTGCGCCGGTTGAGTATCGCTTGCTCCGCTACCTCTTGACGAACACCGGCAGCGTCGTGTCACGGATACAGATCCTCGAGGCCGTCTGGGGGTACCAATACAGCGACTCTGTGATCGAAACAGCAGTGTCCCAGCTCCGCAAGAAAGTCGACAAAGGCCGCCCGAAGTTAATCCACACTGTGCGCGGGTTCGGCTACACCCTGCGCCCGCCGGAACCATGAGTCGACCGTGGACCCTGCGACGCCGGCTCACCATCGTTGTCGGTCTCATCATCCTCATCGTCAGTGCCTCCATAGCTGTGGCGGTTTCGCTGGCTACACGCAACGTCCTCATTGCGGAAGTGGATGAAGCTCTTCTGGCGTTCTCCACACGGCCGCCCCCCTTGCCCAATCCCGCCGATCCCCCCGCCACAATCGACGAACCGTCAACCGAACCGACCGGTGATGAGCGCTTCCAGCCATTCGCCCTGATCCGCTTCGACCACAACGGCGACGTCGCTTTCGTGCAACCCGCCGGCTACGCCGACGATCCAGAACCCTTGCCCGACGTGAGCGCTCTGACGCCGACGGAACTGGCCGGCAGCGCCGGAACGTCTATCACGCTGGGAACGGTCGGGGACGCAGGGTCGCTGCGGGCCCTGGTTCGTGAGGACCCTGATGGGTACGAGCTGTTGGCCCAGTCGCTGGATTCGGTCAACTCCACAACCCGGCAGATGGTGGTGACCTCGCTACTCGTCAGCCTATTGGCGGCGCTGGCGGGTATCGGCGTCGCGTGGCTGTTGCTGCGACGGGGATTCCGTCCCGTCGACGACATGATCGATACGGCCGGCGCCATCGCTTCCGGCGACCTGTCAAGAAGAACCGATCCGGTCGAATCGACAACGGAACTCGGGCAACTGGCAACTGCACTCGACCACATGCTGGCCCGCATCGAGAGCGCCGACCGCGATCGCCTGCGCGAGGCCGAGCGGCTCCGCCGGTTTGTCGACGACGCATCCCACGAACTGCGGACACCGATCGCAGCAATCACCGGATACGCCGAGCTCTATACCGAAGGGGGTGTCGAGCCGGGTCCCAAGCTCGATCGTGCCATGGCCCGCATCAATGAAGCCAGCCACCGCGCCGGCCGGCTAATCGAGGATCTGTTGGCCCTCGCCCGTCTCGATCGGGAAATCGGCTTCGGCAGGGAACGCATTGATCTCGCCGCCCTGGTGGAAGACATCGCTGAGGATGGACGAGTGAGTACAGGTCGTGACATCCGTTCCGACATCGCAGGGCCCGTCATAGTCGATGCCGATCCCGTGTGGCTGCGGCAGGCCATCGAAAACCTCATCAGTAACGCCGCGACCCATGCCCCGACATCGACCTCGATCGAGCTGGTGGTACACCATGCCGGAAACCAGGCCGAGATAGCCGTGATCGATCATGGACCAGGAATAGCCGAGACCGAACGCGAGCGGGTGTTCGATCGGTTTGCCCGACCCGATGCGGGACGGGATCGCACCCACGGCGGAGCCGGCCTGGGACTGGCCATTGTCCGCGAAGTGGTCCTGTCCCACGATGGCGGCGTCGAGATCTCCGAGACGCCCGGAGGCGGTGCTACAGTCCGCGTCTCGCTCCCGCTGGCTGACCAGTCAGCCCCAAGCGACGCTGAGGAACTGCTGAGGTAGCGATCAACTCGCCCTGAGGGCCGCGGCGTAGCGTCAGTTGCATAACAAGCTCCACCTCACCCAGCAAGGAACCCAACCCATGACACGAACGATCGCGCTCACACTCCTGATACTCGTGACAACCGCATGTGGGCAAACAGCCTCCACCGAACCGCAGAGCGAAGACACCGAAACGACCACCTCTGTGCAGGTCACGGCAGACTCCGTATCCGAGGAGGAAGCGAATGCACCGCAGACCGGGACCACAACATTCCAAGCCGAGGTATGGGCCGACAACTGGTTCGTCCTCTACGTCAACGGTGCCCTAGTCGGCGAGGACTCGGTCCCGATCACCACCGAGCGATCCTTCAACAGCGAGAGCTTCACCTTCGAAGCCACCTATCCGCTCACGATCGCCATCGAAGCCAAAGACTTCAAGGAAGACGACAGCGGCCTCGAGTACATCGGCGAGGACAAACAGCAAATGGGCGACGGCGGCATCATCGCCCAAATCACCGACAACACGACCGGCGAGATCGTCGCCGCTACCGACGGCACCTGGTCGACGCTGATAATCCACCGGGCACCCCTCAACCCCGAATGCGAGAAGGCCGACAACCCCATC
>JAAETH010000459.1 GCA_024228575.1 Actinomycetes bacterium
CCACCGGCGCCGCGGATTTCTACATCGGCACCAACAACTCGGGCACGGCGCCACTTCAAGGGATCATTCAACGCGTCATCGTCCGCTCCACCATCGGCGGCGCCGCCATCCTCGACGTCAACTTGCCCGTCGATATCGACACCAGCTCGGACCCCGACGCAGGCCAAACGTCGTTCACCTGCACCACCGGGCAAACCGTCACCGTCAACAGGGCCACCAGCGGCCTAGTCACAGCGATCGTCACCCGCCCCGTAGCGCTGCTGGACGGCATTGCCACCTACGTGCAGTTGCCGGCCGACGCACCAACCCCCACCGCCACTAGAGCTGCAGGTAAACACACCGCGGTCTTTCTGTTACGCAAGTCTGCTACCGGGGCGAACTTCGACCGGTTCCTATCATTCGAAACTGGCACAGGAGTCGACGGGTGCTACCTCACCCAGGTCGGCAATCAGACAGCGGTTTACATCGGGGACGGCGCATCATCCGTTAGTTCACTTCTCACCTCCACCATCCCCGACAACGATCTTGCAGTCATCGGGTTCGTTATCGACACGGGAACAATCGCCGCCTACTACTACGGCGAAGGTTTAGCCACTCCTACAAGCTTCAGCGGACTCGCGTCAGACCCCACGTTCACTGCCGGCCGCATCGGGGCAAGAGGTTACGCCGTGCAGTCACTCGCAGAACTCGAATTCTTCGACGTCGTCACCTTCCAAGACCAAGCCAAAACAGAGGCACAGCTTGATGTCATCGCTGCGAAGCTGTTAGCGGGTACCTACGCATGACTCCCCCACCCCCACCCCCAGACCCGGAGGAGCCCACAGATTGGGGTGGCATCCTCTGCCTCTCCGAGACGCAACACACAGCAATCACCGACGACCCCGCTGTCGCCGCGGCGTGGCGGTGGCTCGCGGCAGACGTGCAGGCCCTCCCCGACTACCTCGGCATCCACACCGACAGTGAGGGCACAACCACCTACCAGTGCCGCCACCGGTTGTTCCGAGAGATCGATATCGAGGCGATGCTCGAGGTGTGCGACTCAGCGGCCGCTCGAGCGGAGATCAAAGCGGAACGAGCGGCGGGCGGTGTATGGAAGGCCCGGGCCCGTGGCAAAACCAGGAGCAGGGTCCGAGCTCGGACCCCCGCCGAGCGCCGCCGGCGCCTGGAGGACAACAAGGACCGCAGGCGACCACCGGCGGGTAGGTGACCGCGGTCGTGTGGTAGTATCCGCCGGTAACCGCATAGAGACCACCGGCCGGTGGTCCCGTCAGAAAGCAGTACGGGCAAAGTGGCCATCGTCTACACCACCAGGGAGGCCGTCAAGGCTGCCCTGGACATTGCTGAGACCGTCCGCGCCAACGCGCAGATAGACAGGGCGATGGCCTCCGCGACCGAGGCTGTCGAGGGTGGCCTACACCGCTCGTTCCGGCCTGTCATCGCTACCAAGCGGTTCCCGTACCCGAACCCGGACATGCGGTCGTCGTCGTGGCGTTTACCCCTCGACGGGAACGAACTGATCTCGTTGACGTCGTTAACGGTCGGTGGTGACACGATCTCGACCGCTGATGTCCGCCTCGAGCCAGACGCCTACGGTCCTCCGTACCAGTACCTCGAAATGGACCTGGCGGGGACCACGACAGCGTTCTACTCGGGCGACTCGTTCCAACGGTCGATCGTTCCCACCGGGTTGTGGGGCTACCAGAACGACACGAGAGCGGCGGGAACGACCGCTGAGGCCCTCGACGCCACCGAGACCGGTGTCGACGTCACTGACGGGTCCCTGATCGGTGTGGGCGACGTCCTCGTTGTCGGCTCTGAGTATTTGAACGTGACCGGGCGGACATGGTTAGACACGACCGAGAACCTCGCCGCTGGTTTGACATCAGCGATGAACGACCAAACGATCGCTGTCACGGACGGGACCACGTACACAGAGGGCGAGTTGGTCAAGGTCAACTCGGAAACGATGGAGATCACCGCGGTCGCTGGGAACAACCTCACCGTGACCCGAGCGGTCGACGGGTCGGTGTTGGCCGTCCACGCCATCACCGACGACATCTACGCTCATCGGACGTTGACCGTCGAACGGGGTGCGCTCGGGTCGACCGCCGACACCCACCTGACCGGAGCGACGCTCACCGCCCACGTTGTTCCCCCGTTGGTCGAGACTCTCACCATCGCTCTAACGTTGGTGACCCTCGGGATCGAACGGTCGGGTGGGGCCTCCACGTCCGGTTCGGGAAACACCCGACGTAACACCGGCAGCGGGGACAGTGTCGAGAAGCTATGGGAACGGGCCCAAGCGAAGCATGGGCGGTTGATGTACCGGTGAGCCTCTTCGAACTCAGCGTCGATCTCGACCCCCACCTGCCCCCCGTCCTCGACCCGAAGGCCGCCGAGCCGATCATCGACCGGTGGGTCGAGTCAACCCTCGACAGTTTCGCCAAGGACGGCATATCAGAACTCCATTTTTGGATGGACGTGTTCTTCCGCCATCCGACCCCGTACTACGAAACTCAGGTGACGTGGGACCGGGTCGGCCGGGACCGGGTCATCCACGACCGGGGGATCGTCTACGGGGGATGGCTGGCCGGGACAGGGTCGCGTAACCGGACTACCAGATTCAAGGGGTACTCGCATTGGAGGCGAGCCGTCCAGCATCTGGACGGCGACGGGGGGCAGGCCATCCTCGACCGGACAGTACCCGACCTTGTCGACCGGTTAGAGGGGGTGTAGCCCTGTGGCCGACGGGATCAACCTGACGACGCTCTACACCCAGATCGAAGGATGGCAACGCAGGTCCGGGTTCTTCGACCGGGTAGCGATGCACGAACCCAAAGCGTCGCCCGGTCGCGGCCTGACGTCGTCGACGTGGTTGCAGCAAGTGTCTCCGGTGCAGCGGGTGTCGGGCCTGTCGGTCACGTCAGCTCGGGTTGAGGTCATCACCCGCATATACCAGAATTTTGTTGCTGAACCCCAGGACCGGATCGATCCGGACACCTACGCCGCGGCTGACTACCTCCTCGGCCAGTACCACTCCGATTTCACGCTCGGTGGGGTCGTCGACCAGATCGACCTCCTCGGGGCCTACGGGAACCCGTTGGGTGTGAGAGCCGGGTATCTCAACCAGGACGGTGACCTGTACCGGGTCCTCGACATCACCTGCCCCATGATCCTCTTCGACGTATGGACACAAGCACCATGATCCCCATCGACCCCCCTACCGCAGAGGAACTCGACCTGGCCATTGGTGGGATCATCTCCCCATCGACCACGGTGTTCGTGTCTGAGCGTTGGCGGTCCCCGTGTCGGATCCCCCTTCCGTCCGGGAGTGCGACGGTTGTCCCTGGTCTCACGATCCGGGTCGACAGCCAACTCGACGCACTCCTGATCGACTCTCCCGAACTACGAAAGGTGTTGATGAACCGTGTCTAAGCAAGGAGCGATGGGCGCCCAACTGTACGTAGGCGCGGGTGACCTATCGAACGACTCAGGGAACGTCGACACGATCGCCACCCCCCGCGGTATCTTCGACGTCACAGGGCTCGACAAGTACGCCAAGGAAACACTCCTCGGTCTAGCCGAGGGCATTCTCGGGTTCGGAGCGTTCTTCAACACGGCCGCAGGTCAGGCCCACCCGATCCTGTCGGCCCTTCCCACCTCAGACGAGGTCATCACGTTCGCTGTCGGGTCGACCGCCGGGTCGCCAGCCGCGTCGATGATCGGCCCTCAACTCAACTACGACGCGAACCGGCCAGGTGACGGGTCCTTCACGTTCTCCACGACGAAAGCAGGGAACGGGTACGGTCTCGACTGGGGCGAGCTCTTGACCGCTGGGAAGGTCACCTCGACCGGAGCGGAGGATCTGGCCTCAGTCGATTTCGGCGCGGCGGGAACGAACGGACTCGTGGCTTACCTCCATGTGTTCGCTTTCACTGGGACTTCGGTCACGGTCACGATCGAGGAGTCATCCGACGACGGGGGCGGTGATGCTTTCACCGCTGTCACCGGGGGGGCGTTCACCGCTGCGTCAGCGGTCGGATCTCAACGGATCGAGACCGCTGACTCGTTAGCTGTCGAGCAGTACCTACAGGTCGCCTTGACCGGCACCTATTCCAACGCTGTCCTAGCGGTCGTCGTCAAACCTCGCGACGCCGCCGAGATTCTCTGATGCCCGGGACCCCGTTCACCTACCCCGACGTCTGGGCCGGTCACAGGCCACGCACCCCTGCCGCTGGGCCGGGCGGGTTCTCGACGTACCAGATCAAACCGTACTGGCGGAGCGCTACGTGCGCCGAGGTCGACTGCGCAGCGTACTTGCAGGGGTGGTCAACGTTCGTCGACGTCGGATCGGTCCTCGGCCGCGAACAGGCCGACTACCTCCGATTCCACTCTGGGCGCCGGTTCACTGAACACCCCGACCTCGGCGGCCGGATCGAGTTCCGGTTCCCCGGTGGCCAAACGTGTTTCGCCGGTGACCACAAGGTCCCAGCCGAAGAGGAACCGATCTACTTCTGGCGGCCTGGTGACCACCGCGGCGGGTACGTCCGCCACGACGTCAGAATCTATGACCGGCCCGAGCAGTGGGTCGACGATTTCGCAAGCAACACCGACACGGTCGCTACTGCCCGGTCTCGGGCCGGAACCGGCGAATAGCAAAGGAGAACAGCAAATGGCCAAAGCGTCAGGGATGGGTTGGACTACCCAAGAGATCGACGATTCGGGGGGTGTCGCCCGCGACATCAAAAACGATTTCACGAATATCAGTTGGACAATGCCGCGGGGCATTCAAGACACCACCGGGCTCGATATGTCGGCCAAGGAATCGCTGCTACTCCTGGCTGATTTCACGGTCACCGGGAACGGGGTATTCAACACGGCGTCGAATATGTCTCACGACACGCTCAAGACTGTCGGGTCGACGTCGGTCGCTCGGACGTGTACCACTGTGATAGGTGGGGCCACACTGCCGAACGAGGTCAACCTCACCGACTACGCCCTGACCCGCGCCGCTGACGGGTCGTTCGTCTGGTCCACTCCCGGCGTTTTACAGTCCGGCACCGTGCCGACCTGGGCTTGATCCGGTGGCGTATGTGCGGGCCGCCCGTGTCCGGCATCTCGACTTCGAAGAAGGGTCAGATTTCCCCGGTCTCGAGATACGGATTGGGGGGATGTCGGTCGACGAGTACCAAGAGGTCCGAACTAACCAGGCGATGATCGCCTTGTTTGTCGACCGGTTGGTGTCGTGGACGATGATCGACGAGGACGGCGACCCTGTCCCGGCCACGGCCGAGGGGGTCGACTCTTGTGATGTGGGTGACGTGTTGACGTTGGTCGATATCTGGTTTCGGGAATGCCCGCGGGTGCGTCGCCCCCCGGCCCCGGCGCCCACCGCAGCGGTACCCGTACAGGGTCCGGTGGGCGACGAATCCGGATTGTCACCCCAGGAGGGCGGCCCGTCACCCGACCCCGAGTTCGAAGCGGAGATACCTATGCAGCTC
>JAAETH010000460.1 GCA_024228575.1 Actinomycetes bacterium
AACATCGATCAGGTCAGATATTACGGCTCGGTGGCCGCCGGACGCATCGAGGGCTACATCGGTGGCAGATACTCCAAGATCAGGCCTGACGAGCTGGACCAGTGATCGGAGGCGGCTACGGAAGTCCTCCCGGTAGAACCCTTCGGCCGGAACGTCTGATCACCGTGAGCGCCTCAACCGGCTGAGGCGGCGACGCAATCTTCGAGCGGTCTCGAGCGCTTTGTGACGATACGGGTGGAGATAGGGGCGACGGGCCTCTGCCAGTGCCTTCCAAACCTCGTGTGCGATCTCGCCTGGCTGCCGTCCGAGATACTCTTCCACCCAGTCGAAGTAGCGAGTCTCCTCTTGCACGCCACGACCAGAGCGGGCGGCAACAGCCGTGGACGAGTCGGCGTGCTGACGGTAGAGGTACGTCGACTCAGAAGTGCAGTACACCGAGGCGCACAAACACATCTTGAGCCACAGCACTCCGTCCTCGTAGTAGTCACGGAACTCGGGATCGGCACCGCCAATCTCGTGGTACAGCGCCCGCTCGAACATCGCGCCCGACGGATAGAGATCGTTGTGCGGAATGAAGAGCGTCACCAGCTCAGGCGGGTGATACACGCGATCGGACTCGACGATGACTCCGTCGCACTCCAACCCATACAGCTTCCCGTCGATGAAACCCGGCACGGTTGGGTCATCGCCGAACAATGTCAACGGGCCGTACACCGCACGAGTGCCAGGATGAGTCGCAAGGTGACCGAGCTGTGAGCTGAGCTTGTGGGGCAACCACAAGTCGTCTGCATCGAGAAATGCCACGTGGACCCCTCGAGCCCGGGCAACGCCGAGGTTCCTCGCAGCGCTAGCCCCAAGGTTTGCTCCCCCAGGCTGACTCACACAACAGATCCGACTATCGGATACCGCAGCAGCCAGCGCGATCTCGGCGCTGCGGTCGGTCGACCCATCGTCAACAAGCACCATCTCCCAGTTCACGAAGTCCTGAGCGACCACGCTGTCGATGGCGTCGGCAAGGTATCGCTCTTCGTTGTGGAAGATCACCACCACGCTCACTGCGGGAGGGTGTTTGTCGCCCGTCATAGGAATCGGAACCACCGATCGATCTGCCGCTCGAACTGATCGCCGGTCCAGTCGCCCACCTGTACACGTGGCAGCTGAAACGGATCAGTCGACGAGCACACCGTCTCGGGATAACCAGCGCACGCGCTGTCGAAACCGATGTCGATGGCAGCGTTCACGACCGTTTGGTCGCGAGCTCCGAACGGATAGGAGAACGTCGAGACCTCGCGCTCAAGTAGCAGCTCGAGGCACCGCTTCGACTCGCGCATCTCGTGGTCGGCCTCGGCGAGGCTCATCCGGTGCAGTAGTGGGTGCGTCAGAGTATGCGCACCGACAGTGACGCTATCGCTTGCCGTCACGACCTCATCGGTTGTCATCGAACGGTGTGTGATGCGGGCCCTGCGTTCGACGCCAAGGTCATCGAACAGGCGATCGAGATCGCGCTGCCTCTCGGTGTGTGTCATGGCCTGGTAGACCGCCCAGGTTCGCAGAAACAGGCCCATGCGAGCGCTCTTCTTGTTCCCCAAGGTGTCGCGAAACTGGGCATCGATCGCGCGATCGGTTCCCGAGTACTTCTTCGCCTCACCCACGATCATGTGCGTCGGTTGTTCTGCTTCTGGCCCAACGATGATGCGGTCCGGGAGCACGTCGGGCCCCAAGATCAGCTGGGCCAATTCGTCCCACCAGAACTCGCGCCCACTCTCGAGCTGGCATGTGGTCACGAATACGGTGGCGTCGACTCCGGTCTGTTCCAGTATCGGTGCGGCTTCATGGAGATTGTTCACGTATCCGTCATCGAGGGTGACAGCGACGGCACGGCGCGGCAGGCGCCCCTCCCTCTGCAGTCGGGCGAACTCGGGGAGCGCAAGTGGGACTGCGGAGCGTGCCAGAACCTCCATCTGTTCAGCGAACCGTTTCCTTGTGACGTAGAGGTCCCATGGGTCGACTTCGACCGTTCCAACGCTGTGATACATGAGAACCAGGCCGCGCGGCCGTAGCCGTTTGCGGGCCCAGAAGAGTGGCCGCCCGAGTTCGGTCCTGAGTCGATTCGCCTCGCTAGGCATTCCCTACCCCGTGCTTTCTGCATCGAGCAATGGCTATGCGGTAGCAGCCAACGTAGTGGCTCGCCATGAGATCGGGCCTAGCCGCCGAGGCGGAAACCACGGCTCCTCGCTCGAGTTCGCCGAGCAGGTCTTCGTCGTCTTGAAGTCGACGTATCGCGCATGCATACGCTTCGGCGGAGTCGCCGGCAGAGACAAGCAACCCGTTGAGCCCATGTTGAACGATGTCGCCGACAGCTCCGACATTGGAAGCAACGATGGGCAACCCGGCGTGTTGAGCCTCGAGAAACGAGATGGGATGGCTCTCGAGGTCCGATGACGAAGCCAGGATCGTCGAGTAGTGCAGAACTTCGGAAGGCTCTACCCAGCCGAGGAACGTCGTTCGATCCTGTATCCCGAGGCGGACCGCCAGCGCCTCGAGGGGCTCTCGTTCGGGGCCATCGCCGCCCAGGAGTAGCTGAACACCAGGAGCCTTCGCCACCGCCTCGACGAGCAGGCCTACTCGTTTGCGCGATACGAAGCGAGCCAGCACTCCGACGGTGAATCTCGAGGGTCGAGTCCTAGGTATCGAGGATCTACCCGAAACTGCGTTCGGGATCACGTCGATGGCGCCGGCGGCGATACCGAGGTGATCCGCCAATTCGATGGCGGGGGCGTTGCCGACGGCGACCACTGCGTCTGCGCGCCGCGCCAGCGCTCGACAGAGCCTGTGGGCGATGTTCGATGTAATCGGCTGGACACAGTGCACCACTGAGACAACGGCCAGGCCACGGGTTGTGTGTGCCACCGCTTCGACGTACCGCAACGAACCCGGATCCACCTTGTTGAGGTGCAACACATCGAGATCTCGCAGCTCCCGGCGCACCCGCAGCCAGTTCGTCAAGTCCCCCTTGTCGTGCAACGGAGGCACCTGGACGGCCCTCGTATGCGATCCACCGGCGGCAATGTGTGAGATGACGTCCCAGTTCGGGCCGAGGACGACAGTTCGTATCGATGGCGGGAGAGCGGCAACGAGCTCGCGAGCAGCCACCTCGGCGCCGGCGCACATCGAAGCGTCTGTGTAGACACCGAGCTTCACGCAGTCCAGATTGTTAGGATCGATCACACGAATCACCACAGTTGAGAGGACGCCGGAAGGAACTTCTCCGACGCCTCGTGCACCACTGATCCCGCCCAGTATCCAGACGGAGCTGGTCCTTCCTGCATACTCCTATCGACAACACATGAGGCTTCTTCACCAGCTGGTCGAACACACGGCCAGAATTCAACCCGACACCGTCGCCATTGTCGATGGTGGTGCCAAGGTCGGCTACGCGGAACTCGATCGGGCCGCAACACAACTCGGTCGATTCCTTCTCGACTCCGGCGCAGGCGGTGGCGGCCGCGTGGGCATTTTCGCTCCGAGATCAATCGACGCCATCGTGGCGATGCTCGGCACCCTCAAGGCAGGTGGCGTATACGTTCCGCTCGACCCCCGAACGCCGACGAAGCGACTCGCTGCGATGCTGTCGGTGTGCGAACCAACATGTGTGTTGACCACCGACAACCTGGCGCCCACGGCCAGCTCGGCCACACTCGACCTTTCATCTCGGCCGAAGATCAGGTCGTTCTCGGACATCGATCTCGCCGCATTTCCCGACGAACCAATCGATGCCTCACCCAACGGCCACAACGACGCATACATCCTGTTCACCTCGGGCTCGACCGGCACTCCCAAGGCCGTACCGATCGGCCACCACAACGTGCTG
>JAAETH010000461.1 GCA_024228575.1 Actinomycetes bacterium
CGGTCACTACGAACTCGGCAGCGAAGCCGACCGCGACTGTCTACGCGCCTGGCGGCCGCTTTCGATGAGCTCGCCGCCGTGATCTGACCGAACCCCGACACCCAACCGGCGGACCCACGCCCGCCGATCAATCAACGCAACGGTGCCCTTGCCGGGGCACCGTTGCGTTGACGGATCGGGTGCCCAGAGGCGAGGGTGATCGGGTGAATCGTCGTGCCGTTGCTGAGTCCGAGTCGTTTGCCGGGTACCGGTTCCCTCCCGAGGTGATCTTGCTGGCCGTGCGCTGGTACCTCCGTTACGGACACTCATACCGAGATGTGGAAGAACTCCTCGCCGAACGCGGCATCGACGTCGATCACGTCACCGTCTACCGGTGGGTGCAGAGATTCACTCCGCTACTCATCGACGCCGCCAGGCCCTGCCGACACGCGGTCGGTGACCGCTGGTTCGTCGACGAGACCTACGTCAAAGTCGCCGGGGTCTGGCGCTACGTGCACCGAGCAGTAGACCAGCACGGCCAGGTCATCGACGTCTACGTCTCCAAGCGGCGCAACACCGCCGCCGCCAGGCACTTCTTCGAGACCGCGTTGACCGGCCACGGGCGACCTGTCGAGGTCACCACCGATCTAGCTGCACCCTTGCTGCGCGTTGTCGATGAGCTGATTCCAGAAGCGGCCCATGACACCGAGCAGTATTCGAACAACCGGATCGAGTGGGACCACGGCCGACTCAAGGCCAGGCTGAAACCAATGCGCGGTCTGAGCACTGATCGGACCGCGTCGATCGTGATCCGCGGTCACGCGTTCGTCCAGAATCTTCGACGCGGTCACTACGAACTCGGCGAGGAAGCCGACCGCGACTGTCTACGCCTGGCGGCCGCTTTCGATGAGCTCGCCTCTGTGATCTGACCGAACCCCGACACCCAACCGACCGACCCGCGCCCGCCGATCGATCAACGCAACGGTGCCCCGTGCGGTCAGTGAGCTTGCTGAGGAGTTGCGGTGCGCGTGGCACACTATCAACTCGACGGTC
>JAAETH010000462.1 GCA_024228575.1 Actinomycetes bacterium
CTTCATCGTCTCCGGGGACAAGGACCTCCTGGAATGGGAAGGACAGTCGCCGCCTGTCATGGCTCCGGCGGCGTTCTGGAACCTCCTGGAGTCCGCCGGCAGATGAGCCGCAGGGGTGTCGCGTTGCTTATGGCATCTAGCACCCTGGAGCGGTAGGGAGCGGATTGGCCGGTCGCCAGATGCTGCTCAGGGACGCTGGTTACCGCAGGACGACGCCAGATGCGAGGTTGACCCGTTGGTCGTGGAATCTGGTGGTGGGCTCCTGAGGGTGCCGAGAAGTCATCGGAGTCGTTGATCTGGTTCGTGGGGTGCCGGTGTGGGGGAGGGGGTGGTGGTTCCGTGCGCATCGGAGCCGCTGGTCCTGGACGGTTCGGCGTGTCTCGCGGGTCAGGCCGCTGGTCGGTACTCGTTGATGAGTCCTGCGCAGGTGGTGGTGCGTTGGATCGGGTGGCCGAGGTCGATTGCGGACGCGGCAGCGTCGTCGGTGGGTGCTTGTTGGTTGAGGCTTCGGTGGGGACGGTGTCCGTTGTAGTGCTCGACGAAGTCCTCGAGGAGTCGCCGGAGTTGGCGATGGTTCCAGATCAGGGTCCGGTCCAGCAGCTCGTGGCGGACGGTGCGGACCCATCGTTCGGCGAACGCGTTCGCCTGAGGCGCTCCCGGCGGCGTTTTGATCGCCTCAGCGCCGAGGGCGACGAAGACGCTGTCGAAGACTCGGGTGTATTGGCCGGCGCCGTCGCGGATCAAGAGTCTGATCGCCCGCTGGTAGGTCATGGTGAGATTGCGGGCAGCTTGTGCTGTCCAGGGGCCGGTGGGGTTGGTGGTGATGCCGGCGAGGTGCACTCGTCGGGTGTCGATCTCGATGAAGAACAGGACGTGGAGTCGGCGCAGGGTGACGGTGTCGACGCAGAAGAAGTCGGTGGCGAGCACGGCGTGGGCTTGGTTGTGAATGAACTCGCTCCATGATGGGCCGGTGCGATCCGGTGTCGGTTCGCGTCCGGCGTCGCGCAGGATCTTCCACACGGTGGAGGCGGCGAGTCCGTGTCCGAGACGGCGCAGTTCGCCGTGGATGCGCCGGTAGCCCCAGGTCGGGTTCTCGGTGTCGAGGCGCAGCACGAGTCGATGGAGGTCAGTGGGGGTGGGCGGTCGGCCTGTTGGGGGGGCAGGGGGTTGGGGCGAGGGGCGGGCGACGAGGCGGCGATGCCAGCCGAGCACGGTGGCGGGGTGCACGATCAGCATGACCCGGCCGAGGCTCGTCCGGTCGAATGGCTGCGAGAGCACGGCCAGGATTGTCCGGTCCGTTGGGGTGGACTTGGCGCGGGCGATCTGGCGTTGCAGGACCAGGATCTGATGGCGAAG
>JAAETH010000463.1 GCA_024228575.1 Actinomycetes bacterium
ACGGCCACAACCGCGACCTCGGCGAACTCGTAGCGTTGGCAGCCCCGAACCTGGTCGCTCACCAAGGTGTCTCACGCGACGTCGCAGCCAAACTCTTGATCACCGCCGGCGACAACCCACAACGCATCAAGACCGAAGCAGGCTTCGCCGCGCTCTGCGGTGGCGTAGACCCGGTCCCCGCGTCATCAGGCAAAACCAGTCGCCACCGACTCAACCGGTCAGGCGACCGCCAAGCAAACAACGCCCTGTGGGTCATTGCGATGGTTCGACTCCGACACGACCCCGAAACCCGCGCCTACGCCGACCGCCGCAAAACCGAAGGGCTCTCACACCGAGAAACCGTGCGCTGCATCAAGAGATACCTCGCTCGACGCCTCTACCCGATCCTCCTCACAGACCTCACCAGGAACTGTCGCGGTTTGTGTGTAAGCGGGATGGTCGGTTCTATTGTTCGGCGGCCGTGATTCGGTCGCCGTAGTGGATGGTCAGTGTGTTCAGGATGGACTTCCATCCGTTGATTCGTCCAGTGGGGTTGCTCCTGTTCTTTCGTTTCTCGATCGATGTGAGATACAGCACTTTCAACGCGGCCTGCTCGGTCGGGAAGTGACCCCTGCGCACGGCTGCTTTTCGGAACCTGGCGTTCAATGACTCGATCGCGTTGGTGCTGTACACGATTTTGCGGAGATCGACGGGGAAATCGAGGAACGTGATGAAGTCCTCCCAGATCGCCCTCCATGCTTGGATCATCGCCGGGTACCTGTCCTGCCAGGTCTGGGCGAACTCGTCGAAGATATGCTCGGCGGCCTCCAGTGACGGGGCTGTGTAGATGGTCTTGATCTGGCGTGCGACCGGTCCCCAGTGCTTCTTTGGACCCATACCGCAGACTGTTCCTGACGAGGTGAACGACACAAAGTTGAACATCCACGAGAGGCCACACGGCCCGAGCCGAATCCGGTAGGCCTTTCAGCCCATCGCAGCACAAGACGAGAACGTCTTTGACACCACGGTTGCGCAGCTCGGTCATGACGGTCAGCCAGAGCTTGGCTGACTCGCCACCGGACGGGCCAACCCACAAGCCCAGGACGTCGCGTTCGCCGTCCATGTTGATGCCCATCACCACATACACGACACGGTTCGTGACGGTGCCGTCTCCGATCTTGATCCCGATTCCGTCAACCAACAGGACCGGATAGATCGAATCGAGAGGCCTCGACTGCCACAAGTTCATGTCCT
This sequence comes from Actinomycetes bacterium, assembly GCA_024228575.1. Classification (GTDB taxonomy): domain Bacteria; phylum Actinomycetota; class Acidimicrobiia; order Acidimicrobiales; family Poriferisodalaceae; genus JAAETH01. Next base: position 1,234 of record JAAETH010000463.1, read on the forward strand.
CGACAATGCTGTCGGTGATCGGGCTGATCGTGCCACGGTCAACGAGCTGGCCGTGATTGTCTTCAAGAAAGCCGGCGATGTCCCCAGTCGTCAAACCTTTCCCATAGAGCGAAATCACCATCAAACCGCTTGCGGCCATCCAGACCAGACAGGCGACGCTGCCCAACCGGCGCGGTGACAGGTTCGAAACTGCCGTTGCGGTCACGCGGGACCCCAACCCGCACGTCACCGATCTCGGTGCGTACCGTCTTGGCATAGGTTCCGTTTCGACTGTTGGCACTGCCGCGGCCCTTGGCCTCCTGGGGTTCATAACCCAGGTGATCGGTGATCTCAGCCTCGAGGGCTCCTTGGAGCACCTGCTGGATCAGACCGGTCAACGGCAACCCGCAGGGTTGCAGCCGCCCTCGCCAGTGAGGGCAACACCATCAGCACGAGCCTGGTCAACCAGCTGCTCGACAACAACAGACAGACGGGCATCAGGCGGCAGCGCCAGCCCAGCCGACCGCGCCGGTTCCAGACCCGTCATCGACACAACCTCGGGTACTTCGTTCATGAGATGATCCTCTCCAACCCGCCAGCCACAGCCGCGGATCAGTCAAGACCACCCCACTTACACACAAACCGCAACAGTCCCAATTGTGGCTGGCGATGGCACAACACGAATCGAAGATGCCACGTCGTCATCCTCGATGGTGGCATGAAACAAACCCGCACCCCAGATAGTGACGTGATCCAGTTTGTCTTGCAAGGGCGCTTGCTCACCCAATGTGAGTCTTCGGGTTGCCGGCCGACGAGCTGTGTCGCTAGGAGATATCGACGACGGAGTCGAGCACCATACCGATGAACTCCAACTCGTCGGGTGTGAGTGAAGCGGGGTTTGTGATAGCGAGCTCGGCGTCGCTGTCCTTGTAGGTGCCCCAGATGATCACCGTGCCAGCCAGCTCGTAGCTCATCGCGTCGGGGAAGTTGTCGCTGAGAGCGATCGGGACCGCACTGTCGCAATCGCCGAAGACCTCACATGGCGCCGGAAGCTTGCTGGGCGTCCCCAGTGTGATGTTCAGCTGATTCCCCTCGGTGAACAACGTGAACCCATCCATCCCGCCGATGGATTGATCGAAGACCCGACATGTCCAACCATCGGGTGCCGACATAGCCAGACCGACGACCTCCGATTCGCAATCGCCGATTGAGACCACATCGTCGATGTCGTCGAGAAGCTCGGCTGCTTCGTCAGAGAGTTCGTCGTTGCCGACGATCTCGGCGGCATCATCGTTGTCGGGACCGACATCGTCGGTCGAGGAACCGTCGTCGCTCGAAGAACCGTCGTCGCTCGAGGAACCGTCATCGTTATCCGAACCGGGGTCATTGGCCTCGGACCCGCCCGATCCGTCGTCAATCTGCTCGTTCGAGTTTCCCGAGTCTCCGAGCTCACCATTGTCGGTGTCCGTGTCGCTGTCGCTGCACGCGGTCGTGAGCAGGACGAACATGAGCAACAATCCGAACCATCGGGCCCCCCGCCGCGCCCTTGCGACCATTTCATGAGACATCGCGGACCACCTCGCAATTCTTAATGGAACGTGAGGCTACCAACCGCATCTGCCCACGGTCAATTGCCCACAATTGATGAAGCTTCTTTCACGGTCGGTCCTCGTTGTTGGGTGGAGTGCTTCTTGGGTCTCGAAAGGCTCTGCTCGATTCTGCTGATCACTCGGGACACCCAGCGGACTGTTGGAAGCACGCCCGATGGCAACCCGCGCCCTGAGCCTCGATGTGGCCACGGCATCTGACACAACATCAAGCCGAGTTCGCGCCTATCCGACAGGTCCCTCCCGCTGGACCCTCACCGTCGTTCGGTATGCCGTCGCAGTCGACGATCGCTACCGCGCTCGTCATCGTTGGGTGGGCCCTCCACGGAGCTTTGCCGAGAGGAATTTCCGTCTCACCGCGAACTCTTTCGCTCGGGCAGGCATTCACCACACATACACAACTAGATGCCGATCGGCGCACCCGCACAACTGAAGCAAGGGAAGAATCGTGAGTCTCGAAACTGCAGCCAGGTTCAACACAGGACGACGCAGGCGAACCCAGCTGGCGCTAAGTAGCATCGGACTGGCTTTGTTGATCACTGCGTGCGGCGATTCGTCGAGCGAATCGGACGGCGCCGCCGAAGCACCGATCACATCGACAACCGTCACCGAGGTGCCGGACTTGGCGGCCCCAGCCACCTCGGCGGCACCCACCACGGCGATCCCGGTCCCCACAACCGCGACACCCACCACTACCGCGGCGCCCACGACCACCACCAAAGCACCTCCACTCGCAATCGAGGACGATGTCGTCACCATCGACTGGTCGGCACTCGGAGCCGAACCGTTCTACTCACCAGCGAGCGGTGGCGGTGACCCGTTCTTCCACATCCATACGGCCCCTGAGACGGATGGCTTCTTCCTTTCATTGGAGATGTACACGACGGGCTACGGCCAAGAATGGACGGGTGAGACCGGAACCTTCGACATTTCATGCGACGACGCGTCTTCGAGCACCGGTATTTGCCCGTACTTCGATGTGGATGGCCCAGGGCCAGATCCGGTCAAGGGTTCTGACTTCATGACCACCGGCTCGCTCACTATCATCCAGCTGGACGGCGACGGCTACGAGATCGTCGTGCATGAGTTGACATTCAGCGATGGCACGACCTTCGACGAATTCACCATTCGTGGGTGAGGGTGCAGAGTGTGTTCGGCAGCTAGTGCCTGCCTCTATTGGCTAGGGTGTTGGCGTGGATCTGGGCGGGCTGGACGATGCGGGTGTCGTAGCTCGCGCTTCCACGAAGCCGGAGATCTTCGCAGAGCTGTTCGATCGTCACGCCACGGCCTTGCACCGTTATGCGATAAGGCGAGTCGGGGCCGACGATGCGGAGGATGTCCTGATGGCCACCTTCACCGCTGCATTCGAGGCCCGAGATCGTTTCGTTGCTCCAGAACACGGCTCGGCTCGACCGTGGCTCTTCGGAATCGCGTCCAATGTGGTCAAGCGCCACTACCGAACCACCCGCCGGTACTCGGACCTGGCGGCCCGCCTCAAGGCAGAGCGGAGTGAGCTCTCGATGCCAACGGAGACAGTGGACGAGTTCGTGTCGCTCGCTGCCGCCCTCGAGCGTCTACCCGACGTCGATCGGGAGACACTGCTGCTGGTATCGCTCGGTGAGTTCTCTTATGAGGAAGCGGCAGCAGCGCTCGACGTGCCCATCGGAACCGTCAGGTCTCGGGTCAGCCGCGCACGTGGGCGACTCCGCGAGCCTGTGGATTCAGCACATGAGGGGGATTCATCGTGATCGATGATGACGCGCTCCGCCGATTGCACGATGTCGGTGGCGACGATGAAGCCGCCGATCTCGGCGCCCTTCGCTCACGGTTCGTCGACTTCATCCGGGAAGCCGGCGGCGACGATGCCGGGGATTCCGATGTCCTGGCCGGAGGTGGCGGCCCGCCGGAGAACCAGCCTGGACCGCGAACTTCTGGGGCCGCCTCGGGCATACCACCCTTTGAGACCGGCGACGAGGCCGGTCCGGAACACAACGACGAAGGGCGAGCCGTGAGCGATACCCAGGGGAACGACAGTTCGGACGCCGACAGATTCGGAGACCGATCCGACGAGGCGGGTAGCGCGCCCAATCCCTCGAAGCAGCACCCCGATCTCGGCCACGTATTCGTGCTCGGCGCGGCCAGCGCGCGTGACGTCCCCGAGCTGCCAGCCGATGCGCCTGCAGGGTCGGCGCTCTTCTTCGACCCCCATCTCGGTTGGCTAGCGGTTCCGCCAGCGCCCCGTCCCATCGTCGTGGCGAACGCAGAGCCGGGTACGCCAGACGCTGAAGCCGACGACTCCGTCGAGTTTCATCGCCGGTCAGAGGTGAGGCCGGCGAAAGGCTCCCTGGGAGAAGGTGGTGTTGAGTCTCACGACAACGCCTTCGGCTTCTACGATCACGACGACGATCTGCCGACGGATCAGCCTGCCCAGTGGGGTTTCGGTGAGCAACTCCCAAACGGCGTGAACGAAACGGGTGCGGACGGATACCCGCAACTCGGTGGTGTAGATCCCGCTGAGGCGGGCTTTGCACCGCCGGACTGGAACACGCCGGGCCACGGCATCGACCAAGGCTACCGGCCTTTCCCGACCATCATCCCTCGTATCTCCGCCACGGCCAGCGGCTTCGGCGATGTTGTCGAATACGAGGGGAACGAGTACTTCTGGGACGGTGATACATGGAATGAGGTCGGTAGCCGGCCGTTGATCGGCGAGCTGACGCGCCACGGTGATGTCACGATCCACAACGGTGAACCGTGGGTCTACCTGAACGGCACTTGGTTCAAGGATCACACGGACACTCCGCAACCCAGCCCCAGCCACTACTGGGACACCGCCGACAAGCAATGGGTCGAACACGACGGTGTCGATGGGCCGCCTCATCAACCAGGGACTGTTGCCGACCAGAATGGCCCCAACCGTTTCGTATGGTCAGACGGTGGTGAAAGTGTTCGGCCGTCTTGGGCCGCGAGCCCCGACCGACCTGCGCCCCTGATCATCGACGAATCCACGCCGGTCGTTCAAGGCTCAACGCCGGGGGGCTCCGATTTCGACACATTCGTCGGCAGTGTCCCGAACCCCACAACGAAGCCCGCGATCGATAGCGAGGCAGAGGAAAGACGGAGGGCAGAGCAGCGGAGATTTGACGATGAATGGGAGCGTCAGCTGCCGCGTCGGGAGATCATTCTGGCTGTTGATATGGATATTGGCAGTGCTGGGAGTGATGAAGCGTTGCAGGATTTGCGGGCCTATGTGACGGTGGTGGATGAGACGGAGTTCGAGAAGGGCCTCGATCACTTCTATGCTCATCATGATTTTCCCGAGTCCCT
>JAAETH010000464.1 GCA_024228575.1 Actinomycetes bacterium
CAGACGCGGATCCTTGCTGATCGTCAGCGCCGGGTTCCCAACTTGCCAGGCAGATTCGGTGAAGATTCCGTCATGTCGTCTCCTCGATGGGGCCGCCAGCCCTAGATCATGACCGTATACGTAGGCGAGAGCTCCGGCTAATGTGGACGAGGAAGGCCTGCTGCCGCGGAATCGAAGTGGCGACAGATCTTGCCGTGGCGCACCGACAGGGCTGTGCGATCGTGATCTCGTTGCGCTCGTCCACGTGCAGCTGCATGCATACGAGCGGGATCATCCCGGCCGGCCGTGGGCGGACATGCTGGCCGGACCAGCCGAGGTGACCGGTGACCAAATGGTCGCGGTTATGGACGACGGGGGCGTCGATAGCGCGCTCGTAGTCTCGCCGTGGACCATGTATCGGTTCGTTGGCAGCGGACTTCTCGTCACCCCCGGGCTGGGTCGACATACATACATACACACCCACTCGACGGCCAGCTCACGTGGGATCCCCTACTGACCCCCTCGTGCCGGCACGGCGTGATGACCGCGGTCATGGGCAACTGTGGCATGGGGTTCGCCCCGGTACGG
>JAAETH010000465.1 GCA_024228575.1 Actinomycetes bacterium
AGCGCGCTCGAACCCAGCAAGGGCGAGCTCGGCCGGGGTGACGGTGTCTCGCCCGGCCACCACCATCAGCAACGGTGCAGCCAGATGAGCGAATGACCAGCCCGGATCCCAGATCGGTTCGCCCGAGAACGCATTCTGGACGTTGACGAAGTTCCGCCAGGTAGAGTTGCCGTTCTCATCGACCCCGAGGAAGAGCCCGGACGCGTCCCCCTCGCCGAACATCGAGTCGCCGTCCGCTCCCTCCTCCGCGATTAGGGCGATGGGGCCCATCACCTCACCCGTATCGGCCGGACCGTCTCCGGTCTCGTCGAACAGAGCGTCGCGTATCGCACCGAATTCGCCAGCATCAGTGCCGTAGTCGACCCCCGGATACCCCGTGAACGCCACATTCGACACAACCGCCTTGACACGGTCGTCGAGCGCGCCGATCACGATCACCTCGCCGCCGCTGTAGCTCGTCCCCCAGGCCGCCAGTCGATCGGCGTCGAGTTCGGGGCGTTCGGCGAGCCATCCGATCGCGTGTCGGAAATCGCGCATCTGCGCCCACGGATTGATCAACTGGCGCGGTTCGCCGTCGCTCACTCCGAAGTTGCGGTGGTCGTAGACGAGAGCGGCGATACCGGCGTCGCAGAAGACCTGGGCATACCGATCGAGACCCTGCTCCTTCACCCCAGAGAAACCATGGGCCATCACCACTCCGGGAACCGCACCGACAGCACCATCGGGCAAGTAGAGCCAGCCCCGAAGCAATACTCCGCCATGTCCCTCGAAGTCGACATCCATTCTCATGCGTCCACGATGGCCCCCCGAGGCGATGGGTGCAACCGCTGGCATCATTCAACCCCCGCTGTTTCCTCTTCGATACGTTGGACCGTCCGGGGGCATGGCCCCTCCTTGTCCCGGGGGAGACACAGCAATGGTCGGTGCGGGCCCGAAACGTGCCGCAACAGGTGCGACGAGGTTCGGGCTCCGCCAGGTGGCGGGCGCTATCACTGATCTCGTGGCTGTCACGACTGCTGTTCACCGTTTGGACTGCTCATCGTCTCTGGCGATGACCGTGACGCCGAGATCCGTGCCCTTCGCCTGTGGGGCCGAGTGCTCCAACGACAGGTGACCCGTCCGAGGTTCACGCCCGTCGATCGTGCTGCCTTCGCCGTGCTGGCAGAGGCGATGATCGCACCAGCTTCTTCACCGTCGACACATGACCCTGCGCCGGCACCGGGTGATCCTCTTCATCGAAGTCGTGCGCCACGAGGCGTTCACCTCTCACGGATCACAACCAACCCCGACTGACCCAGGACGGTCCAGGCAGCACGGACCTTCTGATGGACTCGATCCACATCACCACGCTCGCGCCACGCCCGGTAGTTCGCGTGCCAGTTCCCCAGCATCGACGGCGGCTCCACCACCGGAGACAGCTAGCGCGTCAAACGGTCCAACAGCTTCTTCGTCGCATACACCGAATACACAACATCGAGTCTCGCAACTCACTGGCCAAGGCTGGTGGCCAACGCCGAGAATGGACACGTGAACCCCGATGCCCAGAACCCGAACAGTCCGTCACTTCGAGTAGCCGACATCGACATCGCCGGAATCACCGAAGCGCTCGATGACGCGAGCGGCGAAACCACCTGGTGGTATGACCCAACCAGCGGCCGGACCGAACTCGGTCTCTCACCATGGAATGACTACAGCGATGAGGACGACGACCCCAACGAACGCGGACTCGTACCAATCGAAGCTTTCGGCTCACGAGACGCCTACAACGACATGGCCCGCTTCGCCCAAGCAGTCAGCGGACCCCGAGCACACGAACGACTCAACCGAGCCCTCCACGGACGAGGCGCGTTCCGCCGATTCCGCGACACCCTCTACGAATTCCCCGACCTGGTCAGCCCCTGGCATACCTACCGCGACGCCTGCGCCCAGATCCGTGCCGTCGACTGGCTCGTCGACGGCCAACACATCACCGAAGACGATGCCGAAACAGAACGAACCCTACGTAACGACACGTGCACCGAGATCCTGCGCACCCTTGCCGGCACACCCGACAGACAGATCGAAGCCGCCGATGTACCCCAACGCTGGGACGAACTCAGCGCAGCTATCGACTCGGGCCACGGCATCACCATCACCCGAAACGGCTACCCCTGGGCCATCCTCACACCCGCGCCAGGCCTCTGAACCACCGTCACCGAAGAAATCCGTCGAGTTGGTGAGCCTTCCCGAGGAGCGCTCCAATGAGATTGGGTCGGCCGATCATGCCGATCCGGCCATCGTTCTCGACCGCCACAAGCTCGGCTCGCCGCAACGTTTGGGCGGTGTGGCCCTCTCCCGGCTGGAGCTTTGCGCTGGCGCCGACGTTCCGACCCGGCCGGCCGCCCGCCGCGATC
>JAAETH010000466.1 GCA_024228575.1 Actinomycetes bacterium
GGCCCAGTACGACTACTGCGCCAGCCACTCCCGCTACTTCTGGGGTCTGCGTCTCCACCTGATCGCCACACCCTCAGGACTACCCATCACCTACGCGCTCACCGGCGCCAAAGCCAACGAACGCGAAACCTGCCTCCAAATGCTGCACCAGCCGACCTCAATACCGCCGGGCGGATCCTCATCGCAGACAACCGTCACCGCTCCACCGACTTCGAAACCGACATCAACACCGGCGGAACCCGACCAGGCGTCTGTGTCCGCGTCCAACAACACATCCTCGCACTCACGACAGCGAGGTTTGTTGTGCGCTGCATCGGCGTCGAGGATGGCTTGCCGTAGGGGTCGTGGTTGTGGGTGCGGGTCGCTCGTGAGGTAGCGGCCAAGCGACCGGGACCCGTGTAGTCGAGGTCGAGGTCGGACCACACGTCGTCGGGTCGGGCTTCCCGACATTCGGCGAAGACCGAATCGGCCTCGGCGGCGCGACGCTCGGAGGACTCGGTCCTGTCGAATACGGCGATCTGTTCCTGGACCGCCATGGCTGGCAAGTGGAGCGGGCCGAAGACGGCGAACGCCGTAGCTGCCGCTGGTCCAGGCCATCCCGACTCCCACATGAGCCGACACGACGCGTCCGAGCCCGCAAGGCCAAAGGTGAGGCCTGGGCCATTGGGGTCGATGACGAACGTCGCTCGATCGACGAGCATCGCTTGCGCCAATTCTGCCAGTGTGCGCGGCACGAGGGAGCGGGGCAGGTACTCGAGTCGGGTCGAGTTGGACTCGACGATCAGCCGATCACCTTCGGTCGAGACCGCGACGGCTCCGTGCACGGTCGCGAAGATGTGGTCGTAGTCGGCCTGCATCTCACAGCCGACGGCGGTGTGCGACATTCCACCCGAGGCCACGGGGCCAAAAGTGTTGCATCCATCGTGACCCCACCAGCCCTCGCCATCGTGAATCGTCAGGGTCGGGCGGCTCCAATCGAGCTCGAAGGGCCGCATCGAGCCCGGCTCGATCTCGACCAGCGCCCACTCACCTGCGGTCTCGGCAGTGCCGGTCTGCAATCGGGTCTTGGTGCCAGCGTCGGTCGATTCCGCATCGCCCGACTGGTTCGAGCACCCGGCGACCAGCACCGCCAGCGCGACAGACGCTGGCCCGAAGGTAGAACCCAGTCTCCTTCGCTTCGTCGAGCGTCTCATCGGTAGCCTCGACCGTTCATACCACTTGCCAGTTCAGTCTGTCAGAGTCCCTGCTCCAGGCGTCGGCGCCTCCGCGGACGCGTGGATTGCGCTCCTCGTGCTACAACCGCCACGATCGGTGGCCGCCCGTTCTGCCGCCATTCTCATCATGGCTGTCCCGCCCCCTGTCTAGGGTTCGACGTAGGTCGAACCGGCCCGATGCGGAGCAAGCGATCTCGACGAGGGCGGTCGATCCCTTCCAGCCGGTGAACGACGGAACAGCGCACGACTCGACCGCTGAGCGCACGCGATCACCCTTTCGCCACTACTCAAAGTGTCATCCACGCGTCCGCGGACGCGTCCGGATCGGCTCTGGCGACCAGCACCGCAGGAGCGACCGACGTCGCGGACCCGCCCGATCACTCATCACCTACGACCACCAACCCCTTGGAACCAATCATCTAGGCCGAGCCCACGGAGCTACGACGCAGCTTCGCCATACCGATCGACGATCGAGGTCGCATCGACCGCCGGTTCGACTCGGTGTCCGGCCCCGAGACCCCATTGCTGCGAGATCGTCTCGAGTGAGACCTGCAGGTACGCCATCGCTGCCTGCACCGCTGCACCCGTGGCGACAACCTCGTCATCGTTGGGAATCGTCACCGGCGAGTTGCGCAGGTCGGCCGCCCTCTGACGGTAGGCGATCGACCTGGAGCCTCCGCCAACGAGGAAACAACGACCCGACACGTCGACCCCGACTGCGTCCAGAGCGTCGCGCCCGGCCAGCAGGCCACACAACACCCCGTCGTGGGCGGCAAGGGCAATCGATTCCCTGCTGGTCTCGTTGCGCAATCCCAGGAGGCTGCCGGTGGCGAGTGGCAGATTGGGTGTTCGCTCACCGTCGAAGTAGGGAACAAGAAGTGGACCGTCGACATCGGCCGCCGCGCTCGATGCCAGATCGGCCAAGCCAGCGGCATCGGTCCCGAGCCACCCGGCGACGGTGTCGGTGACCTTGGTCGCGTTCAACGTGCAGACAAGGGGCAGGTAGCGACCGGTGGCGTCGGCGAACCCGGCGACGGCGCCAGACTCGTCGGCCGTGGCGGTCGTCGACCGGGCGTAGACGGTTCCCGAGGTACCGAGCGAGATGACATGGTCGCCGACTTCGAGACCCAGACCCAGTGCGGCTGCCATGTTGTCGCCCGTGCCAGGCCCGACAACAACCCCGCCCAGCCCCAGAGCCAACAGTTCGTCCGAGACGACCTCGCCGGCGATCTCGCTCGGAGCGAGAACGCGCGGAAGCCTCGTGATCAGAGCGCCACATCCGGCCGCGTCGAGCAGATCGGGGCGATACGAGTCGTTCGACGCGTCGAACCAGCCCGTGCCAGAAGCGTCTCCCCTGTCGGTGACGGCATTGCCGGTGAGTCGGTATGTCAGATAGTCGTGGGGCAGCATCAATCGAACGATTCGATCGATCAGGTGAGCCTCGTTCTCGGCGACCCATGCCAGCTTGCTGATGGTGAAAGCCGCGACGGGGACCGAGCCGCAGGCCGACGCCCAGAAAGAGGGGCCGCTGGCATCGATCAACCTCGTCGATTGAGGCGCAGATGTCGTGTCGTTCCACAACTTCGCAGGGCGCAATGGCCGACCGGCGTCGTCGAGCATCACGAGCCCGTGTTGTTGCCCACCGATTGAGATGGCGACCACATCGCCGAGGTGCGCTGACAGCTCCTCCAGGCACCCGACGAGCGCCGCCCACCAGTCTCGGGGATCTTGCTCGCTGATCGGCGGGCTGGTCGAAGGGTGGGGCCGCGACGCCCTCGCCACGAACCGGCCCGACTCGATGTTGCGCAGTTCGACCTTCGTCGATTGGGTCGAAGAGTCGACCCCGGCAACAAGACTCATCTGGAAACCCTCACGACGTCGACCAGATCGCATGGTTGATCTCGTTCTCGAGTCGTTCCTGCCCACCCGATACCGGGGTCGGGTCGATGTTGTGGGCGACTGCCCGATCTGCGAGCTCGCCGAGGCCCAACGATCCGCTCAGGATCTGGGTGCCCAGATCGTCGGTCCAACCCGCATAACGACGATCGCGCTCGCCTTCGAGGGTCCGTTCAGACAACAATTTGTGGGCCACGAGGAGCGCCTTTGCCAGAGCATCGATGCCCCCGACGTGTCCGTGGAACAGATCCGAGCGGTCGATGCTCTGACGGCGAAGTTTGGTGTCGAACATGAATCCACCGGTCTCGAAGCCGCCCCCTCGAAGGATCTCGTAGACGGGCGGAACAAGCTCGTCCACCGACGTCGGAAACTGGTCGGTATCCCAGCCGTTCTGATGATCACCCCGATTGGCGTCGATACTTCCGAAGATGCCGTGGTCGATCGCATAGGCGACCTCGTGGTGGAACGAGTGACCGGCGAGGGTTGCGTGATTGCCCTCGATATTCACCTTGAACTCGCCGAGCAGGTCGTACCGATCGAGGAAGCCATGAACTGTGGCGCAGTCGTAGTCGTACTGATGTTTGGTTGGTTCTTGGGGCTTTGGCTCGAGCAACAGGGTGCCCTCGAAGCCGATCGTTCGTTTGTAGTCGACCACCATCGACAAGAACCGGGCGAGCTGGTCTGCTTCTTGACGCATGCGAGTGTTCAGCAGGGTCTCGTAGCCCTCTCTGCCGCCCCACAGGACATAGTTGTGTCCACCCAGCCGATGGGTTGCGTCGAGCATGTGGCGCACCTGGGCAGCCGCGTGGGCGAATACTTCCGGATTCGGATTGGTAGCCGCCCCAGCCGCGAACCGCGGATGTGAGAACAGGTTGGCGGTACCCCACAACAGCTCGACACCTGTTTGCGACATCTTCGCTGCGGCCCTGTCGACCATCGCGTCGAGATTCGCACGCGATTCCTTCAGGCTCGCGCCCTGTGGGGCCATGTCGACATCGTGAAAGGAGAAGAACCGCGCTCCCAACTTCGAGATGAACTCGAACGCTGCATCCTGCTTCGCCTCTGCCGCCCTCATCGGATCGATGTCTCGGGCCAACCAGGGGCGATCGAACGTGCCATCGCCGAAGATGTCGCTGCCGGGCCAGTTGAAGCTGTGCCAGTAACAAACGGCGAGCCTCAGATGGTCGGCCATCGACTTGTCACCGACCATCTGATCGGAGTCATAGACCCGGTAGCCGAGCCCTTCACCATCGATACCGATGAACGGCACCGGGCCTGGTACGTCTGGGAAGAACTCTGACATCACGGCTCCATTCGACTCTTGCGACCAGATCTTGCCAGATGGTTCCACCCGCCTCAGGACGCCCCCTTGAACAGCGGTGTGAACTGAAGCTGCGCCCCGATCAGATCTGGTGGGAGGCGGTCGGCGGTGTGGATCTCGAGCGACGTATAGACATCGACCTTCATGCCCGTGACCTCGATCCACTCGTACAGGGCATCACCCCAGCGCTCGTCGAGAAGGGCATTGCGCAACGTGGCCGCAACCCCTTGAGGAAGTTGGTGTGGTTCGCTGCCCGCCACCAGTTTGAGCGCGAGCAATCGTTCGAGAACCTGGATGTCGTCGGCCAGGTAGACGTCTGGAGGGTCAGAATGCACTACGGCATAGGCGACCCCCGCCATCTCAGTCGGCTCCGGCGAGATCTGCCTCGCTCCAGAATCCGGGAAGCGACTCGCTCTCTCCCTGGGCATATCGTTTGAGCCGCTTGCGGGCCTCGGGGTCGTAGAGCTCGAGAGCGTCGAAGACCATGTGAGGGCCGAGGGCCTTGATGGCCTTCTCTCCCGGGCTGTTACGGCGCGGCAGGTTCGACGTCAAGACGAGCACCTCGGCCGTGTCGTCGACGGATTTGAGCACCGAGATCCGGCCGAGCGTCTTCCACAACGTGTCGGTGCGAAGTAGGCCTGGTCGACTGGTGGTGAAGGCGCCCGACACGTCGACGTACCACTGCCGCTCGCCCGTGGCGCTGGTGACCAGGAAGTTGAACTGAACCCCGGCTCCACGCACCTTGGCCTTCTCGTCGACGATGAACCCAACCTCTTCGAGCAGATGGTGGGCGATGTCTTGGACCTTGCGCCCCTGCATGACAGCCCGGCGTTGGAAGTGTTCTTCGCGCTCGTCGGGTTCGAGCGACCGGAACAGCTCTTGATGCAGCGTGAACAGTTGTTGCTCAACGGCCGTGGTCGCCTCTTCGAGACGTTCGCGCCGTTTCATCGCCTGATCGACCCGTCCGTTGGCGAGGTCGACGTACTCGGGCTCGGTGTCGTAGCCGACACCGATGCGGCCTTGGCGTTCGGCCGCCACAAGGGTGGTGCCGCTGCCGGCGAACGGGTCGAGGACAAGATCGCCCTCGTAGGTGTACAGGTCGATCAGCCGCTTGGGGAGTTCGACCGGGAAAGGCGCCGGATGGCCGACCTGTGTTGCAGAGGCAGCATCGAGCTCCCAGACGTCGGAGGTGACATCGACGAACTCGTCATTGGTGATGGTCGATTTCCACGGCAAACCCCGCTTCTTGCGTTCGGCGACCGTTGGAGCCCTGTCGAAACGGCCCTTGCTGGCGATGAGAACCCGCTCGGTGGTATCGCGAAGCACCGGGTTGCCCGCCTTGGCGAACGACCCCCAGGCACACGAGGACGACGAGGTCTTGCCCTTCTGCCAGATGACCTCGCCCCGCAGGAGCATTCCGAGCTCGTCCTGCAGGATTGAGATGACGTCGGCCGACAGGCTGCGATAGGGCTTGCGGCCAAGGTTCGCAACGTTGACAGCGATCCGTCCGCCCGGTTCGAGTACCCGTAGGCATTCGGCGAAGACATCGCGGAGCATCGTCAGAAACTCGAAATAGGACTCGGGCACACGACGCTCGAGCTGATCGGCGTCGCTGGTCACTGCGAGCTCGTACTCCTTGCCGACGAAATAGGGCGGCGAGGTGACCACAAGAGCGACAGAATTGTCCGGCAACGCCTGCATGTTCGAGGAATCGCCCTCGAAGCAGATCGAGCTGTCGATGCCCACAACCGCGCCGTGAACGGCCGTCGACGTCGAGATCTCGGGTGGCACAAACCTCGCATAGAAGCTGGAGGAATCGTGGCTTTCGCGTGCGCCGGTGCCGAAGGAGGTCGTCGACGTACCTCGTCGGCTCGGTGCACTCTTGTTCACAGAGTCACCCTCGCCCGTCGGATCGCTCTCTGGTTCGCCTTCTGGTCGACCCTTCACCCCCGCAACAGTACCCAGTGGCTGAGACAATGCTGCTGTCGCGGACTCCCAGACCTACCTGTGTTGCCTCTGAACCAGCGCGGCAATGGGCTTCGATGTGAGTCTTTCCGAGGTAGACGGTGCGTGAGAACACACCGGTGCCCTCGGTGTCACTTCACTCGGTGTGCGCTGTTGCCGATCTTGTGACGGCCACGAGCACGGCGCGAAAGATCACCAGTACACCGAGTCCCATCACCAAACTGAAGTAGCCGTTCCCGAAGCTCGAAGCGACGGCGATGGCGACCGCAAGCCCGGCGGCCACGCCGAGGCCGACAACGATCATGGTCTGCGCGAGACGCTCCGGCGACAGATCGTGATCGACCCTCAACCATCCCGTGCCAAAAGGTGCTGTCGATTCCATTCCCGTACCTCCCCAAGATCCCAGTCGGCGGCGCTGCATCCGACTTCAGCCACCCTGTCTGGATGAGCGGCACCGCTGATGGCCAGGGGTCCATCCGAAAGTGTCACCTCGCCCTCGAGCCGCTCGACGCGACGTACACGTAGAATCCGGGCCACTCGGAGTTCTCAAGCGGGCGCACGAATGTGTCTTGCAGCACCCGCGCCTCGTGCGCTCCAGGTGATCACAGCACCCCGAACAGCCGCATCACCAGCAGTCAGTCTCACCCTCCAGAGGAGGACAAGACAGAGGGTCCAGGCGCGACAGTCCTCGCACGTAGAACGGTTCGAGCCCGTAGTTGCCAGTGCTGCCCCTCGCTCTGCGCACGGCGCAAGTGCGTCGATCAACGGCCACAGTCTTCTCGCAACCCAACCAGGCACGTCGGCCCGTTGCCCCGGCTGCCACCAGTAGGTCTTGGCGGGCTGCGGAGCCGCGCAAACACGGGGAGCGCAAGCGACAACCGTTCGGAGGCGGGGCCCGAACCGCCCGAAGAGCGCAGCGAACCAGGAGTGGACGATGGTCCCGGACAACCGCCCGTCGAACCTATCCGCTAGCCCCCAAAAGATCCGAGATCGAGGAGCGTGAATCGTTGGCCCGCGGGTTCTGCGTGATGACTCACGCGGAGCTCTGCCATGGCTGCGGCGACGTCGGTGCAAGCAGGATTGGCGAGCTGCCACTCGTCGACCAGCAAGAACCGAACCCCGAACTGTCTCGCAAGCCGATCAAGATCTTGGTCAATGGTGCTGTCGTCGAGAGGCGCCCGCGATCCGTATAGACCAAACGATGATGGCGTGCAGCTCAGTGTTCTCATTGCCCGGTCGGAAGCGTAGACGTGGACCTCGGAGAACCATGGGATCGCCTGGAACTGCGGTCCGCAGCCGACCATGGGCTGCTCGGCCTCAATCTGGACGTGGAGGTACATGACCTCCACACCAGTGCAGTCGGTCGGGACGACCATGAACGCCTCAGCATCGTCATCAGCGAATGCAGCGATGGTTCCGCCCGCCGTATTCAGCCCAAGTCCGGCAATTGAGTTGAGGTGCAGAATGCTCGGGAGGCTCAGCAACACTGTGAGGCACGCAAGAGCCGAGATCGCAAGCCGTCGACGGCCGTGATCACCTGGAAGCGCGTCGAGTAGACGGGGGAGGAGTGCGGCAATCGCCACCACCCCGACAACAGGCAGGAGTAGTGCGAATCGCCCGGGTGCTCGCATTGCATCAAGGACGGGCAACCGGCGGATGATCTCGTAGGGCAGATATCCAGCGTCGCTACCGAATGGCACAACTCTGCGACCATTGAATCGAAGTATCGGGCCAAGTGTGGCAATCAGCACGGCACCGCTGGTCCAGGCAATCAGCCAGCGCTGTCGAGTCGCCCGGAACACCCCAGCGACGATAGCGATCAGGATCGGGTACCCCGGAAAGGATAGGGTCTCGCCGGTTCGCGGAAATGTCACCGGTCTGAAGGTCGTTGCTTCGACCAGCGTCGGATCATTCGGAACGGCCACCGAGAAGAAGTCCGCTGAGTAGGCGCTGGTTGACGAAGCGTAGAAGTCTTCACGTAGATTCTCGACCGCGTCGGACCGCGCAAGTCGCTCGGCCCTCTCGAGCTGTACCCGCGCGATGACCGCCGGCGACAACACGATGACGACTGCGGTCCCCGCGAACGCGATCCTGCCTAGATTGCGCCAGCTCGATCGGCGTTCAACAAGTCCAACAATCGCGAAGAGCGCCAGCCCACCCATGAGGAAGTAGATCGAGCAGAGGTATGCGAGGACACTCAGGGCGCCAAGTCGTACCGGACGAACCTGCCCATTCGATTCGTCGCCGGCAAAGCAGAGCATTGCCTCGCGCATGAGCAATGCTGCGGAGAAGACACACGCGAGCTGGATGTGCCCGGTGAAGCGAGTCGCTATCACGGGAGACATGGCACCGAGTACCGCAGCACTGGCGGCCACGCCCCTGCTCGCGGTAATCGTTCGTGCCAACGCGAACATGGCGGCGTAGTTCGCGACCGCAATCGAAGCCAACGCGAGGTTGTAGGAGAGGATCGGCCCGAACACGAGGTTCAGCAACCCTGTGAACCACAGCGGCAAGAAGCCGTCCACGAGGAACACATCAAACCCAATCGGAACGACCACATCGTCGAAACGCCTCGGAACCAGATTCCACACTCGGAGCTCTCGACCAAACCGCCAGCCAAACCAGATGTTCTGATCAGCATCGACGGGTCCGAAGTACCTCCCAGACAGATCACGCAAAAGGCCATGCATAGTGGCCCACACCACCACCGCTCCCGCGAGTAGGTGAACCAGAATCCCGGCGCCATCCCGCATGAGTCTGGATACCGCAGTCACGTGCTCTCCCACCTAATCCGAGACACAGTATCCCTGGGATCACGAGAGTCGACAACACCCCCTGGACCTCCGTCGACTCTCGCCAGGGTCCGCCAGACGCGCCAACGACCGAGACACTCCGGCGAATGTTCGATGACTGTGTTCGCGGGCGATGATTGGGGTGAGGATCATCACAAGATCCATCTCATGAGCGAACAACGTGAAAACTCGCGGTGAAGCGACTGCCGGAAGGACTCGATGGCGTTGCAGCGTTTCATGTTCCGATTGCTGGGCACGCGCAAGACACGTCGGAGGTGATCATCGAACTCGAAACCGAACTGGGCTTGTCTCCGGAGAAACACCCGGACGCCGAGAACTTCACGCGATGCGCCGCAGCCCAGAAGTACAAGTGGGACGACGTACCGAAAACGAACAACGGCGACACAGAAAGCAACTGTGTCGCCGTTGGTTCAAGGTTGACTGATTTGGTGGAGGTGACCGGATTTGAACCGACGACCCCTTCGTTGCGAACGAAGTGCTCTGCCAGGCTGAGCTACACCCCCATCAAGGACCCGCCATTGTAGCCGATACTGCTGGCGATGAGTTCTGTCAGTTCACTCGACGACGAACCGGCGACGGTGCAACATCGAGCCGCGTTGCCGACGGAAGGTAACTGACCTTCTGGGCTCGCTCGACACTGGCCTGGCGCCTCTTGATCGCCTGCCATGCGAACACGATGAGCGCGCCCCCAGTGATCGCCAGGGCGATGCCGGTGGCCAGCCCCGATGACAACATCCAGCCCATGGCCGAGATGCCGGTGGCAGCGGCGAGAATCATGAACACGATGCGCCGGCGTTCGGCCGCATGCGTCCTCGACTGGGGAATACCAGCAGCGACGAGCCGCGCCGGTGTCGCGTTCGTGTACATACGGTGAGCCGGGTTGACCAGCTTGCGCGGGGCCATGGTTCCCAGCACATTGAGCTGCTGGTGGAAGGACCGCATCGGATCGCGACGGGACCTGCCGTCGCGAAGATCGCCGATGAACTCCCACGCGAGCACGACGACCCACATGATCGCAAGCGCACCGAGGATGATTTGATTCAGTCCCGCTGTCATTAAAGGCAAACTCCGCGTTTTCGCCCTGTACATCGCTCCGACGGCCGACCGTGCCGGTGGAAAACCGGATTGACGATTTGTCAACCGACGTCGCTTCGCCGCCAGTATTACGGATGGGCTACGAATCCGCAACAGGCTGTCACATTTGTGACGAATGACTCACTCCGCGTGATCGATACCGTCGTTCGTGTGGGAAATGAAACCACGTTCACGGGCCACGGTTTCGTACCTCTCGATGGTCTCCTCGATCGATTCGGGCCGCTTGTAGGGCCCCGACTTGCCGCCCGTCTTCTCCCACAGAGCGACAGCTCCGATGACCATCGTCTTGTCGACACTCTTACACATGTCGTAGATGGTGAGGGCGGCAACCGAGCAGGCGGTCATCGCCTCCATCTCGACGCCGGTGCGGTCGAAGGTCTCGACGTGGGACTCGACCTCCACAAATGTCTCGTCGACGTGGAAGTTGATGAATATCCCACCGACCATCAATGGGTGGCACAACGGAATGAGGTCAGAAGCTCGCTTGGCTGCCTGGATGCCGGCCACTCGGGCCACGGCCAGCACATCGCCTTTTGAGACCAATCCACCGATGATCAGATCGCTGGTCTCGGGTGCCATGTGGATCCGCCCACGTGCAACGGCTCGCCTGTGTGATGGCTCTTTGGGAGTCACGTCCACCATCCGGGCGCGACCCATTGGATCGAGGTGGGTCAGGTGCTTCTCAACGGACATCTCGCGAGCCTAGGCCCGACGACGCTCATGCAGCGGTGCGACGGTCGAACAGACCAACGGCTGTTCAGCCGCCGATCTGTGACATCGACTTGGACGGCCGGATGAAGTGGACCTGACCGATCGAGTGACCCGCCCACTTTGTTCCGACGGCCTCGCGTATCTCGTCGGCGATGGTGGAACTGTCGGCGCCAGAGCGTAGAACCGGCCTCATGTCGAACTCGTCGATGGCGAAGAGACACGTGCGAAACGCTCCTTCGGCGGTGAGCCTGACACGATCGCAGTCGTCGCAGAAGGGCCGGGTGACCGATGCGATGACGCCCACCTCGCCCGCGCCGTCGGCGAAAGCGAACCTCTCGGCCGGTTCGCTGCCACGCCGGATCGGTTCGATTGGGTAGGCCGCGTCGATCTTCTCGACGATCTCGTCGGCCGCGACAACAGTGTCACGAGTCCATTCGCCGGTCGCGTCGAGTGGCATGAACTCGATGAACCGAACCGTCACACCCTTCTCGCGCCCGAATCTCACGAAGTCGACCACCTCGTCGTCGTTGATGCCACGCATCACAACAACGTTGATCTTGACCGGCGCCAACCCCGCTTCGATGGCCGCGTCGACACCGTCGAGCACGTGATCGAGCTCGTCGCGGCGCGTCAGCTCGAGGAAACGGTCTCGTCGCAGAGAGTCGAGCGAGACGTTCACTCGCTCGAGGCCGGCGTCTGCCAGAGACTGGGCGTGTTTGCGCAGCGTGGCGCCATTCGTCGTGAGCGAGAGGTCGATCCTCGATGCCTCTGACCCGAGTCCGGCGAGCTTCGTGATCAGCCTCGGCAGGTGGGCTCGGACCAGGGGTTCGCCACCCGTGAGTCTGATGCTGTTGAATCCGAAGTGCTCGACGCACACCCTCGCAAACCGTTCGATCTCCTCGAAGGTCAGAATCTCCGACCTGGGCACCCATTGCATGCCCTCTGCCGGCATGCAATACGAACAGCGGAAGTTGCAGCGATCGGTGACCGAGATCCGCAGATCGCGGACCTTGCGGCGATGCGGATCTACGAGATCGGTCGAGGTCACGCCCAAACGCTAGCGGCCCCCGGCCGTTCAGGCACCAGCGGCACCGAGCAGGATGATCTCGACCTCGCCACCCGCCGAGACTCCATCACCGTTGGGAAGAGCGGCCAAGACGTTCGCCTTGGCCATCGCCCACAACATGTGTGAGCCCTGCCCGCCCGCGAGTCGCACGTGAAGACGTCCATCGGTGCCATATGTCGCGCGGGCGCGCAGGAAATGGGTCTTGCCATCAACGCGCCGATCGAGATCTTCGTCAGCGACAGCATTGATGCGCGGGACGATGACTTCGTCGAACCCCATCATCTGGCGTACACCGGGACGACCGAACAACTCGAACGACACCATGCACGACACCGGATTGCCAGGAAAGCCGAACACGGGCACACCGTCGACGGTGCCGAAGGCGAACGGTTTCGCCGGCTTGATCGCGATCTGCATCCAGCGCATCTCACCAATGCGACTGAGCACCGCCTTGACGTAGTCGAAGTCGCCCATGCTGACCCCACCCGTGGTCATCACCGCGTCGCACTGAGCCACCCCATTGCGCAGGGCGGCCTCGATAACCTCCTCGTCGTCTCTGGCCAATCCGAGGTCGACACCCTCTGCCCCGGCCTGGGCGACGAGCGAAAGAAGGGTTCGCCGGTTCGAGTCGCGAATCTGTCCCGGCTGAAGTGGGGCGCCATCGTCGACCAGCTCGTCGCCGGTACTGATGACGCCGATCCTCAGGCGCGGATAGACCTGAACCTCGGTGAGGCCGAGCGAACAGAGAACGCCGAGATGGCCAGCACCGAGAGGTTCGCCGCGTTCGAACACGAGATCGCCGGACTGAACGTCGTCGCCGGCCGGGCGGATGTGATTTCCGAGCGGCACACTCTCGTCCAGACGAACGACGTCACCATCGACCGAGGTCAGTTCGACCATGACCACCGCATCGGCGCCCGGCGGAATGACGGCGCCCGTCATTATCCGCACCGCCTCACCTGGGCCTATCGCGTCGGTCGGGTTGTCGCCGGCCGCGACAGTGCCGACTATCGAAAGATCGCATGGTGCTTCGACGACATCGGCGGCCCTCACGGCGAAACCATCCATCGCTGTGTTGTCGAACGGGGGTATGGCGACATCGCTGACGACGTCTTGGGCAAGCACCAACCCGAGGGCTTCGGCAACGGGCACGACCGTCGGCTCGCGTCTCGGCGTCAACGAGAGGACGAAGTCAAGCGCTTCATCGAGTGAAATCATGCCGTGACGGTACCCGCCAACTCCGCAGGCCAGCCTCCAACGACGGAAACGTCTTGGCGACGGAGAACGGCAACCGAGTCAGAAGGGTTCGCCTAGAGGATTCCTCGATGTTCGAGGATCTCCTTGATGTCTGGGCGGCGGCGCTCGAGTTCGGCAGGATCCTTCACCGGCTGAAATCGGCCCTCGACACCGTCCCTCTCGACCACGACCATGGTCGTCGGAACGAAGGCCGAAAGCTCGCCCACGAGCCGTTCGAACTGTACGACAGGCAACTCGTCGACCTTCTTCTCGACCTCGAACCAGGTCAGGTTGTGAGGTTCGGTGAGCCGTTCGGCATCGATAACCAACGAGTTCGTATTCACGGCGGGAATCTGGATATCGGCGACCGCCGGGGGCACCCGGAAAGCCTCGAGGATCTGAAGGTGGCCATCGACGAGGTAGGGAGCACCTCCGGTCGCCCCTTGATCGGCCGAGACGACCTCGCAGGTCATGGCGTTGCCGGTGTCGATGTGTAGGCCGATCATCGCCGGATCGAGGGTGGCCGCGGCATTATCGACGTTGGTGACGAACAGATAACGCCCGCCCGACGCGATGAAACGACCCAGGAAACCCGAGTTGCGGACAGCGTCGCCGAGGTCGCCGTGTCCAGGAGCGTAGGGAGAGACAGATCCATCGTCGCGCTTGAACAACTCACCCTCGGCGGTGACCCGCATCGCAACGTTCTGAGGAGCGGTTTCGATGGCGACCTTCTCGGAGCTGAAACCCGCCGCCACCTCTGACAACACCGGATCGCTCTGGAAGCTGGTCATCAGCACCATCGAGACTGGGGTAGCCGAGTTGCGGCCCGCCACCTCGAGATCACGAATCTTGGTGTCGACGAAACGAATACCCGGCAGCACCTCGGCGAGAGCCTTGACACCACCACCGAACCTCGTCGCCATCCCCCCGGCCAGGAGAACCACAGCGACCTGCCCGGCATTGATCGCGTCGTCCCCGATTGCAGCGAGTCGCTCGCGCTCGTCGGTCCCAGAAGCAGGGAAACGAAGCAATGCCGAAGAAGGTGGCACCTCAACCCTCCCTGTCACGATGTTGCGAGAGGGATCGACGCCACCACCGGCGAGGCGCGAACGAAGCGAGTCGAACATCTCGCGGTCGAATCCGTACTCGACGAGCAGCTCGGCCGTCTCGGCCTCGATGCCGTAGTCCGAAACCAGCTGCTGGGCTGTTGTGTTCACTCGTCGATCCCTTCGTTGACCGGTTTGGTCGAACCCGCATTCATGGTAGATACAATCACTCGACGCTCATCGAGACCCGATTCCGGAATATGCCAACGTACGAGTATCTCTGCCAAAGCTGCGACCATCAATTCGACATCTACCAGTCATTCTCCGACGACGCGCTGACGACCTGCTCCGAGTGTTCGGGCAACCTGGTCAAGGTGTTCGGGAATGTCGGCATCGCCTTCAAGGGCAGTGGCTTCTACAAGAACGATTCACGGCCTGGCAAGTCCTCTTCCTCGACCTCGTCGACCACCGGCAACAGTTCGTCGTCATCGGATTCCTCGGCCAGTTCGTCATCGTCGACGACATCGAGCGATTCATCGAGCTCCAAATCCAGCTCGGACTCATCGTCGACGACGTCGTCCTCATCCTCGGATTGACCGACGGGCCGAAGCCCGATCACTTCCCCCGAAACACGCCCCACGCTCGCGCGAGCGAGCCGGGATCGAAAGGAAGTGATCATGTCCATCGACGTTCGCCGCTGGCGCGAAATTGCCAAACGTGCCGCCCCGGTTGCTGCCGTGTGTGTGCTCGCCCTGGTCGTGGAACTCAGATCGACCTCGCCCGATGCCACCCCACCTGCGTCGGCGACTCAGATCTCGGCTGCAATACCCGACAGCTACAGGCGCCTCGCCATCTCGATCGACGCAACCCAACGACCCGCGCTCGAAACGGGCGACATGGTCGACATCTACGGCACCGATCCACTGACCGGCACGGTCGCCGCGCTCGGATTCGGGCTGACAGTCACCGAATCCGCCGACTCGCGCGTGGTTGTGGCAGCGCCGGTGACGACGATTGCGGCGGTCGCCGCCCACGCCGGCTACGGGCACTTCACCATCGTCGGCTATTAGGAGCCGCGCGAGTAGGGAGGAGCAAGGCGACGACCGGATCGGAGGCGGGGCCCGAACGGCCCGGTGAGCGCAGCGAACCAAGAGTGGGCAACAGTCCCGGACAACCGTCCAACACACCCATCCGCTAGCCCCCTCAAGAGCCGCGCGAGTAGGGAGGAGCAAGGCGGACCCGAAGGGTTCACCGCCAGCCGCTGGCGAGAATCAGCAGAACCGAAGCGCCAACGATGATCCGGTAGGTGACAAACGGCAGGAATGTTCTGTTGCGCACAAACCTCAGAGTTCCCCACACCGCCACCCAGCCGGTGACCGCTGAAGCAACAAATCCGACGATAAATCCGCCAACAAGTTCGTCCGGGATGCCGGTCGACATGACATCGAGCCCTCGATAGAGGCCGGCGCCGGCGATGATCGGCAAGGCCATGAGGAAGGCAAGCCTCGCGCCGGAGCTGCGATCAAACCCGAGGCCCCTGGCGACCGTCAGCGTCGATCCGGATCGAGACACGCCCGGAAGCAAGGCACAGGCCTGCCCGAGTCCCATCAGGATCGCGTCTCGGGCTGTGAAGTCTTCCTGCGAACGAGATGCGGGCAACCGGTCGGCGAGCCCGAGCAGTACGCCGAACACGATCAACAACACTGCGATGAGCCAGATTTCATCGGAGGCGCCCAAGAGGGCGTCCTCGAGGGCGACGCCAGCGATAACAGCCGGCACAGCAGACAGTGCGATGAACCACGCGATCTTGCCGTCTCGTTCGAGCGGGTCACGCCGAAACAATGGACCAAAACCGGCTCCGACGTAGCGCTTCACGTCGGACCACAGATACGCGATCGCACCGATGGTCGTACCCAGGTGCAACGAGACGTCGAAGGCGTTCTCGAGCTTGTCATCGCCGGCGAAGTCGTCCCAACCAAACAGCCACGGCACAAGTTCGAGATGACCACTAGATGAGATCGGAAGGAACTCGGCCAGACCCTGGACGACGCCGAGAACAAGTGCATGAAATAGAGACATCAGATCCCTGGTCGGCCACGGCGTCCGCTACGACAGCGGATCGATCGACGGAATAATACGAGGTCGCCAGCGCCTGGGTGGGTCGCTGTGGTGCCCGATGACCGCCGAGGAGCGGAGCGCCGCGAGGAACGACCTGGCATCGTCGAAGAGGTCCATCTCGACGTAGGCGGATCCGAGAGCCTCTGCGACGTGGGCGTCGGAACCCGCCCCAGCAGCAAGGTCGAACTCATCGGCGAAGCGCCGTGCCCTGGCATTCAACGACTCGAGGGAAGTCTTTGCATTCAGGACCTCGACGGCGTCGATCAAGCCAGCCTCGGCGAGCTCGTACAGGCTGGACTCCTCGATGTTGCAGCGCATCGGGTCAAAGGGGTGAGGCACGTAGACGATGGCGCCCTGATCGCGGATGCGCTTGGCGGTCTCGGCTGCGGCCAGACCCTGTGGAATGCGCTCGTCGAGAAACAAGCCGATCAGCTCTCCGGTGTGAGTTCTCACCTCTTCGCCGACAACAACACGGCACGGAAGCACGTTCTCGAGTCGCAAGGCTCCCTCGATGGTGTGGTGGTCGGTGACACACAACACGTCGAGGGCTGCCCCTTCGATCGCTTCGCGAACCTCGTCGGGAGTTGTTGTCGAATCGCCTGACCACATTGTGTGGGTGTGCATATCGACGCGCAGCTTGTCCGCCATCCGGGCATGGGCCAGGTGCGGGTGACGTTCGATCGCTTCCTCAGAGGACCTGGGCGGCTCGACAACCATCGCAGAGACCCTACGTGAGCCCTACCCGAACCCAGCACCCAGACGCTGTATTGACCTGGAATGGCATACCGACCTATCGATCGAGCGGACTCGCTTCATCACGATGTTGAAAATCGGGAACGAAGCACTACGAAGACGACTGCGAACGCTGCGGCCAAACCGAGATACCAGACGGCCGCAACATCGACATCGGACCTCGAAACCGTCCACCCGATGAGGATGGAACTGAGCACCGCCGCAGCTGACGACGAAGCAAATTGGAATCCGACGGCGCTGGCCACCTTGCCCGAGCCGACGATCTGTGGTGTGAGCAACACCATGGTCGGGAACACGGCGGCCGCCGAGACGCCCACAAGCGGTGCCCCGAGGTATCCGAACCCGCCGGGGTCGGCGAGGAACAAGATCGCACCGACGACCAGCCCGCCGGTCGAGAGCGTCAGCGATGTCCACCCGTCGACACGGTTGCCCAGAGCCGCAAGCATCAGCCGGCCGGCCAGCAGGGCACCCCAATACGCGGCGACCACCAGCCCGGCGAGCCCTTCATCCATACCTCTTGAGTCGACGAGAAGTGAGTACGTCCACTGCCCTACGCCGACCTCGAGTGCCACATAGATTCCAAACGCCACCATCAAGATGGCCGTGCCCCCACGTATCCCGACAAATCGTTCGCGCGTCTCGTCGACGGTGACACCCCCGGCCTGCTTCAGACGTGCCATCAACACAAGAACCAGCGCCTGAATGATCACCAGGACCAGATAGGTCAGCCGCCATGACACATCGAGATCGACGACGCCGGCGGCCAAGAGTGGGCCAAGGGTCACACCGACGCCGTACGCCGAGTGGAGCAGATGCATGACCCTCGGTCCGCCGGTCAGGGTCACATAGGTGTTTCCCGCCGAATCGAGCAACCCGTTGCCGAGTCCCACCGGCAAGATCGCGATACTGAGCAACCACATCGAAGGTGCGACAACCACGAAGATCAAGCCGACCAACGCCACCGAACAGCCGCCGAACAAGACCCGCCGTGGTTGGAAACTGTTGACCAGGTACCCGGACAGCAGCGATGCAACCAGATAACCGATCGCATGGGGAACCCACATCCAGGGCAGATCGGCCACGGGGCGATCGAATTCGTGCCTCACCTGGCTCCAGGTGATGCCGAGCACACCGTCGAACAGGCCAAGCGAGACATAACCGCCCAGAAGGGCAACCACACCCGTGACGACAAGGCGGTGGTGGACGAGACGCTTGACCCCGCCGACGTCGGTGGTCACTTGCCCGACAGAGAAACGCTGTCGACCACCATCGGCACCGAACGAACACCACCCGGAAGGACCTCGACCTCGCTGCCCACCGCGGTGATGTCGAGCAACATTCGCTGAAGTGTTGTCGCCATCGTCGCCTCCCTGATGGGCTCGGCGAGCTGGCCATTTCGGATCATGCGACCCCTGACGCCGACCGAGATGTCTCCGCTGATCGCGTTGACTCCGGAATGGAGGCCGTTGACCGCCTCGACGAGCACACCCTCACCGACCGAGGAAACGAGCTCGGCGTTTGGTGTCGAACCAGGACCGACAACAAGAGACAGGACCCCGACCGCCGGTGTCGATCTCGAGCCGCGTACGGCCGATCCGGTCGAACTCGTCCCGGCCCTTCGAGCCGACTCGCTGTGATAGAGGAAACGATCGAGCTGACCGGCATCGATCAGGACGTTCCGCCTCGCGGCGAGCCCTTCACCATCGTGGATATCGGCGGCAAGGCTGCTGCCATCTGTGGGATCGTCGACAATTGTCAACAAGGGCGACGCGATGATTTCGCCGAGCCTGTCACCAAACGGCGATCGGCCGCGATTCACCCGATCGCCGGACAGGGTGCCCGCAACGATGCCCATGAGCGAGGCGCTGACCCTCGCATCGAACAGCGCTGCCACCCGCCCGGACTCTGGTTTCGTGGCTCCGAGCATCGACAATGCGCGCTCGACACCATCGTTGGCGGCGAATTCGATATCGATATCGAGCGGGCTTCGCACCGCATGAACACCCGACCCGATCTGGGTGTCGTCTCCCTCGCGCGCCAGGGGAGCGACCGAGACCGAACACGACCCCCCTTTGGACCACACGTCGACACCTTGGGTAGAAACGATCGAAGCTTCTCCCCATGCATCGGAGAACGCCGCCACCCTCACACCGTCGATCCTCGGATCAAGCCCAAGCACAATGTGCTCGACCAGGAGTGCGTTGTTGATCCGCGTCTCGTCGGTCAGCGTCAACAGATCCGGGGAGAACAACTCGAGCTCGGGGAACCCGACACCGTCTGGTTCGACAAGACCCACGTCGTCGTCGGGCTCGGCAAGCGCAGCATTCGACCTGGCCTCGTCGAGGGTCTCGAACGCGATCTCGCGATCGAGCGTGCCCGCAGAGGCAAACCCCTGACGGCCGGCACGGACCACTCGGATCCCCACACCTGTCGAGTCGCCACTACGAATCGACTCGACCTGACCGGCGTGTACACGAACGGTCGTCGATCGCCCACGTGCGGCATAGACCTCGACCTGCTCGTCCGCGCGCGCCAGTGAAACCACATGACGAGCCAGCTCATGGATGCCGTCGGCCGATCTCTGGCTACTCACTGACCGCTCACCGTCACCCCAGCGATGGCGAGGCTCAGACCCGAAGCGCTCATGGGCATCAACTCGACGTCGGAACCAACAGCCACGGTATCGAGCAACATTCGCTGAAGGGTCGAGCCAATGGTGAACTCGCGCAATGGCTCGGCCAGCTCGCCGTCACGTATCCGAACACCCTCGGCGCCCGTGCTGAAGTCACCCGACACCGGGTTGACGCCGGAGTGAAGCCCGGCGACCGATTGGATGACGATGCCGTCGCCAACCGAGCGATACAGCTCGTCTCGATCAAGATCGCCAGGGACGAGACCGAGTGCGCGACAGCCGACGGCGGGTATGGATGTGTGCCCACCCCTGATGGCACTCGCAGTCGAGGTGACACCAGCCCTGGCGGCCGACGAGGCGTTGTGGACGAACCCGACCAGACGGCCTCCATCGATCAACACATTGCGACGAGATGCCAACCCCTCTCCGTCAAATACCGAGGCACTGTAGGCAGCGGGATCGGTTGGATCATCGATCAAGGTGATGAGATCGGCGGCGATCTCGTCACCGACACGGTCGGCGAACAGCGACCTGCCCTTGTTGACCGCCTCACCCGAGAAGGTGGACCCGACAATACCGAGGAACATCGCCGTGACGAACGGATCGAGAACAACCGTTGTACGTCCCGTCTGGGGTTTGGTCGCTCCGAGAAGCCTTGTCGCGCGTTCGGCTGCAGCGGCCGCTGCGGTGCCGGGATCGAGTTCACCAGGACCCCTGCTCACAGACCAGCCGAACCCGGTCTGGGTGATTCCATCGGAATCTGCTGCCAGAGCGTATGCCGTCAGGCCCGCCCTCGTCGCAGCGCTCTCGATGGCGAACCCTGCGGTCGAGGCCAGTGCAGCTTCTCCGAACACATCGAAGTAGTCGGAGCTCTCGACGCCCGAGATGTGTTCGTCGATCGATCGCAACCTGGCTTCGAGATCGATGGCGAGCTCGATCTTTCGAGCGACATCGAAACTCCCGAGGCTCGGATCGACGAGATCGAGTTCGGCCGCGGCCACACCGTCGGGTTGGGCCATGACCAAGTCCGGGTCGACGGTTGCGAACTCTGCGTTGTCGCGCGCCGCCACAAGCGCTTCGTCGACGGCGGCGGATTCGAGACTGCCCGCATAGGCAAATCCCTGTCGCCCCTCGACGAGAACGCGGACGCCTATCCCGAAGGACTCCGCGGAGGACAACGACTCGACATCGCCGTTGTGGGCCCGAATCTCGGTCGATTTCGACCGGGCTGCGTATGCTTCGATCTGCTCGTCACCGCGGGCCCGAGCGACTACCCGCTGCGCCGTCGCCAGAAGACTGTTCGAGTCGGTCATCACGCCGCCGTGCCACCGACCGTGAGCCGGCTGACCCGCAAGGTCGGCTGACCATCACCGACCGGCACACCCTGCCCGTCTTTTCCGCACATGCCAGGATGTCCCATCTCGAAGTCGTTGCCGAGAGCGTCGATGTCGTGCAACACCTTCGGGCCGTTTCCGATGAGGTTGCCCTCGCGCAGTGGTTCGGTGATCTTCCCGTCCTCGATCAGATAGGCCTCGAGCATGCCGAACACGAAGTCGCCTGTTGCGGTGTTCACCTGCCCCCCTCCAAGCTGAGCAACGTAGACCCCATAAGGAGTCTGAGCGATGATCTCGTCGGGGTCCTCGCGGCCATTCAGTACATATGTGTTGGTCATCCGGACCATGGGCAGGTGTTGATAACTCTGCCTGCGACCATTGCCCGACGAACCTCGACCTTGTGTTCTGGCCCTGATGTGATCCCACATGTAGTCGGTGAGGACGCCGTTCTCGATCAGGGTGTTCCTCGACGCGGCGTGACCTTCGTCGTCGTAGCTGAAGTGTCCCCACTCGCGAGCCATGGTTCCGTCGTCGATGAGTGTGATATCGGGGTTCGCCACCTGCTCGCCGACCCGGTCCTTGAACACCGAAGCACCCTTGCTGATGAGGTCGGCCTCGAGCCCATGGCCACAGGCTTCGTGGAACAACACACCACCACCGCCCCGCTTGATGACGACAGGGAGCTCACCGGACGGAGAGGGCTTGGCTGCAAGCTTGGTGGTCGCCCGTTTCGCGACCCTCTCGGCCAAATCGGCCACGTCGAACTCGTCGAACAGCTCAAACCCCATCGTGTGACCGATGGACTCGCGACCGGTCTGCATTCCGGTGTCGCCCGAAGCGACGCAGCTGACGGAGAACAGGGTTCGCACCTGATCATCGGTCGCCCAAACACCCTCGCTGTTTGCGATGAGGATCTTGCGCCGGCCGTCGCTGTAGCGGGCACTGGCCTGCGAGATCGAGTTCGAGGCAGCCCTGGCCGCATCGTCGGCTGTGCGCAACATGGCCACCTTGGTCGCCTTTGGCACTGTCTCGGGATATGTGACCACCGTGGTGCCGCCGGGTTCCGATGGAGCCAGCACGACGGTTTCGGGGTTCGACGACGACCGGGACACGGCGGCAGCCGCTGCGGCCGCGTGGCGAAGTCCCTCAGCCGAGAGATCGGCGGTGTGGGCGTAGCCGGTGGTCTCGCCGGAGATGACACGGATGCCGGCACCACGATCGCGACCAGACGTCAGCTCCTCGACACGTCCGTCGTCGAGGAACGCTGAAACACTCTGACGGTCCTCGACGAATACCTCGGCGAAGTCGGCACCACCACTCAGGCCGACTGCGATCGCGGCTTCGACTAGATCTCGGTCGAGCATGCTCTGGACTCCCCTGGTCGTGTGGAACCAGGGTAGACACGGCTAACCAAACACCGTCGGGTCTATGGTCATGTAGTCGGAGGGGGCTTCGACGTCGACCTCTACTCCGAAGTCGAACAGCTCGACGACAACACCGCCTGTCATGCCCATCATGTCGAACTGGACCTCGATGCGGCGCAGAACCCCATGGTCGTCGATCCAGACGAGCAGCGGCATGTCTCCC
This sequence comes from Actinomycetes bacterium, assembly GCA_024228575.1. Lineage (GTDB taxonomy): Bacteria > Actinomycetota > Acidimicrobiia > Acidimicrobiales > Poriferisodalaceae > JAAETH01. The sequence continues at coordinate 22,788 of JAAETH010000466.1, forward strand.
GACACCAGCCCGAGCGGGTCGATCTGTTCGGTGTCGAGTTCAATCTCGAACATCGTGGTCTCGATCTCACCAATCGTCTGACGGCGAAGCTCGGTGACCGATGTGGCGGCCCTCAGGTCCTCCATGATCATCGCTGGATCCTCGAAAGCCAGACCCATCGATCCGACGGCGTCTCCGGTCAGGTCGGCGGGGAATGCCACCCATTCCGAAGAGGAACCCATCATCTGTGCCATCGCTGGGAACTTCATGTAGGCAACGGAACCGACGGTGCGAACTTCGACCTTGCCGTCGCCGAACATCTCGGTTGCCTCGGCGGGGACCGACTCGAGCATCGAGCTCATGTCGATGACGAACCGGCCCTCTCCGGACCTCATATCCAACGTTCCGTCGGCCTCGATACGCAGCTCGTCCATGTCGAACAAGGGCATGCTCAGCGACATCAACATTGCGAATCGGTACGAGGACACCTCGTTGGTCCGGTCGACGGCGGCGATGAGCATCGCGTCGGTGCCATCGAGTTCCACGACCGGAAGATCGGCAAAAGGATCGGCCGAGGCATCTCCGGAACCTCCATCGCAGCTGGCGGTGAACACCAGCACGGCCAGAAGCGAGATAATCAAGCGGATCTTCATTCTCGTTGTTTCGGCACATCGGGGCACCAAACCAACCCATTCCTGACCGAACCCCTAACCTTCCCTCCGGCATGATCAGCTCGAACACTCCTGACGAACAGACGCGCACCAGCCGTGCGGGCTGGATGCTGTTGCTGCGCACTCTCGTCAGCGTCGGGATGCTCGGATTCCTACTCCAAGGTGTTCCCCGCGACGAACTGAAGACGATGTGGTCGGGGTGGGACACACGCGATCTCGAGTGGCTCGGCGGGGCCGCGGGGTTGACCACACTTGCTATCGGGCTGGCCGCCCTTCGCTGGAGGAGGGTCCTCGAAACCCTCAGTCATCGACCATCGTTGTACAGGCTGGTGATTCTGAACCTTGCGGGTCACTTCGTCAGCAACTTTTTGCCAACCACGGTCGGTGGAGATGTCCTGCGGGTGCGAAGGCTCGGTCGAAGGCTGGGTGACTTCCCGCGCTGTTTTGCGTCGGTCGTCATCGAACGCCTGACGGGCTGGGTTGTGCTTCCGATTCTTTCGCTGAGCGCCTTTGTGATCAACCCGGGGCTCGGCAGGCTGGGTGCCGGTTCGCGAACAGCCATCGGAATGGCAATCGTGACCCTCGTAGTGCTGCTGTTGATCCTGTCGGTCGCAGAACACCCAAGGATCGGGAGACGCCTCGAGGGAACCGGCAACATCAGGGTCACCTTGAGCGGGCTACACCTGGGCCTTGGCGAGTTCAGGCGTCAACCCCGCGCGGTGGTGAACCTCGTCACGGTCGGCGTCTTCTACCAGCTCTCACTGATCGCGGCGACTGCGATGGCAGCAGAAGCCGTCGGTATCGACGTTTCTCCAACCGCCTGGTTGGCGTTCGCGCCCGCCGTGCTGATCGCCCAGGTTCTGCCGCTCTCGATCGGAGGGCTCGGGCTGCGGGAGGGTGCCCTTGTGCTGTTCCTGGGCCCGCTCGGGGTGAGTGACGCCGACGCGATCCTGCTCGGTCTCATCCTCTACGCCATCAACCTCGCCGTGAGCCTGCTGGGTGCACCGTCGTTCGCCTATGGATGGATCCGCGGATACGACAAGGTCGTCGAGACACCGCAGAGCGATCGTGGCGACACAAACCCATGAGCGATGTGACCAACACAGACCCGCTGCTCGACGATCGAGCCCCGATAAGGCGCAAGTGGTGGCTCGAGGTCGCATATGTTCTTGCCTTCTACGTTGTGTATTCGACGATCCGAAATCAATTCGGTTCGGGCGGCAGCTTCAGCGTCGGCTCGGCCAGGGCGCTCGACAACGCTCTGAACGTCATCGAGGCGGAGGACACAATCGGCCTCTATGTCGAGCAGGGCATCCAGGAGGCATTCATCGAATGGGAATGGTTCATCCGCTTCTGGAACATCTTCTACGGCAGCCTCCACTTCATCGTCACGGGTGGAGCGATGATCTGGCTATACCTGAAGACACCCAACAGATATCGGCGCTACCGAAACATCTTGTCGGCGACCACGGCGCTGGCTCTGCTGGGTTTCTCGTTCTTCCCCCTGATGCCGCCGCGACTGCTGAACGCCGGAGGAGAGTACGGTGCGAACCTCGCCGATCACCACTATGTGGACACACTCGCCGACATCGGTGGACTGTGGTCGTTCGATTCGGGCACGATGCAGGCGATATCGAACCAGTGGGCGGCCATGCCGAGTCTCCACATCGGTTGGGCGCTCTGGTGCACGTTGGCACTGTTCCCTGTGTTGTCGATGCGTTGGCAGCGATGGGCCATCGCCGCCTACCCGGTTCTGACGCTGTTCGCCATCGTCGTGACCGGTAATCACTACTGGATCGACGCGGCCGGAGGCGCTCTGACGTTGCTCCTCGGATGGCACATCGGCAACCGGGCGTCTCGTTGGATCAAGCCCAGACAGCCCGTCATCTAGGACCGACATACCAGCCGACCCTACGAACGTGGCTGCCGGGGCGTAGCCTGTTCTGGTGATCGCCGGAAGGATCTCATGATCATCGACAAGATCCAGAGCCCCGCAGATCTGCGTGCGCTCGATCACGAGCAGATCGACGAGTTGTGCGACGAGATCCGCGACCACATCATCCAGGCCGTATCCAAAACCGGGGGGCATCTGGGCTCGAATCTCGGGGCTGTGGAGCTGACCGTCGCACTGCACAGGGTCTTCGAGTCTCCCCGCGATGTCATCTTGTGGGACACGGGACATCAGTCGTATGTCCACAAGGTGGTCACAGGTCGACGTGACGAGTTCGACGGGCTTCGCCAGCGCCACGGGTTGTCCGGGTATCCAAGCCGCGCCGAGTCGCCCCACGACTGGGTCGAGAACAGCCACGCCTCCACAGCTCTCAGCTACGCACACGGCATCAGCTCCGGTTTCACGGGCACAGGACAGGCTCACCGCGAAGTGGTGGCTGTCATAGGCGACGGCTCTCTCACCGGCGGGATGGCCTTCGAGGCACTGAACAACCTCGGCCACAGTGGCCAGCCCGTGGTCATCGTGTTGAACGACAACGGTCGCTCGTACGCCCCGACGATCAGCCGATTGTCGAGTGCCGTGTCGAAGATCCGGTCGAGCCCCAACTATGTGAGGGGCCGGCGCCAGATCGCCGACGTCCTGGACAAGGTCCCGCTCGGAGGCGAGGTCAAGCGCGGCCTATCCGGCGCCGCAGCCGCTGTCCGAGAAATGTGGGAGCCACCGGCCTTCTTCGAAACGTTGGGTGTTCGCTACACCGGCCCGGTCGACGGCCACGACGTGGTCGCTATCGAGGCGGCCCTGCGCGATGCCCGAACCTACGACGGGCCTATCGTGGTCCACGTCATCACCCAGAAGGGCCACGGGTACACCCCCGCCGAGGACGACACCGAGAAACACCTGCACGACATAGGTCTGTTCGACCCTGCCACCGGCTCGGCCCCAACGGGCGGCGAAACAAAGGCGCCCGAGTTCAAGGAGGCTTTCACCGCGGCGCTGATGAAGGCTGCGGACAAACACGACGAGATCGTGGCCATAACCGCTGCTATGCCCGGCTCTACGGGCCTGTTGTCCTTCGAAGAGAAGTACCCGGACCGGTTCTTCGATGTCGGCATAGCCGAACAGCACGCCCTTACCGCCGCCGCTGGAATGGCCATGGCCGGCCTACGGCCTGTTGTGGCTCTGTACTCGACGTTTCTCGCGCGGGCCTTCGATCAGCTGACCTACGACGTCGGACTTCACGAACTGCCCGTCATCTTGTGCCTCGACCGGGCTGGCATCACAGGGCCAGACGGTGCCTCACATCACGGCGTACTCGACATGGCCATGTGCCTGCGCGTCCCGGGCATGACCGTATTCGCTCCCTCGTCGTACGACGAGCTGGGCGTCATGTTCGAGGAGGCGGTCGGCCTCGACGACGGGCCCGTGGCACTGAGGTGGTCGCGCGGGTCAGCCCCGTCGTCGATCGATGGCGAGGTTGGTTCCGGCATGTCCGGGCGCAAGGTCCGATCAGGTGGGGATGTCTGCATCTTGTCGGTCGGCTGCCAGCTGCACGCTTCGGTGGAGGCCGCAGAAGAGTTGGCCTCTCAAGGGATCGAGGCGAGCGTCTGGGACGTCAGGGTTGCCCCCCTCGACCGGGCACTGCTGCGCGACGCTGCACAACACCCTCTGGTCGCGACCGTCGAAGACGGGATCAAGGTCGGCGGTGTCGGATCACTTGTCTCGGACGAACTATCGACGCTGCCCGGAGTCGAACTCCATCCGCGCACCATCAACATCGGAACACCTGTCAGCTACCTGCCCCACGGTGACCCTGAAGCGTTGAAGTGTGAACTGGGGTTGGATGGTCACGGCATCGCCGCCACGATCTTCAAGGCCCTCGGGGCGCGCTGACCCCACACGCGACTCGCGAATCGGGGGCGGGGCGCGAACGGTCCGGCGAGTGCAGCCAACCCCGCTATCGGGCGACGTCGTCCAGAGAGCCGATTCCGCCATCGGCGATGCGTTCGGCAAACTCCTGCAGCCGCGCCCTGGTGATCGAGTCGGGGCCGCCCTGCCTGGCGATTGCATCCTTGATGCGTTGCAGGGTCTCGGACTCGAGCCCACATGCCTCGCACTCGTCGAGGTGATCCTCGATCCACGATGGATCGTCCTCGTATTCACCATCGAGGTATCGCTGGACGACAGCACCCACCCGAGCACACTCGGTCGAGCCCGTGGTCATCCGTCGGGTGATTCGGCGAAACAAACCCATCAGTCGATCTCCCTCGTCCCGAACCCGGCATCTTCCAATTGTTCGCGCACCCGCTTGCGTGCACGGTGGAGCCGGCTCATCACGGTTCCGACCGGGATGCCGAGTTCATCGGCGGCTTCCTGGTAGCTCAAGGCGCCGATGTCGACCAGTTCTACGGGTCGCTTGAACTTCACGGGCAGCGATTCAAGAGCGTTGGCGATCGTGGCATCGAACACGGGATCGACAACGGTCGCCTCGGGGTCGTAGTCGTCGCCGAGGTCGGTGACAGCGAGGCGATCCATCTCGGTGTCTGGATCGTCGAGAAGCCCAGGACGTTTGCGTCGAGTCCTGTTGATCTGTGCGTTTCGCACGATGGTCAAGAGCCAGGCTCTTGGGTAGCGGCCATCGAAGCGGTCGACCGCCTTGTAGGCCCTGATGAGGGCCTCCTGGACGAGGTCCTCGGCGTCGCTGCGATTCCGCGTGAGCGACATCGCCCGGCGGTACATGACATCGATCTCGGGTACGACGTACTGCCGGAAGGCCACGTCGCGATCGGTTCCGGATATTTCCATGATCATCACACCTGTGGAACACGGGCTGGCGCCCAACGGATTCCCATCGATTGGATCAGTGTGGTGCGAAGTACGGATTGTCGCCCGACTGATGGTCGGTGACATCGACCACGTTCTCGATGGATGGGAGGTGTTCGCGGATGGTCTGTTCGATGCCGGCGGTGACGGTGGCCTTTGACATCGCACATCCCTGACAGCCCCCTCCCAAACGGACGACGGCCGTGGCCCCATCGACCTCGACGAGTTCGGCCCAACCGCCGTGGGCTGCGATCATCGGGTTGATTCGTTTCTCGAGAAGCTGGCGAATCTGGTCGTCGATCTCGCCGGTCAACTCGAGGGGCTCGTCGAAGGAATTGTCGATGCTGGGGCGGTTGGGGTTCCGCAATACCAGGCCACCCTGCTGGGAATTGCTCGGAAGGTCGAGCTCGGCCCCGAGGAGCTTGTCGGTGTCGTCGTCGGGAACGACGATGGCGAGACCACCAACCGAGGTCACCACGTCGGTGGGACGAGCCTCGTCGACCGACTGAAAGGCAAGCTCGTACGTGTAGTCGACACCGCGGGCGCCCGTGACCTCGATGAACAACCCGAGGGACTCACCCTCGGCTTCGCTGTCGCGCAAGCCGAGGATCTTCTCGAGCGCCTCGTCGGTAACGGACACGATGGTGTCGGTCGACTCGATTCCCATGGGGTGCGAGCCTACCGGCACCCCAGGTCGGACCGACTCGCCACAGCCAACCTTCATTCTTTCGACAGACATTCTCAACATCGAGCGTCGCGCTTCCGAAGGAACTGGAGTGACGTCGCAAGCGGAGAGCGACTCAGATCCCGAAGGAAGCGCGTGATGCAGGCCCGACCCGGACGAGTGCGCAACAGCACAGGTGGCAACCGCCCTCGTTTCCTTCGCGCCCTGGGCAGGTCCCTGCTCGTTGCGATTGCCCTTGCTGCCATCGTCGCCAATACCTCACCCACGATGGCCGAGGAGTCCGGGGACACCGTCGAGATGACAACCCTGGTGAAGTACCCCGATGGATCGCTGGTCAGCGAGACCATCGAGGTGTCCCGAACACAGGCCAAAGAGCTGCAGGCCGCAGCGGTCGCCGGGTCGGTTTCTGCTCTGGCGATGGTGCCCTCCGCCGACGGCCGTGGGCAGGCGAAGCTCATCGCCGCCGAGCCGGTGGTGACGTTCGAGGCATTCGCCGATCCGTACCGCAGCAACCAGTGGCCTCTCGACGCAACCTCGTTTGAAGCCGCTTCTGCAATGGTCGATCCGAGCTCTGTTGTTGTCGCCGTGTTGGACACGGGGATCAGGGGAACCCACGAAGATCTGGTTGGCGTGCTCGTCGATGGTGCTGACTTTGTGTCGGGTAGCGGCAGTGGGCTCATCCCCGACCACTTCCACGGAAGTCATGTGGCCGGTGTGGTCGGCGCGGCAACCGGGAACGCAAAGGGCATCGAGGCAGCAGCGGTTGGGGTCGGCGTCATGCCGGTACGTGTGCTCGACTCGAGTGGCAGCGGGAGCTCCACCAATGTGGCCAACGGCATCATCTGGGCGGTCGACAACGGTGCCGACGTGATCAACCTCAGCTTGGGTTCGACCAGCAACTCGACGACCGTCGAGAGTGCCATCGACTACGCAACTGCCAACAACGTCGTGGTGGTCGCTGCCTCAGGGAACTCGGGCAATCTCGGCAACCCGACCATGTACCCGGCTGCACTCGACTCGGTGTTGTCGGTCGGGGCCATCGATGAGAGCAAGGCAAGAGCGGACTTCTCGGGCTACGGCAACTGGCTGGACGTGGTCGCACCCGGCGTGAGTGTCCTGTCCCTCCACAACGGCGGCGACTCCGACTACGCCTACGCAAACGGCACCTCGATGGCGTCGCCACACGTATCGGCGGCGGCCGCCCTGGTTCTCGCCGCAAATCCATCGCTCGATCCGAGTGAGGTCAGAGCCACCCTCATGGCAACCGCAGAGGACCTCGGCGCGGCCGGAGACGACGACGACTTCGGAGCCGGGCTCATCGACCCCGAGGCCGCTGTGACCGCTGCGCTTGGCGGCACCGGCAGTGGCGGCTCAACAGCACCCGACACCGGAGAAGGCCCCGGATACGCCTTCGTCACCTCGGCCGGTCGCGTCATCACTGTTGGCACTGCAGATTCTCAGGGTTCGATGGAAGGCCAGAGCCTCGCTCAGCCCGTCGTTACCGCAGCCTCGAGTGATTCGGGCAATGGCTACTGGATGGCTGCGGGTGACGGGGGAATCTTCTCGTTCGGCGACGCCGGCTACCACGGCTCTACTGGCGACCTCACACTGCAGCAACCGATCGTGGGCATGTCACCAACACCCACCGGCAACGGCTACTGGTTGGTCGCGGGCGACGGGGGAATCTTCTCGTTCGGCGACGCCTTGTTCCACGGTTCGACGGGCGGCATGTCCCTGAGGGCACCCATCGTCGGGATGGCGCCGACGGTCAGCGGAAACGGCTACTGGCTCGTTGCGAGCGACGGCGGCATATTCGCCTTCGGCGACGCCGGCTTCCACGGTTCAACCGGCGCGATGACGCTGAAGGAACCGATCGTCGGTATGTCACCGACGGTCAGCGGAAACGGCTACTGGCTCGTTGCGAGCGACGGCGGGATATTCGCCTTCGGCGACGCGGGTTTCCACGGTTCAACGGGAGCGATGGCACTCGATCAGCCGATCGTTGGAATGGCACCCACACCGACAGGCACCGGCTACTGGATGTTCGCCCAGGACGGTGGTGTGTTCTCGTTCAACGCACCCTATGCAGGCTCGGCCGCAGGCCAACTCCAGCCCGGCGAGACGGCAGTCGCTCTGATCGACATCGCTGTCTGAGGCTCCAGAAGTGAGAACCCGGCTGCCCGGGTACACCAAGATCAGGCCGCACGAATCGGTCACGTGATGTCGCGTCGAAACCGCCTCCCGCTCTTGTCCGCCCCCTAGGCCTCTCTGCGCATTGGCACGTGTGGGATACCGTCGATGATCTCTTCTGGCCCGGTGACGGTGAAACCCCAACGCTGGTACCAGTGGGCCAGGTAGCTCTGTGCCTCGAGTTCGACGGTGCCACCGGTGGCGAGAACATGATCCATGAGTTGGCCGGCGAGTCCCATCCCGCGAAATCGGGGAGCCGTGACCACACGGCCGACCTGGATGTGATCGGACCTGGGTATCACTCGTAGGGCGGTGGCCATTTCACCGTCGATCTCGATCCACACGTGTCGCGACTCGGGATCGAGGCCATCGACTTCGGGATAGACACACTCCTGCTCGACGACAAAGACATCACATCTGAGCCTCAGCAGGTCGTGGAACCAGCGCACAGTCAGATCATCGAACCAGACGTCGTATACCTGGTGCACCTGATCGGAACTCAACTGAACAACAGTGCGACTGCAGACCCGACGAGAGACAGGATCATCAGAACGGAGACGATAAGAATGGTCCAGTAGGCACCGGGCTGACGCACCCTGAGCGGGAGGATCTTTCCGGTGCGGTCGTGGGTCGGACGTCTCCGTGACATTCCGAGAAGCCTACGCCAGGTCGTCGAGTTCGGTGGACAGATCGAGCCAACGTTCCTCTGTCGAAGCGAGCGCCGACACGGTCTCTGACATGGCCTCCGCCACCTTGGCGGCCGCAACATGGTCGGAGACGACGCTCAGGTCCCCGTCGAGACGGTCGCGTTGTGCCTCGAGTTCCGACATCTCCTCCTCGACCTGGGAGATCAGGCGTCGAAGGGTGGAGGGGGTCCTGCGTTTGGTCGCACCCTTGGTCTTGGCCCTCTGAGCCGATTTCCCGGCACGTCGATTCTCGCCTGCGAGCGCATCGACGACACCCTTCCAGACGACCTCTCCAGAGCCGAGCGGCACGACCGCCCCTCCCCCGACCTGGACCACGTGCTCGACCGTTCGCTCGAGAAACACACGATCGTGGGAAACAACGGCCAGCGACCCTGGCCAATCGTCGAGGAATCCCTCCAATGATCTAAGGGTGTCGAGGTCGAGATCATTGGTTGGTTCATCGAGAAAGAGCACGTTCGGACCCTCGCCGAGCACCAAGAGCAGTTCGAGGCGCCGCCTCTCCCCTCCCGACAACGAACCGATTCGTGCCTGCTGGGCGTCGTTGTCGAACCAGAATCGTTCGAAGAGCTGCTGTTGGGCGACCGTGAGCTTCCCATCGTCACCGACGACGGCCTCTCGCACCCGCTGATCCGGATCCAGGTCACGGCCAAGCTGGTCGAAGTAACCGAGCCGGACCGTCGTCCCCCACTCCACCGTTCCAGAGGTCGGCTCGAGTCGGCGCGCCATCACGTCGAGCAGGGTCGATTTTCCTCCACCGTTGGCTCCGACGATGCCCAGCCGTCCTCCCGGTGCCAACGAGTGGTCGAGACCGCTGAACAACGGATCACCATCGGGATAGGCGAACGACACACCTTCGAGGTCGATGACCTTGCTCCCCAGGCGCGTGGACCCAAATGAGTCAAGCCCGAGTGGTGTCAGACGGTCGCTCCGCGCCTTGGGTCCACCGTCGATGACCGCCCTTGCCTCGGCAATGCGCGACTTCGGCTTGCGTCTACGGGCCCTGGCACCGCGTTGCAGCCAGGCCAGTTCCTGGCGGGCAAGAATGCGCCGGGACTGCTCGTCCCTAGCCGCCTTTGCCTCGCGTTCGGCCTCGGCGTCGAGGTGTGCCTTGTATCCACCCTCGGTCAGGTGCCACCGGGCCCTGTCGAGCGAAAGAACGCGATTGCAGAGCCGGTCGAGCAGCTGGCGGTCGTGGGTGACAACAACCAAACCACCACCGAAGCGCGCGAGGCGATTCTCGAGCCACTCGATCGCTTCGATGTCGAGATGGTTCGTCGGCTCGTCGAGCACCAGTAGATCGACATCGGATACGAGTGCCGCCGCCAGCGCGACCCGCTTGGCCTGCCCCCCGGAGAGTTCTGCAACCCTGCGGTCGAGAAGTCCGCTGACCCCGAGACGGTCGAGGACCGACTCGACCTCCCAGCCCGAACCGACAGCATCTCTGACCGTGCCCGTTCCGAGATCGGGCCGCTGATCGAGAATGGCCATGCGCAGGTCGCGGGCTCTCCTGACCTGGCCCGACTCGGGTTCGGTGGCGCCGACCATGACCCGAAGCAGGGTGCTCTTCCCGGCTCCGTTGATGCCGAGTACCCCGAGGCGGTCGCCGGAATCGATGGTGACGGAGACACCGTCGAAGAGCGGCCGTTCGGGACGTGTGACGGTTACGGCGTCGACATCTACGAGGATCACGGAGCGGTTTGGGTCGACAAGTGTGTCAGAGCGACAACAGACGCCAGGCGTGAGGAGCCTGGAGGCCGCTCACCGTGATCTCGATATCGCGGGTGGATGCAGAGTCCACCGAAGTCGCTGTGCAGACGAACGTGCCACCGATCGGTTCGATCTTGTAGAGCGTCTCCGCGTCGGCACCACACGTGACGGCGATCGTCGTTCCGAGCCCAAACGTCAGATCGGCGGCGACATCGGCCTCGACCTGGGACAAGACCACGATGGCGTTCTGCTGATCGAACCGCGCCGATCCGTCACCATCGATGGTGACCCCGACGAGGAGTCGACCGTCGCCGTTGGAAACCCCGGCAGCGCACTGGAAGCTCGCTCCCACTTCCACGACGGCTTCTTCGCTGCACTCGATGTCCTCGAGCACAAAATTCTCATCTGTCTGGGTCATGAACACGTCGCTCATCTGAGCCTCGAGCTCTTCGAGTTTCGACGAACCACCGCAGGCCGAGGTGACCAGAAGGAACACCATCAGTGGCAGAACCCTCGACCACGGCTTCATACCTGGGACCTCACCAGCCAGAGGATAGGGAGCCAGAACACCGGTGTCGAGTCAGCGTGCGCGAACTATGCTCATCTGTGCACCTTGGGGAGCTCGTGAGAGTCGGGCTGAGAGGGCGACCAGCACGAACGCACCGTCGCCGACCCCTTGAACCTGTCCGGGTAATGCCGGCGTAGGGAACCGGTCATCGGCCGGGAAAGGACCACGAAATGACGTTCCACCCACGGACCACACTGCGCTCACCCCTCGTCGCTGCCTCGATCATCGCCGTGTTCGCACTGCTGACAGCGTGCGGGTCAGATGACCAGGACAAGACCGCGACCGAGGTCGTGACGCTCGTGACCCACGAATCGTTCGCTCTCAGCGACGATGTCCTCGCCCAATTCACCGCCGACACCGGCTATCGGATCGAGATTCTCGCCGCCGGCGACGCCGGAACGATGCTCAACCAATCGATCCTCACAGCCGGCGATCCCCTCGGTGACGTGATCTTCGGTGTCGACAGCACCTTCTTGTCGCGAGCCCTCGACGCCGAGCTCACGGTGCCCCACCAATCCCCACTTCTCGCCCAGATACCCGACTCGTTCCAGCTCGACAAGTCCAATCGACTGCTCCCTGTGGACGTCGGCGACGTCTGTCTCAACTTCGATGTTCAGTGGTTCACAGACGCGGCCATCGAGCCGCCCACAAACCTCGCCGACCTGACCAGGGCGACATACAAGGACTTGCTCGTCGTCCAGAACCCAGCCACGTCGTCCCCGGGCCTGGCATTCGCCCTCGCTACCATCGCCGAGTTTGGCACCGACGGCGACTACGACTGGCTCGACTACTGGGCGGAGCTCAGTGACAACGGCGTCAAGATCCAGCCGGGCTGGAGCGAGGCGTACTACACCGACTTCACGCTCTACGGAGGCGACCGGCCGATTGTTGTGTCGTATGCGACAAGCCCTCCCGCCGAGGTCTACTTCGCAGATCCGCGTCCCGAGTCGGCACCGAGTGCCGTGGTGGAGGCAAGCTGCTATCGCCAACACGAGTTCGTCGGTGTGCTCGCCGGAACCGACAACCCCGAGGGAGCCAGGGCATTCGTCGATTTCCTCCTGTCGGTGACCGCCCAGCAGGACATCCCCTGGAACATGTTCGTGTTCCCTGTGAACGAACTTGCCGAGGTGCCTGCCGAATTCAGCGAGCACTCCTTGGTGCCGTCCAATCCGTTGTCGGTGCCCTCTCAAGACATCGAAGCGAACCGCGAGTCATGGATCCAGCAATGGTCGGAAACGGCGATCGGCTGAATTCGTGAAGCCAGTGGCCGCAGGCTTTCTTCGGCTGGGACGAACAGCGACGCTTGCCATCGTCGGTATCCCCGTGATCTTTCTGGCTAGCTTCTTCGTGTTCCCGGTTGGAACCATCATGTGGCGCGGGTTCAGCCACGATGGTGGGTTCGACATGTCGACCACCATCGACGTGCTGACGAGCCATCGCTGGTGGCGGGTGGCCTGGTTCACCACATGGCAGGCCGTGGTCTCTACCGTGGCCACCCTGGCTGTCGGCATCCCCATCGCCGGCGTGCTGGCCAGGTACGACGTTCCGGCCTCACGTCTCGTCAGAGCACTCACAACCGTGCCATTCGTAATGCCCACCATCGTGATCGCCACGGCATTCATAGCCGTCTTCGACTCACTCGGTCCGGTCGGGGACGCTCTGAAGAACAGCGCCGCTGCCGTGATCTTGGCCCATGTCTACCTCAACCTCGCCGTCGTCATTCGAGCGCTGGCCGATCCGTGGTCGCGGCTCGATCACTCCGTTGAGGAGGCGGCACGGACCCTCGGGATGGGGGCGATTCGCACCGTCATGACGGTTACGTTGCCGCGTCTGCGCCTCGCTATCGGGGCGGCGGCGGCAATCGTCTTCCTATTCACCTTCACCAGCTTCGGAATCGTCCTCTTCCTCGGCGGGCCGACGCGCACCACGCTCGAAGTCGAGACCTACATCCAGACGACAAGTTACCTGCAACTCGATGTCGCTTCTGTCCTCGCATTGACCCAGATATCGATCGTCGTCGCAACTCTCGCCACCCAACGACTGTTGACCAATCGCGCCGCCACCGCACAGCAGATGGCCGCACCCGCCAAGCTGCGACGACCGATCAGCGGCCCCCGCGACGTCGGTCTCGTGCTCGCGACCGTCGGCGCTGCAACGGTTGTTCTGCTCGCGCCGATGTTTGTCCTCGTCTGGAGGTCTGTCCGCCTCGACGGGGCGTTCACACTGTCGAACTACGCCAGGCTGTGGGACACATCGACTGTGATGCTGGCAACCCCTGCCGAGGCGATCTGGAACTCGTTCTCGATTGCGGTTGTGGCAATGCTGTTGGCGCTGACGATAGGAACCCTTGCGACGATCGGAGTCGCCTACGGCGAGGGGTGGATCGCCTCGATACTCGACACAGCCCTGATGGTCCCGCTGGGCACATCGGCTGCGACACTCGGATTCGGGTTCCTGATCGCCCTGGACGAGCCGCCGTTGGACTTGCGAACATCGGCCGCGTTGGTGCCGATCGCCCACGCTCTCATCGGCATTCCTTTCGTCATGCGCCTCTTGGTACCCACGGTGCGATCGATCGACCCGAAACTCAGGGAGACCGCCCTGCTGTTGGGCCAATCACGCCTGCAGGTGTGGATTCGAGTTGATGCCCCCGTCGTCAAGCGGGCGCTGTTCGCAGCCGCAGGGTTCGCCTTTGCAGTGTCGTTGGGCGAGTTCGGAGCAACCGCCTTCATCGCCAGGCCGGACCGTCCGACAATTCCCACCGCGATCATGCGATACCTGGGTCGCCCAGGCCCCACCAACGTCGGGCAGGCGATGGCGATGGCGACGATCCTCATGGTGGTAACGACGGTGGCCGTGGCGGCGATCGAAACCAACAGGGTCAACAACACCGGCGATTTCTGAAGCCGGTCACGCTTGGGCGTAGCCGACCGATGGACGACCCTTGCCGCGCGGGTTCTGAACGCCTCGTGCTACCGCCTCGACAACAACGCCGCGCGCTGCCTCGTAGGCGTCGGCCGGGTCGTACCCGAGACTGCCCAGAGCCGCTAGGGCGCTGGACAACACATCGCCCGTTCCCCGCATCGGCGACACGCCGAGGCGGGGTCGAGCGCTGAACCCACGACCGACCTCACCTGCGATCACATCAACAACCTCTTCGCGATCTGCTGTGCCGCCCGTGACGACGGCCGAACGGGCACCCATCTCGACAAATGTGTCGGCCGCGCTCGCCGCCTGCTCGTCGGTGTCGATCGGACGGCCCAACAGCAATGCTGCCTCAGCACGATTCGGCGTAAAGAACCACGACCGGGCCACCAGCTCTTGGGTGTAGATGGCGTCGATCTCCTTCGACAGGATCCGCTCGCCGGTTCCCGATACCAAGACGGGATCGACCACCAGACGTTCGATCCTCGAACCGACACATGCGACGACTGCGGCAGCAAGCTCGGCCGACCACAACATCGCCAGCTTGGCAGAAGCCGGTGCCAGATCGTCCAACACCGAACGGAGCTGAGTCGCCACCAGGTCGACAGCCACCGGGTCGGCGCGATCGAAGCTGGAGGTGGTTTGTGCGGTTAGGACGGTGGCGACCACCGCGGGATGAACACCAAGGCTCGACACGACTGCCACATCGACCGCCAAGCCGGCGGTACCGGTCGGATCGAGGCCTCCTACGAGGAGTGATATTGGCGATGACATCGGAGCTGAGCCTACGGTGCATCGTCAATGTCTTCTCACGTACCAACCGTCGGTGTCATCGCCAACCCATTGTCGGGCCGCGATGTTCGTCGCGTCGCCGCTCGCGGTGCCATCGCCACCAACCAGGACAAACGAAACCGAATCGCCCGTTCGATCATCGGGGCCGTGACGGCGGGGGCCCGACGAATAGTCGTCATGGACGAGCCATTCCGTATCGCATCTGGTGCTATCGCCGATCTCAAACTCGATGTCGAGATGGACACCCTCGACATCGGGGCCAAGCTGACACCGGACGACACGGTCCGTGCTGCCGAGGCGATGCGCGACATGGGTGTAGACGTGTTGATCGTGCTCGGCGGCGACGGCACGAACCGCACGATTGCGACCGTTTGGCCCGACGTGACACTGGTACCGATGTCGACCGGCACCAACAATGTGTTCCCAACGGGCGTCGAGCCGACCATCGCCGGCGCTGCGGCAGGTCTCGTGGCATCGGGCAAGGTCGACGCAGGGGTTGCACCCCAGAGCAAGGTCGTGCGCATCGAAGTCGACGGTGAACGAGACATCGCCCTCATCGATGCCGTCCACCTGGTCGGCGACTTCGTCGGCAACCGCATGCCCTACGAACCATCGACGATCCGAACCCTGGTGCTCAGCCGCGCCGAACCCTCGGCCATCGGGGTCTCGGCCATCGGGGGTCTGGTTCGGCCGTGTGATGGTACGAGCGATATGGGGGTCGTGGTCGAATGCGGGCCGGGTGGGCGCCCGCTTCGCGCTCCGGTCGCACCTGGGCTCTACCGAACTGTTCCGGTCATCTCGAGCCGAACCGTCGAGCTGGGCGAGGAGGTCGACATCATGGCCCCCGGGTTGCTGGCCTACGACGGCGACCGGACCCACCGCGTTCGCGATTGTGCCAAGCTGACCATCGTGCGCAACGGGCCACGGGTCGTGGACGTCGAGGCTGCCCTCAGCCAGGCGGCCGCCAGTGGCTTGTTCATGACCGACGACTCGATCAGTGGCGACAGCCCCCTTCTCTGACGGGTATCAGCGATCCGCGACACCCCGAGAGGTGGTCAAATTCTCACTCTGCGTCGTATGATTGGATCCCGTGAAACGACCGAGACAGCTCGCCATCATCGCAGCGGCCCTCGTGGCCTCGACGACCATCGTGAGCGCCATCGCGGACCGAGCCGATGCAACCACACCGAGTGTGGCCGTCGTCGGCGACTCGGTGATTCTCGGAGCAGGCACCGAGATGAACGACCGCTTCGATGCCGACTTCGACTTCACGTTCGACGCCGCTGAGTCTCGCAGCACCCTGACGGGTGCCTCGATCGTCGGCTCACTGACCAACACCGAGGTCGACGTGCTCGTCGTCGCCCTCGGCCACAACGACGCCGGAAACGCCGACATCTTCAGAGCGCGGGCCCAAGCCCTCCTCGACGCGGCGAACGCTCGCAACATCATCTGGCTGACAATGCGGCGAGATCCGCGCAACACCTTCGACTACACACCAGCCAATCAGGTGCTCCGTGAACTGGCGGCGAGCGACGGGCGCATGACCGTTACGGACTGGGACTCGACCGCACGCGACTCCAACCTCACGTGGGACGGCCTGCACCTGACCGGTGCCGGAGCTGCCTTGATGACCGACCTGGTCGAGTCCGCCATCGAGGCGGCACTCACCACCGATCCGACGGCGACGTGCCGGCCACAGACGAATCCAGCTCCAGCGACGAACGTTGCGACAGGAGACGGCTACTGGATTCTCGACAACGCAGGCGAGATCCACCCCGTGGGTGAAGTCGAACACCACGGAGATCTGATCACGCAGTCGACGGGCTCGTTCCCTGCATCCATGCGGGCGACCCCTTCTGGCGACGGCTACTGGATCGTCGACGAGAACGGCGAGGTTCACACCTTCGGCGACGCCGAATTCAAGGGCGACATGCGAGCCGTCGAGTTGAACGCCCCGATCCGACGGCTCGAGACCCCCGAATCTCAGAGCGGATATTGGCTGGTTGCCGCGGATGGCGGAGTGTTCGCATTCGGCGTCGAGTTCCACGGATCGACCGGAGCGATCGTTCTGAAGGCACCGGTCATCTCTCTGGCCTCCACCGCTGATGGTTTGGGGTACTGGTTGGTCGCCTCCGACGGCGGTGTATTCACTTTCGGAACATCGCGGTTCCATGGCTCCACCGGAGCGATGACGCTGAACGCTGCTGTCATCGACATGGCCGTTCGCCCCGATGGCACCTATTGGCTGTACGCCCACGACGGAGGAGTATTCAGTTTCGGCGCTCCATTCCTCGGCAGCGTTCCCGGCCTCGGGTTGTGCCAATTGCCAGAGACCGTGGCGATGCGGGTCTCGTCGACGGGCGACGGATACTGGCTCGCTGCCGCCGATGGGAGAGTCTTCGCATTCGGCGATGCTGCCGACCTCGGAGGGGTCGAGTTGCCAGACGGACGTACGGTGGTCGACATGGCGACCTCTTGAGCACGCCCCCGTCGTGTCGACTTGCCATGAATGGACCTGAGCGTGATCGGATCCCAACCGGCCATTGCATCGGCGCTGGCCGCCGCGGCCGGACTGCTGGCGCTGGTGTACCGAAGACCCGCCGCGAAACAGTCCGCCGCTGACAAGGCCAGAGAACGCTGGCAGACCCAAACGGCTGCAACCTGCCTGGAACGGGCTGCTGAGCTCGTCGAACACGAGATCGAACTCGCCGAGGCGGTCGATCTGACCACTGGCGACAAGACGATCGAACTCGATTCAGATCAGGTGGATCTCCGCTCACCTCACCCGCGTGGCACCATGCGTCCGTGAACCAGAGTTCAGCTCGACGCCTGCCACCCAGGGCACACATCGAGCCATTCCACGTCATGGAAGTCATGCGCTCGGCCGCGGCCCGCGCTGCCGCCGGAGCCGACGTTGTACATCTCGAGGTGGGCCAACCCGGAACTCGTGCCCCGTCGGGGGTCATCACCGCGGCACACCGCGCACTCGACGATGACGTACTCGGCTACACGGTCGCCCTCGGCGACGACACCTTGCGTCATTCCATAGCCGGCCACTATCGAGACTGGTACGACGTGTCGGTCGACGCCGACCGCATCGTCGTCACACAGGGCAGTTCTGGTGCATTCGTTCTGACCTTCCTGGCCGCATTCGCGCCCGGCAGCCGGGTAGCGATCCCGGCACCCGGCTATGCGGCCTATCGCAACATGTTGGTCGCTCTCGACATCGAGCCGGTGATCATCGAAGTCGGTGCAGGCGCCGAGTATGTGTTGACCCCGGATCATCTCGCATCGGCGGGTCACCTCGACGGGGCCATCATCGCAAGCCCCAACAACCCCACGGGCACGATGTTGGACGAAGATCAGCTGATGGATCTGGCTTCGTGGTGCGACCACAACGGAGTGACCCTCGTCAGCGACGAGATCTACCACGGAATCACGTTCGGAAACCGAGCTCACACGGCGATCGACCTTCCAGGCCAGCCAATAGTCGTGAACAGCTTCTCGAAGTACTTCTCCATGACCGGTTGGCGACTCGGCTGGGTAATCCTCCCCGCCGATCTCCTCACACCCGTCGAGCGACTGGCCCAGAACCTGACCATCGCCCCTCCGACGCTGGCCCAAATTGCTGCCCGCGCGGCCTTCGACTGCCACGATGAGCTGCGCCGCAACGTCGCCCTCTATGAGGAACACCGCTCCCAGCTTCTCAGCGCCCTGACCGACCTCGGATTCCTCCAGCTGGCGCCCGCTGACGGGGCGTTCTACGTCTGGTCCGACGTCAGCCATCTGACCGACGACAGCCAGGTGTTGTGCCGCACATGGCTCGACGAACTCGGCGTAGCCACCACCCCTGGGCTCGACTTCGACCCAAACCACGGCCACCGATTCATCCGATTCAGCTACGCGGGCACCACGCGCGACATCACGGAGGCGATCGATCGCATCGCGACCTGGCTCGACGTGCAACGATGATCCGGTGACCGAATTCTCCCTCGCCGAAGACTACGACCCGAACGCTCCACTGGCGTTCGACTGCCCACGCTGTCACCACGCCACCGAAGAGGCCTTCTACGGTCCTTGCCGGAACTGCCGACGCGAGCTGACGGCTCAACTCGGCGGCGAGCGACGCAAGATTGTGACCACCGACTACGAACCGAAGATGAACGTGGTGCCCAACCAGATAGCCACCAAGGAGTAGCCGGTGACCACACATGCCGATCTGGTCGAGTGGTGTCTCGCCCAACCCGAGTCCGAGTCGACCAGACCATTCGGACCCGATGTGGCGGTGTTCAAGATCGCAGGCAAGATGTTCGCTCTGGTCCCCGATGCCGCAAATCCGGCGACCATCTCGCTGAAGGGCGACCCGCTCGACAACGAGCGGCTGCGTCACAAACACACATCGGTGACCAGCGGTTATCACCTGAACAAGAAGCACTGGAACACCATCACGTGCGATGGTGATGTCGGCAATGCCGAGATCCGCGAACTGATCGAGGACAGCTACGACCTGGTGGTCGATTCGTTACCGAAGAAACACAGGTTGCGGATACAGGGACAGGTGCGAACTCAGGAGCCTTGAACCGCGTGGGCCGCGAGCATCTCGGCGACACACCCCGTGACTCGTTTGGCCGTGGCGATGTCGAGGAACTCGTTCGGTCCGTGAGCGTTCGAACCAGGGCCAAGCACACCGGTGATGACAAACTGGGCCGTCGGAAACTTCGTGCCGAGCATCCCCATGAACGGGATCGAGCCACCCTCACCCTGGTAGCCGGCCGGACGCCCAAAATGTCGCTCCGAGGAATCGTCCAGGACGTCGGCGAGCCAGGGTTCGAAAGGTGGTGCTGCCCATCCGGGTCCGCTCTCGGCATCAGCGAAGGTGGCCGTGGCCCCATAGGGCACACGATCGGTGAGTGCCCTTGTGACCGCTTCGAGCGCAAGGGTCGGATTCGTGGTGGGGGGCAGGCGAAACGACAGCTTGGCCGATGTGCGAGGACGGAGGACGTTGCCGGCGTCGCCGGGTTCGGGAGCACCACCTAGGCCTACGACCGAGAGTGCCGGTCGCCAAGTCCTGTTCAAGATCAGCTCGACCACGTCCTCCTCGACGGGTCGCGTCGAGCCGGCGAGCGGCAGGGCGCCGACGAGTTCGTGGGCGAGGAGGGGTGCCGCGGCCTCGGCCTTGGAACGGATGTCGTCGGGTATTTCGGCGTGCAGTTCAGGGAGGCGGATGCGCCCGCTACCACAGTCTTCCACCCGATCGATGAGGTTGCGAAGGATACGAAACGATGAGGGCACAACCCCGCTGGCCGAACCACTGTGCATCCCCTGCTCGGCAACCTCGACTTCGAGCACTCCGCTGACGAGACCGCGCAGCGACGTCGTCACCCAGAGTGCCTCGTAGTCGGCGGCGCCCGAGTCGAGGCACACGACAAGACCGACATCGCCCAAACGGTCGGCGAGATTGTCGACATGGGCCGCGAGGTCGGGGCTGCCCGATTCTTCGCCTGCCTCGATGAGGACCACCAGCCTGGCGTGAATGCCGCCCGAGGCCACGAGTGCCTCGACGGCCGTGAGCGAGGCGAACATCGCGTAGCCGTCATCACCTCCGCCTCTGCCGTACAGACGCCCATCCTCGAGAACCGGTGTCCAAGGGCCCTTGTTGTCGTCCCAGCCCTCCATCTCGGGTTGTTTGTCGAGATGGCCGTACAACAGGACCGTGTGTTCGCTGACCGCAGCACGATGGGCCGGGATCTCACACACGAGGACAGGAGTACATCCCTCGAGTTCGACGACGTCGACGGTCATCCCCTCGATCGGGCGTGAACGCGCCCATGATGCGAACAACTCGACGGCGGCGGCCATATGGCCATTGGTCGCCCAATCGGGATCGAAGGCTTCGCTGAGGTTCGGGATGGTTATGTACTCGTGCAGCGTCGGGACGACGTCGTCATCCCAGACGGAGTCGACGTGATCGGTCAGTTCATCGAAACCCATTGGTTCGGTTCCTCCCCCTCGTCCCGGCAAGGAACATGGTGAAAAAGAAGAAACCCCGAGCCACTTCATCGGCGACCACACGACATGTCGTCGGGTGGCCATCAGATGCCGCGGTCGGACAGGGCCGCGAGGCTCGGGGTTCCGGTGGTCCGGGTTGGAGTCGCCACCATTGGCCGCAACCCCAGAGGGCAACGGCCGGAGGCAACCCGTGGCGGGTGCCTCAGCGCCCGGCCACCTCCAAGGTCCTACTTTCAGAAATCATGTAGTCATCCCCTCCTTTCTTTGGTGACCCGATGTTTGCACATCGAAACCCACGCTGCGAGTCGGTTGGCAAACACGGTGCAGATCTACCGCTTGCCGACCCATGTGGCGTATCGCTCGGTGAACAACACAGGAGAGCCACCGGTGGCGACGAAGACGATCGGTCGGTCGGAGCCGAGACGCCCCTCGCCAGCCAGGTGGACCAGTCCACCAAACGCCTTTCCCGAATAGACGGGATCGAGAACCACGCCGGCGTGACGCAGGGCTAGCGAAATCGCGGTCCTCGTCGCATCGGTCTTGGCGCCGTAGCCGTCGCCGACAAACCCCTCGATGACATTGGGAGACCCCACCGGCACCCGCCTGCCCGCCAGGACGGCGGTCTGGCTCGCGAGGTTTGCGACCTTCGGGGTGATCTCCCGTACCGCCCCGACATCTACGGCCGTCACCCTCGCGTGATCGCCAAAACCGGCGACCAGCCCGGCGTGGGTGCCACCGGAACCAGTGGCGTGAACGACCAGGCTGTCGGCTGGGCCCTGATCGTCGATCTCGTCGGCGGCCTCTACGTATCCGAGACAACCGACCGGAGTTGATCCGCCGAGCGGAATTGCGTATCCACCGTCCGTCGCGGCAGCCGTGTCGACGATCACGTCGTCGAGGTCGTCGGAATACGCGTCGCCGGTGAAGACGAGTTCGGCACCGGCGATGTTGTCGAGCACGAGGTTCCCCTGGGGGGCGCCAGAGGGGTCGCCGCGAAGCACGGCGACACAACCCAGCCCTGTCATGGCCGCGGCAACGGCGGTCATGCGTACATGGTTGCTCTGGGCGGCCCCGCCCGTGACGAGGGTCGTAGCACCACTGCCGATCGCATCGGCACACAGGTACTCGAGCTTGCGAGCCTTGTTGCCACCGCCGGCGATGGCGGTGAGGTCGTCGCGCTTGAAATAGAGCTGGCCTCGTTCCAGGCCGATCGCTTCGGCGAGATCGTCGCAGCGTTGCATCGGGGTCGGCGCGCCGGCAAATCGAATCGGTTCGAGGTCCATCTGCGAAACCTAGTGCGGTCCCTTGTTCGATGTTGCGACGCAGCAGCAACGGATCTCCACGCGAGCGGCCCGGTGAACACACAATCACTTTTGCTCCGGGGCTCATGGCCGACGAACAGGAGAGGAGAAGGCACAACGCTGTGCCGGAGGGGTTGAGAACGATGAGATCCGAGGCAACGGGCTGATGGGACGCTGCTATGACTTCGGCGTCTCCATCGACGCCAGCTCAGAACGAGCGATGGTCGTGGCGCCACAAGGCGGGCTCTGTATCTGCCCTTCGAGCGGCGCCAGCTGCCCGGGCAGGTTTGCCGGATGTGCCGCAATACTGAACCAGCCGGGACGTGTGCCTCCCAACGCTCCGTCATGGGCTGTCGAAGCAACTTCCGAACCGACCACCTCCGGGGCAAACACCACTGCTGGCCACCAGACCTCTGCTGTTTCTGGAATCGCCTACCCGGCCTATTCCGCACCGCCCGCGTATGCCCAACCGGTGATGCAGGCATCCCACCACACCGAGCAGGCACAGCCAGTGCATGCGATCGCCCGGCCGCCGATGGCACAGGCCGGCCCGGTATTGCAGACCACACCGACGCAGGCGGTGGCGCCCGAGTTCACCGAGGGAGCCTCGGATTGGCAGCAGGCTCTCGGCAACGCCGAGGAACGGCGCCGTCGCCAGGACAACGACAGGGCTCTCGCCGATCTGCGCGAGACGGTGGAAGGACTGAGACAAGCCATCGAGGACAAGAACTCGGTATCGGTCGACGATCTGGCCGATGCAGTGCTCCATTTGAGGGAGACCACGCTCAAGACCGCTCCACTCGACGAAGAGGTACGAGAGGTACGGCGAACACAGGAGTCGATCCGACGGAGCACAACCCAGCTGGATGTAGTTCCGGGGAAGCTCGAGGGAGTCGAGACCTCACTCTCCGCGCTGGCCTCGTCGATGGATACGATCCAGCACGACGTGGCGAGAGGCGCAGGGCTCGCCGACCAGCTCACACGAATGCAGGTATCGATCGAGCGACTGGCCAAGGCGGTAGTCGAGGTGCGCGATGGGCGCGACGATTCGTCCGCAACAATCGCCCACGGAACCATGTTGGACTCGATCGAGAGCGCAACCTCGATGATGATGGCGATGCGCAACGAGACCGTGGAACTCGCGGAAAAACAAGCGCGGGAAACCCACGCCTTGCGCCGTCAGGTGGCCGACCTGTTGCGCCGCAACGACGAACGCCGAGGACCCGACACCGGGTCAAACGATTCGGTCGAACTCCTGGAACGCCAATTCGACACGCTGCGTCGCGAGATTTCGCAGATACGACCAAACCCCGACGTCGCGACCGCCTCCCAACTCGCTCAGACGCTGAACGTCCTGCGCGAAGCCGGAGTCGAGGACATCTCGGCAGCCCACCTCGTCCATTCGTTCCAGCTCGAGATGCGCGATCTGAGATCGGAGATAGCCGCTCTCAAATCCCAGTTCGTGGGTGGGATCGAACCCGAGCTGAGGGTTTGACGGGAGGCACATCCATGACCGCACAGATGGTCACTCCGAGGATCGACTGGCCGGTATGGACCAGGTTCGCCTTGACCGGACACGACCTCGACATCGCGGTCCGGCGCCTGGGAGGCGACAAGGCCCTGGACCGCTGGCGCCACAGCCTGCGGCACCGCATCTTGACGGGAACATCCTTTCCTCCCCTCGACAGGCCCAAACGTTGGGACGAAGCCAATGTCGTCGAGCTGCTGACATTCGCCGACGGCAACATCAGCATGCTCGACTGCGGTGCGTACAACTCACCCGCTCCCTGGGCGGCGTCGCGGCTCGGTGTCCGCAACGTGGCAGGCATCGACCTCAACCCTCGGTTGCCGATGTCGCCACACTCGCACCACATCGACTACTCGTGCCAGAACATGATGGCGACCGCCTACCACGACGCATCGTTCGATGCGATCGTTTCCGGCTCGGTTGTCGAACACGGCGTCGACTGGCGGGCCTGGCTGGGCGAGTGCCGTCGACTGATCCGTCCCGGTGGCCTGCTGTACGTGTCCACCGACGTTGTCCACGAGGAGATCGACACATCGGGCCTGGCCGCATTCGGTCTGCCGTGGAATCCACTGCGGCCTTCCGAGATCGCCGGGATGAAAGACCTGTTCGCCGAGGCGGGCTTCGAGGCCGCGGAGACACCGACCCCGGTGTTGCCCGACGATCTCCCTGTCGAGTTCCTCGACGTCGAGATCGGATTTGTCGGCTTCGCCGTGAGAGTGGCTTGAGGTACCCATGCGCGTCGCACTGGTCACCGCTCACTATCCACCCCGCCTCTCAGGACACGCCGACTATTGCAGCCTGCTGGCTCACGCCCTGATCGACGAAGGCCTCGACGTCAGCGTTGTCGTGTTGGGCCAAGACGAGGTCCTCGACGGCGACGGGCTGGAAGTGACGAACGGTTGTTTTCCCGGATCTCTCGGCGAACTGGGCAAGGTGGTCGATCAGATACACGAACTCGCACCCGATGTCGTGTTGCTCCAGTTCGAAGCCCATGCGTTCCAGCTCGCCTGGGCGCCCCACCTACTGCCCATGATGTTGCGGCGCCGCGGCATGCGGGTTGTGATGACCTACCACGAGCTCTGGAAACCCGGCCGGCTCGGCCACCTTCCAAAGGTTGCTGTCCTCAACGCCCCACACCGCGTCGTCACGTTCAGCCATTGGCACGCAGATGGCGTCGCCCGCTTCCGGAAGCTGGGACCTCGAGCCGACATCGTCGCCTGCGGTTCAAACATCGTGAAACCCGTGACGGCCGATCGCTCGCTGCTGAGAGCCAGATTTGACATCGAGGCAAGCACAATCCTGTTCACGTTCTTCGGGTTCGTCATGAAGGAACACAAGGTCGTCGAACTGATCGAGGCTCTGGCGGAAGTCCGTTCGGCGGGCTTCGACGCACGGCTCCAGGTGATCGGCAAGTTCGACCCGAAGATCGATGGCTACCACCAACAACTCGTCAGGCGTTCGGTCGAGTTGGGTCTACGCGAAGCGGTCACATGGCACGGCCGCGTGATGGACGACACAGACGTGGCCCGACTCATCCAGGTGAGCGACGTTGGGGTCTTGCCGTACGACACAGGCGTGGGCGAGAACAACGGTGCGTTTGCTGCTTTCGCTCACTACGGAGTACCGACGGTGACCACTCGGGGTCACCGCTCGGCGACGATGGAGCAGATGGAGGTGGCGCGGTTCGTCGAGGCGACCGGAGACGGCCTAGCCGACGCAATGCTCGATCTGGCCCGCGATCCCGAAACTCGCGAACTGCTGTCGAAACGGGTCAAGGAATGGGCGGATCGGCGCAGCTGGAAAGCCGCCGGCACCGCCTATGCATCGATACTGACCGGCGATGAACCAACGGTGGAGGTGCTCTGAGATGACGCTTTCGACCGATGGGCCTCGCATGAACAGGGCGATCTTCGGATTGTCGGAAAACGATCTACCCCATGACGGGATCGACGGCACCGCCGTGTGGCCGGTGATCGAGTCGTCGAGGGCTCGAAACAGTGCCAGGGCCATCACGGGCGTGCGGCGCCATCTTGCCTGGTACGCCATGAAACGTCACGCCGGGTCGATCGACAAGCTGGTACTGATCAACCCGCCACGATGGGCAAAACGCTCGATCGATCGTCGTCGCAGCGCGGACGGCCTTCCCGCCGCGTCGACGGAACTCACTCGGCCAGATCCAGTCGCCTAGTCCTTCCTGTCCGGAGGTTGTGGTTGGCGAACGTTTCGCAGTGGTTCCCCATTCTGGGTCGCCTGAACGGTCGTGGATGATCAACCGTGACCCGACTCAGACGGTGGGACAGTCGACGCAGCAACCGGCCTGCACCGACTACCTGGACTCGAATCGGCGCTTGAGCCCCAGGAAGGGGCGCTCGATCAACCAGTAGCTCGCCAGCGCAGCTGCGAAGCTGACGACAAATTGGGTGACCACGAGGTACCGGAACGCCAGGTCGGGCATCACATCCTTCGTCAATTCGAACACCGGGAAATGCCACAGATAGACGCCGTAGGAGATGGTGCCGATGAACGCAAGGGGCTTCCACGCCAGCACCCTCGAGGGACGAGAGGTCGGGTCGGCAGCGATCTGGGCCAACAGGACCGTGACAGAGACCGCAACAACCGCCATCCCGAACAGGTAGACCCACCCTGCTGTCGTCGTTGCGACGGCGGCGACGGCGAGCAGCACAAACACCGCCACGAGAGCGAGCGGTCTGGCCCGGCGTCCCAAGAGCTCGATGCGCGAAGCCCGGGTGCCTGTCATCAGGAGGGCGGCGAGACAGCCGAGCAACAGCGCGTCGGCTCTGGCGTGAAGCGGGAAGTAGGTGTATTCGAGGTTCTCGTACGCCAACCACACCGCCGCGCGACCGACGGCCACGGCAACGGCGACGACACCAGCGAAGACGGCCGCAAATCTCACACTCCGGCGGGCCAGCAGAGCCGCCAACACGGGCGGCCAGAGCACGTAGAACTGCTCTTCGATCGCCAACGACCAGGTGTGGCCGAAGACGCCGAGCGATCGCTCGACGACCATGGCCAGATAGTTCGTCAGATAGGCCAGACTCCAGGGCACGGCCGCCAGCGACGTCGAACGCAGCTCTCCGGGTGCCCAGAGCAACAGCACCGGCACAACAACCGCCGTCATCACCAGCAGGGCCGGGAACAGTCGTAGAGCTCTCCGCGCATAGAAGCGCGGGAAGTCGATGCTGCCGTTGCGGTCCCTTTCCTGGACGAGGAGTGCGGTGATCAGGAAACCCGACAACACGAAGAACACATCGACCCCGAGGAAACCTCCGTCGAGCCAAGGGAGGTGGGCGTGGTGGAACATCACCCCCAAAACGGCGAGAGCCCTCAGGCCGTCGAATGGACCGACGTGTGCAAGCCTCCAGGGCCGATCGTCACCGATGGCTCCGTTCGCGACGGGAACCTTCGGGGTGGCGGGTTCAGCGATCGGGCTCGGGTGACTCCGGTCGAGGCGGCGTCCCGTCAGGCCACCGACGAGGAAGACAACGTCGGCCCTTGTTCTGTCGTTCTCGAACAACCACATCGTCGCAGCAAAGACGGCCTCGCCGACAGCGATCCCGATCAACAGGGCAGGCCACCGGCCGCCCGGTTGGAGTGACGACGCAACCGACGCGCCGGCCGTGATGCCAAGTATCAGCCCCAGAACCGCATCGCGACTCTCGCGGAAGACATCGACGCCCAGGTCGCGTTTGGCAAGCCACCAGATCGGCAGGTACATCACCTGGAGACCGACGTAGAAGAACCCGAACCCTTGAGCCGCCCACCTCGCCGTGACAAGAGCCCCGATGGTCCACGTGACGACGAGCCAGGCGATCGACAACCACATGGCGACGCGTGTGCGGCCAACGGCATTAAAGGCGTGGAGCAGCGGCGAACTGACGGCCGTCGTGACAATCGCCGGCATGAACAGCACCAGCAGATCGGCTCCGGGCAACCATCTGTCCGAGAACACCAACGAGACCAGCTCCGAGGGTGCGACCATGACCGCCACGACCACAGGGAACGCGAGCAGAGCATTGAGGCGCAGCGCTCTCGCTGTCAACAACCCGAGCAGCACCCTGTCCTCCTGGACCCTGGCCAGGCTGGGTAACACGACCCTGTCGATCGCCCCCAACAACAGGATTGGCATGAGTGTCAGGTTGTATGCCCACGTGACATGTCCAAGCGTCGTCAGCCCCAACACCGTTCCGATGAACAGCGGCTGGAACATGTCGGTGGCCGCAACGGCGAGACCCGATGCCTGAACAGGGGCACCGACGCTGAGCAACGATCGGTAGTGACCGTCGACCCCCTTGGTCCTGGGCCCCCCGCGGGCAGCCCAGAGCTGGGCAGCCACACCGATCAGCTCCTTGGCGCCGACAGCGATGGCGAGCGCACCGGCTCCATGACCGAGGCGGGCGAGCGTTAACACGATCGAGAAATAGAGGACCGACTCGGCGGTCTCGATGAGGGCCAGGGTCGCGAACGACCGCGAACGCTGGAGCCGAGCCGATGGCACCGCCCTCGAGAACCGAGCGATGAGCGCAACGACGAGGGCGCCGACCCAGATGGCGAGATCTGCAGAGCCCGAGGCCCAAACAGCGACCACACCGATGGCACCACCAACACCTGCAACCATCGACAGACCGCCGAGCAAGCGCTTCGCAGCTGCCCACTCGCCGACCGGAGGCTCGTCGGACTGACGCACCAGGGACACGGTGACACCGAGATCGCCGAAGACGGTCGCCGCTCCGAACACGATCATGTTCAGCGTCGCGAACATCCCGTAGTCGGCTGGCTGGAGCCAGCGGGCCAGCAAGATAGCGGCGGCGGCACTCAGCAGGATCGTCAGAAGCTGGCGGCCGCCGAGGAAGAGGGCACCACGAGTCGAGCGGGTCGATCCAATGCTTTCTGCCGAGCGACTCCCCCCAGGAGCCGACGGGACGGGGGCGTCGTCAGCGGACGCGCCGACCTCGCGGTGCCGAACCGTGCCCGTCACGACATCTGAAGTGAGTCGAGGTCGATCTTCTCGACCACCAGGGCCTCACCGACTCGTCGCCCGGCCCTTCGGGCCGCAACCCGATCCTTGGTCCCGAAGCCATTCAGGACGGCCCAGACAACCGGGACACCCGACCTCGAGATGTCGCCCAGCGCTACTCCCAACAACCGCCTCTTGGTGACCTTGCGTCGCGCCACGACGATCACACCATCCACAACGCCGGCCAGCACCTGTGCGTCGGCAAGCGAGTTCACATGGGTCGAGTCGATGACAACGAGATCGCTGTCGGCCTGGATCGCTCGCAACACGTCGACCATCCGACCACCGTCGAGCACTTGGGTGATGCCGTCCGTGAGCGAGCCAGAAGGGAGCACTCGGAGGCGGCCCGTGGACCCCGCAAGCGGGATGTCGACGAGACATGACGACAGCCCCTCCTCCCCCACCAGCACCGAGGACAAGCCCGGCTCCTGCTCGAGGCCGAACCGCCGGTGTACATCCGGGCGGCGCAGGTTCGCATCGACCACCACCACGCTGCGGCCACCTCTTGCCATGACAACCGCGAGCTCGCAGGCAACCGTCGTCTTGCCTTCCCTGCGCGACGGGCTCGTGACCAGCAGGGTCTGCACGGGAGACGCAGCGCTGTACGCCAACAGGGCCGACCGGATGGACCGGTACGCGTCGGCCGTGGCCGAAACCGGGCGATGCAGCGCAGCGATCCGTGATCGACGAGAAGCCAGAGACCGGTCGGTCGGTGTCGCACCGAGCACGGGGATTCCAACCAGCTCGCGTTCGACGCGATCGCGTCGACGCATCCTGTCATCGAGATAGTCGACGGCAAAGGCCAAGGCCAAGCCCGCAGCCAGCCCCGCAATGACTGCAACCACCATCTGGCGAGTGAACGGCGTCCCCAGCGGCCCAACTGCGTACGAAACGCCGTCCATCAGGGACGGACCCGTGGCGAGAGCCGCCGCCTCCAGGTTCACCTCATCTGCACGTTTCGCGAGTTCGGTCGCCAGAGAGAGAGCGGCCTCGCGGGACGCCACCAGGCGAGCCAACAACGGGTCGGAGTCAGTGCCGATCAACACATTGGCCTCGAGCGCCGAGTTCGGCGACGCGCTCGAGGCCAGGAGGCGGTAGAACTCGGCATCCTGGTCACGACCGCTCCGCTCGGCTATCTGGACGTCGAGTGCACCAACCTCTTCTTCGTATGCAGAGCTGCGTTCGGTCAAGAAGTCCGCGAAGATCCGCAACTCGCTCGATACCTGGTCCCTGCGAACCTCAACATATGACTCGGCGAAGGCAACAGCGGCGTCTTCGGCCAACCGCGGGTCTGTGCTCTGGACCTTGAACACCAACACATCGGCACCACCCGAACCGGCCACGGCATAGTCGGCGATCTTTTTCGATCTCTCGACCCCCAGGCGCTGCCACGCCCCTTCCCACACCGGATGCGACATGGCGACCTGGATCTGGGTTTCGATCGCCCTGATCGGATCGAGAGCCTCGGTACCCACGACACCGAACGTCCAGTCCTTTGAACCTTCCGTGACCTGGACCAGAGTCGATGCTTCGTACATCGACGAGACGGCGTGAGCTCGCCGAACAGTCATTGCTCCGGACAACACGACCACTATCAGAATCAGCCACCAGCGCTGGGCGACCACACGCAACACGACGAGTATCCCGAGGTCGTATCTGTCGTCGTCGGGAATCCCCGAGGGCGCGGGTGTGGTCACGCCGTTTTTGTCGGCCGCCGGGGCTTCAGCTCAAGCCCGACTGCCCCCTAGCGGGCACCGGTTCCCAGCACCCTGGAAGGTGTATCCATCCGATCTCCCCAGCGGGCGACGCCTCGAAGTACCAGCAACAGGATCGTGAGTCGGATCGCTACGTTCACGCCCAGATATGCGACGTTGCGTTCGATACCGATGAGGACGTGCCCCAGGTACACGATTGCACCGACCCTCGTAGCCGAAGTCGGGGGGAAGGTCCTGTCGATTCCGCCAACGAACACCCCCCACAAGAGGAAGCCGATCAACACGCCCGCGTCGCCGAAGTTGAGGTAGAGATCACCCAGCATGGTGATCGCCTGCGACGAGGTGTTCTCCTGTTGATCTGGGGCGATGAAGGTGGTCGTGAAATACCGACCGAGAGACAGGATACGAAAGTCCAGATCGACCTGGCCCGAAACCACCGGGATAGCGGACACGGCGGGCTGCCAGATTGAATCGCCTCCGAGGTGATCGATCTCGCCTGGAACCTGTTCACGAAGCAAGATGACAGCGGTCACCCCGCCGAAGCGCCGCGACATGCCCTTGGCGACCGATGTAGCCGCATCGAGGGTGGTGCGGCCGGGTTCGGCCCTCACACCACTTTCAAAGTCGTACTTGGTGAGGGCGACGATTGGGCCCTCGAACAGCGATATCGGTTCGCCGTCATCGAACGCGAACCGATTGCCCTGAATGGCGAGGAAGACAGCAAGACCGAGGCCCAGCATCAGGCCCACCCGCTTCGGGCCGAGCTTCACACCGGCACCGGCCATACCGACAGCGAGAGCGGCGATCGGGATCACCGCCGCCTCCTTGAACGAGGTCAACACGCCCAAGGACGAAGCGATTGCGACAAGAACATAGAGACGTCGGCGGACGTTCGGCACTGTCACGGAGTGGTACCCGAGAGCGGCGAATGCCAGCAGATACAGGCTCATGATGTTCTCGATGAATCCCGAGGCGACGTTGCCGAACACCATGGCCGTGCGGCCGAACAGACCAATTGTGGCAAACCAGAAGAGGGTGTCGATGCTGAGATCCGGGACAAACTTGGCAGACGGTTTCCCGGCTCCGACCAGGGCGGCTCCCGCCGCGAATGCAGCGAGCGCTGCTGTGCTGAGCAACCATGCCCAGACGAACGACTCGTCACCGGCAGCCCTGACGATCTCGTTCTCGTTCAGGTTTGTGCGATCGGACTGGGTCACCAGCATTCGCAGCGTGAAGTAGACCATCCACGCGAATCCGATCGTGACCGTCAGAGCCATTCGCCGCATGGCAATGAAACGCCTCAACACCACGAAGAGTGCGATCTGCAGCGGGGCACACACGAGTGTCACCAGAGGCAACGACGAATCGCCCGAACCGAGGAACACACCGATGCCGACACCCAGCGTCAGCGCGGCAGCAACAAAAACGAACAAGGGCGCGGTCGCCTTCGACCTCAACCGTTCGGCGACGATCTCGAGTGTCGACTCAACGCTCGTCGGTTCGGCCGCAGCACGATCGACGGTGGTGGACTGCATCAGCGCACCCATCTCGGGATCTGATGAACGACGCGCGCCGAGTTCCCGATGCGCTCGATCGCGCCCGCGGTGGCGGCATCGGCAAAGACCTCTGCCGTTTCTCGGGCGACGGCGTCCCAGCTACGCCCGATGATGGCTTCGCGGCCCATTCCGGCGAGCCTCTCGCGCTCCACGGGATCTGCGACGAGCCTCGAAATGAGAGCCGACAGGCCAGAGACGTCTCTGGGCTCGAAACGAGGCGCCGCACCCCTGGTTGCCTCGGGTAGAGCGCCCGCGTCGGCCACGATGGTTGTTGTGCCCACAGCCATCGCTTCGACGGGGGGAAGGCCAAACCCCTCGGCCAGCGCTGGAAATACGAACAGTTCAGCCTCGGCCAGTAGGGCGGGCAGAAGTTCATCGTCTACGTAGCCGAGGAACCGGAGCCGTTCCCGGTCGCCTCCAACGGATGTCACAAGGTCCAAGAGATACTCGGCTTCAGCACCCACTGAACCGCCGAGCACCAGCCGTGGTGTCCTCGAAGGATCGAGTCTTGCCCACGCCAGAACCAGGGTGTCGACCGACTTCTTGTCGTCGAACCCCCCGACGTAGAGCAGGTATCTGAACTCCAGATCCAGGTCACGCCGCACCCGCGCCCGCATGACAGCATCCGGGGGAATTACGAACGCCTCCCCCGGTGCCTCCGAGACCACCACAACCCTGTCGCCGCCGAGCCCGAGTGAAGCCTCGAGGTAGTCGGCAGAGTGTTGGGACACCGTGATGATGCGCGTGGCCCCCAGCAGCGAAGCCACGTTCGCGTATACAAATCGCGCGAGGCTGCGACCCGCTGGCCGTTCGACGAGAGATCGATCCCACTCGACGGCATCATGAAGCGTCAGTACCGACGGGATTCCGAACAGCGGGAGCCCACGGTTTGCAGGGCTGAACAACAGGTCGGCACCGAGGCGCTTGACAAGGGCTCGAAGACCAACCTGCTCGCGTTTCCACTCACTGTCTCGATCGGGAGCATGGACGCTCATGTCCGGTGTGCCAGACGGCATCTGCATAGGTCTGTCCGACACCAGGACGAGATCGAGCCGTTCCGAACGCTCCATGGCATTCAGTAGTTCCGCCGTGTAGCGGGCGAAACCCCTCAGCTGCTCCGATGCCAGGCATCGAACATCGACGGCCACACGTATTCGAGAACTCACCGACACAGGAAGCTCGCATCCCTGAGAGACCGCTCGACTCGGTCGACCGAGAAGCACCGGCGGTGGGCATCGACACCATTGTCCGCAAGCCAGGAACGCCGGTCTGAATCATCGAGGAGTTCGACGACTCTCGCCGAGAACATGGTGTCATCGCGAGCGACGATCACATCGACGCCATCGGTCAGGTCCAGGCCGTCGACCAGTTCGGGACTCACCACGACCGCGCGACGACGCGCCAGGGCTTCGGCCAGCTTCAGCGGCACACCACCTCGAAGGGCAAGGGGGATGGCAACGACGTCGACCTTGTCGTAGAAGTCGCTCACATCGTCAACAGCACCCAGGTAGTCGACCGCCGGATGATCCTGACACCTCTTGACGAGATCAGCCGGAAGGCCGGCTCCAGCGAGGACGAGCCTCACATCGCTGTTCACGACCACTCGTGCAGCGATGCCGTCGAGGAGTCTCCGGGCCGCATCCTCGTTCGGTCGGTACGACCAGGTTGCGATCATTCCGAACGCGCCTGTGGCCCGTTGCACCGTCTTGTCCGTGAAGCCGGGAACCGTGTTGGGAACCACCACGACCCGAGCGCCAGGTGACAGCTGACGAAACCTCTCCGCCTCGGCCTCAGTCGTCGCCCAGACCTCGTGTGCACGTCCGATATGAACACGCTCCTGCGTTCTACAAGCGAGGTGATTCGCCCACAGACCGAGCCCCTGGCCGATCGAGCCGGTATGGGTGCGGGCAAGGCGCTCGGTGACATCGGTCAACACATCGGCTGCGTCGATGATGACGTTGACCGAGTCTGGCAGCGCCCGCATCCAGTGCATGCCCTGGGAGGGCAACACCACTGTGTCGGCGTCGATCCGGCCAACCTCTGCGACGATCTTGCCCGCTGCTCCCGCAGCGTCGTAGCGCATCGAATAGGGAAACACCGATCGCGGCCTGCGCAGAACACCTGTCGCCAGGAAACCGAGCTTGGACACGAGCCGTCGAATCATTCCGAGGTGATGCTGTTCGACGCGGGCACCCGCATGGGCCTGGCCATCACATCGGGCATCGAGGTCGGCCTCGCGGACCCGACCTTCGGGGCGGTCAGCGGTCGAGAACCACAACACATGACTCTCGACACCGAGAGCGGCGAGGGCGTCGAGGTTGCCCATCATCCTCAGGTGAAGCCCGGTCGTCGCGGGAAGAGGAAAGTCCAGCAGTACCGTCAGGACACGACGCGCTGTTCCCGAGGAGCCCTTCACCGGCGCCGTCGGGCATTCACCACCCGAACGCGACGGTTGATTCATCGCGAGGAGGCCGCCAGGACCTCACCCACAGCCTGCTCGACACGGTGTGCCAGAGGAACCGGCTCCCACCCGAACACCACCCTGGTGATCATGTCGTCGACCGTCTTGTCCTCCACCAGCCTGTCGATCTGATCTGGGCGCAACCCCGCCACAGGCGCGAAGCGGGCGAACATTCTCAGCGCTCCGGTGGGAACTGGTATCGGGGGCAGTCGCACTCCAAGGAGTTCGGCGATCATCAGCATCAGTTCGGCGGCTGGAATCGCCTCGGCTCCACCGACCGGATAGACACCGGCAGTCACATCACTCGAACGGTGAGCGTGAACCAGCGAGACCACGTCGTCGACGTGTACCGGTTGAACCAGCTGCGAGCCGTCACCTACCTGAAACCGAGTCCTCGTCCTGTTCATCTGGCGGATGATCCGCGACAGATTGGCGTCACCCCCGCGCCCGAAAATCATGGTCGGAGCCAGGACCACACCCCCGCGGGAAACGACCAGCTCCTCGCGAGCAAGGGCAGCCTCGACGCCCGGTGCACGAGTGCCAGATCTCAGCTGGGACGACGAGAAGACCAGCCAACGAGACCCATCGACACGATCGACTATCCAGTCCACATCACTTCGTGTGAGCTGCGGCAGTGAGACGATCTGGTCGAACTCCTGATCGGCCAGCAGATTGTCGAGAGCCGCCGCGTCGGCCATGGGAAGAGCGCCTGGAACCGTCCGAGACGACGGCCTCACCAACGAGACCAACTCGACAGAGGGAGATCCGGCGCAACTGTCGACGAGGTGCCTGCCCACATAACCACCGGCGCCGATGACAAGTACCCGTCTGGTGGTGACCATCAGGCAGCCGCCTCCTCGTAGAAGCCGTGAATCAGATCGGCGTGGCGGTCGAAGGAGAACTCGGATCTAGCCCTGCTCACCGCACCGTGTGCCAGCCGCATGCGGGTGGTGTTGTCGCGCATCACCTCGAGGGCTTCGGCCAGCGCCACCGGATCCTCGGGCGGTACGGTCAGGCCGGTTTGGTCGTGGAGGTTCACCCAGTCGGTACCGGTCCCCAGCCGTGTGCTGATCGCAGGAAGACCGTTGGCCATCGCTTCGGCCATCGACAACCCGAACGCCTCGGCCCGAGAGACCGACGGCAAGACGACGACGTCGTGGGAGAGGTGTGCACGGACGATCTCCTCGTCTGTTGCGTCATGGATCATCTCGATCCTGCCGGCCAGCTTCGGATCCGTCCTGATGCGTTCGCACAGCGGCACGCGCAGCACACCGTCGCCATAGATGCTCAGAGCAACACCATCCATCCTCGTGACGGCATCGAGGAGAATGTCGATGCCCTTGTAGTAGACGAGGCGTCCGACGAACAGGACTCGAAGCGGACCCGAGAGCCGAGCGGCAGCGCTCGGCTCTGACGCGATCATTCTCGGTGACACTCCATAGGGCGCGAGCCTGATCCTGTCGCCGGCGGCCCCCAGTTCAGGAGCCTCGGCCAACACCTTGCTCGCCGCCAGAACATGACTGGCCCTGCGCATCAGGGACCGCTGAAGAGGGCCGTAGACGGGAGCCAGTAGCTTCTGCTTGCCGAGCTGGGCATGGAACGAGAGGACGATCGCGTGGTCGCCCCGATTCGCCAGGGCACCGAGTTCGCCGATCGGGTTTGGGAGGTGCAAGTGCACGATGTCGGCGTCGATTCGTGATGCAGCCTTCACCAACGGAACGGACAAGGGCATCGACAGTGTTCGCGTCGTCTCGGCAAAGCGGTGGATACGAACACCGTCGGGCCGCTCCTCGGACCGGGTATTGCGCACGCCAGCCACATAGACGTCGACCTCGGCACCTCGCGCCGCGCTAGCGGCTGCCAGATCGGCCATGTATCGGGTGATCCCAGCAGGTACGGGCGGGTGCGAGTCCTTGAAGACGTGAGCAATACGCATCGCAGATAACAGTCGGCCAAATGAGCGAGGACTCAATCGTGAAACCGAGACGAGTCGACTAGGCCAATCGATCAAGAAGGGCGGCCGACGGTCGATGGGTTCACCGTGGCAGAGGGCACGACACATCACACAAACCAGGGGCAGAATCTGCTGTGGCAGCGCCTGTCGCCGAAGCGTCGCCTCACGGTCTGGCTTGTGGACATGCTCGGGTGGGTTGGTGCGACATCGCTCGCGTGGGCGATGGATCAAACCGATGGACCCAGCTCTGCGGGAATCCCCGAGTTCATCCTCGTCGCCATCGCTCTGACCACAGCGGGCCTCACCACTGGCCTGTACCGCGGCCGCTGGAGACTGGGGTCATTCGAGGAGAGCTCGGCGGTTGCCGCTGTCGGATTCGTGACCTCGTGCACGTTTGCCGGACTTCTCGCCGTCCTCCACACAACCCCGACCCCTGCAGAGCTCACCATCACCGGGCTCGGCGGCACCGGGGTGATGAGCATCTATCGCACCCTGCTTCGTCGACGCGACCTGCGCGAGGTCCGCCCATCATCGCCAGATCTGATTTCCACCATCGTGTTTGGGGCAGGCACAGGAGGCGAACTCGCCGTACGGGCGATGTTGCGCGACCCGTCCAGTCCGTATCTGCCGGTTGCCATCCTCGACGATGACCTCTCGAAACACCGGATGCGAATCGACGGGGTTCCCGTCATCGGTGGTCGAGGGCGCCTCGAGGTTGCCATCGCCTCCAGCGGCGCCACGATGATGATCATCGCCGTACCCAGCGCTTCGGGCCAGCTCATCTCAGAGCTCTTCGATCTGGGCCATGAACTCGGCCTGGACGTCAGGGCTCTACCCACTGCCGAGGATCTGTTCGGGAGGCGGGTGCGCATCGACGACATCCGCGAACTTCGTGAATCCGATCTGCTCGGTCGTCACCGGATCGAGACCGATGTGAACTCGATCGCCGGATATGTCAGCGGACGGCGGGTATTGATAACCGGTGCCGGCGGCTCGATCGGCAGCGAGCTCAGCCGCCAGGTCTCGCGCTACGGACCGTCGAAGCTGTTCCTGCTCGATCGCGACGAGTCGGCCCTGCATGCCGTACAGCTGTCGATACACGGTCGAGCCCTACTTGACAGCGACGAGCTCGTACTGGCCAACATCCGGGATCGAGACCGCCTCGAACAGGTCTTCGACGAGACGAAGCCCGATGTCATCTTCCATGCGGCAGCCCTGAAGCACCTGCCCCTGCTCGAACGATTTCCTGCGGAAGCGCTTCAGACGAACACCCAGGCCACCGTCAACCTACTCGAGCTGGCCGCCCTTCACGGGGTCTCCCACTTCATCAATGTGTCCAGCGACAAGGCCGCCGATCCAATCAGTGTCCTCGGGTACAGCAAACGACTGTCCGAGCGGCTGACATCCTTCATGGACGAGTGTGCCTCCGGTCAGTACGTCAGCGTCCGGTTCGGCAACGTTCTGGGTAGTCGCGGGTCGGTTCTCACCGCATTCCACAAGCAGGCGTTGGCGGGAGCACCCCTGACGGTCACACATCCCGAGGTTGCCAGATACTTCATGACCGTCGAGGAAGCCGTCGAACTCGTCATCCAGGCCGGCGCCATCGGAACCGGAGGCGAGGTTCTCGTGCTCGACATGGGTGAACCGGTCAGGATCGTCGATGTGGCCAGACGCCTCGCAGCCCAGGCAGGCCGGGAAGCCGAGATCGTGTACACGGGCCTGCGGCCCGGCGAGAAGCTGGTCGAGGATCTCTTTGCTTCGTCGGAGGTGCCGTCCCCCACGGCGCACGAACTGATCAAGAGTGCGCCGGTGCCCTCCCTCGACCCGGCCCTGGTGATGATGCTGGACACAAACACAGAACCTGCCGAAGTGGTCAACACGCTCTGGGCACTCTGCGAGAACGGAACGAGTCTGATCGCCTACGAGCGGCGGCTCGGCGAACACGAGTTGGCGGTGGTGCCAGATCGCGCTCTGATCCCTTGATCTGGTCGACCTTCGTCATCTCGACCGGTCTCAGCCTCACCTTGACACCGTGTGTCATAGCGTTGTTGCGTCGCGGTCAGGTGTACGACCAGCCAAACGAGCGGAGCTCACACTCGCGACCGACACCACGAGGCGGTGGTCTCGCCACGGCACTGGCGGCTCTCATCGCTCTCGCCGCGACCTGGACCGGCGCCAGCGGCCCCGCAGTCGCATTGGCATTCACCGCAACAGGTTTCGGAATCGTCGGCATGATGGACGACTTCCACGACCTGTCGGCGAACCTCAGGTTGATCGTTCAGGTGGTCCTCGGAGCGGCGGCGGCGTTCTTGTTGCTCCGGGGCACGGACCTTTCCCCGTTGGTCCACGGACTCGCCATGGCGGCGATCGTCGTATGGCTGATGTCGTTCGTCAACGCATTCAATTTCATGGACGGCATCGATGGGATGAGCATCGCCCAATCAGCCGTTGCCGGTGCAGCCTGGGCGGTACTCGGCTGGGCATCGGGCGAGAGCTTCCTGCTCGTCGCTGGTCTCGCCCAGTTGGGAGCTGCCATCGGATTTGCCCCCTTCAACGTCCCCGTGGCCAAGGTGTTCCTTGGCGATGTCGGCTCCTACTTCCTGGGCGGCTGGATGGGTGCGTTGGTCGTCCTGGGCCTGCGAGCCGGGCTCACCCCCGAGGCGGTGCTGGCTCCATTGGGTCTCTATCTGCTCGACACCGGAACCACCCTGTTCTGGCGGATCAGATCAGGACACGAGTGGCGTAGACCACACCGCTACCACGTCTACCAGCGCCTGGCCGACCATGGCTGGTCACATGTCAGGACCGCAGGCTTCGCAGCGGGAATCATTGCCCTGTGCGCACTGCTGGGGGGCCTGTCCGAGAGCGGTTCACTCACTGGACGCATCATCGCGGACATCGGGCTGGCCCTCACGATCATCGCCTACCTCGACTGGCCGGAGAAATCTCGCAACGAGATCAGCGTCAAACCCCTGCCCACAGGTGGAGACCGCACCTGCGATCCGCGATCGCCGGGCGACGGAAGCCCTGATCGCCTAGGCGGGCACCGCCGCCGGAGCGAGAGCAAACCCTTCCGCCGAGAGGGTTGAGGCAAGTGTTTCGCGCAGCGACTTCGTCCTGAAGCCGGGCAGCAGCATCTCGAGGCGTCGAGCCGACGCCTGCAGGTTCTGCCTATCGCTTCGTCTGACCTTCGCCGGGTCGGTGTTGATGACAAGTGTTCGGTCGAGCAGTTGGGCCATGAAATGAACGATGTCGGTCGCGTCCCAGCTGACGCCCGTGCCGAGGTTGACCGTGAACGATCCATCGGGGCCACCGAGCAGTCGCGCGAGGGCCTCTGCCATATCCTCTGTGTGTACGTAGTCGCGCCGGGTGTCGGTGTTGCCGAGGGGCAACTCATCACCCGCCCGCACGTGGTCGAGGATGTCTGGCACCAGGTGAGGGTTTGTCTCTCCCGGCCCGACGGCATTGAAGAAACGGACGTTCACCACGTCGGTCTT
This sequence comes from Actinomycetes bacterium, assembly GCA_024228575.1. Classification (GTDB taxonomy): domain Bacteria; phylum Actinomycetota; class Acidimicrobiia; order Acidimicrobiales; family Poriferisodalaceae; genus JAAETH01. The sequence continues at coordinate 62,839 of JAAETH010000466.1, forward strand.
CGGAGCCCGCTCCGAATGGAATTGCATCAACCTCTCACCCATCAACTTCGACATGCCGTAGATGTTGTCGGGTTCGGTTGGGTCGGTCTCGACATGGGGGAACGGCGCCGCCGCGTATACGTCAGCGGTCGAAGCAAAGAGCACCCGTTCGGGAGCGACAGGCACGAGGGCGTCGAGGAGGTGTTGCGTCCCGCCGACGTTCACATCGATCGTGTCCGCCGGGTGGGCCTTGCAGAATGGGATGAAGTGGTGGGCTGCGAGGTGAATCACACTTCGCGCCCCGATCTCCCCCACGGCGACGGCCGTGCCCTTGGCGTCGCGCAAATCGAGCTCCACGATGTCGAGCGCCTTGTGCCGGCGAAGAGGTGCCAGCCGTTCCAGGGAGCCGACCGAGAAGTTGTCGACGACGACCACCTCGTGCCCCGCATCGAGCAGGCGTGCAACCGTGGGGGCACCGATGAAGCCGGCTCCCCCGGTGACCAGGACGATTTCGCTCACTTGCTGTCTCCTGTCGTGTTCGCGTCCGATTTGTTTGCCCTGACGCCGATGGGGCTACGCGTCCGCGACGGCGCCAACCCCAGTCGGTCGTATGCCTCGACCAGTCGGTCGATTGCCGGCTCAGGTGAGTACTGGGATTCGACCTGTGCCCGACCCGACACGCCGAGGGACGACCCGAGCACTCGGTCGCGTAGGAGTTCGACGGTCACTTCGATGAAATCGGCATCGGTCTCGGCGAGTAGGGGAACCAGTGCGCCCCTGTCGGTGAGCCCCTCCAATCCTTCCTGGTTGGAGACGACCGCCCTCCCGTAGGCCATCGCCTCGAGGACCTTGATCTTGAAACCGCTGCCCCTCGCCGGTGGGTAGAGGAGGGTCGAGATCGCGCCGAAGAAGTCGACGGGTGACCCGACCTCACCCATCAGCTCGGCTCCGCGGAGTGGGAATCGATGACCGAGGTACTCGGCAGAGCCCCATCCGGCGACGAGCAGGCGGGCTTCGGGAATCTGGGCGTGGATGGCAGGCCACAGTCGTGTCAGCGTCCTGTCGGCGGCCGAGCGGCTCGGATACCAGTGCATCGATCCGATGACACCCACGATCGGTTCGTCTGGCAGCGGCGGTGTTGAGTAGAGAGCGGGATCGATCGACACCGGAACTATCGCTGTCCGAATCCGAGGGTTGATGACCGTCGCTCTGGCCGCGAGCCTGCTCGTGGCGGCGATCGCCCGGTCGGTGGATCGCAGGATCTGACGGGTTGCCCGTTCCATCTGGCTTCTGACGAAGCGGGTCCTGCGGTCGAGGTCGGTTCGCTCTTCCCAGTCGATCACCTCGAGGTGATGCAGGTAGGTGACTGCATTGCCGAGCCCCTCACCGATACGCGATGTGAACAGATGTTCGATGTGAACGACGTCGGCATTCTTGGCCAATTCGTCGACCGCCTTGCGCAACCCTGCAACCCGCTCGTATTCGTTGAACGGTCGACGGAGGCTGTTGAACCGTCGCAGAGTGACCGGGCCAGGATCGAGAGAGAGCGGGATGTGTCGGAACTCGTATCCGCCCGTCTGGGCCAGATCCGCTGCCCTGTGAACAGCTTCGGAGTCGTCTTCGGTGCAGGAGAGACAGACGACGTCGTGGCCACGGCTCGACAATCCGGTGACGGCCACGTGCAGCCAGCGGGCATCCGCCTTGCCGAAGGGCAGCGGCAACGAAGGAGTGATGACCACGACGCGCACGAAGTGCAGGTCGGCTCGATGATCCACGAATTCAGGAAACCCAATCCTGAATCGCCATCACAGCCGGTCGACTGAACACACACAGGCGTGCGGCTGCGGTCGCGGCCGCCGAGGAGGGCGAATGTCACGCGTCGTGACGCAGTTTCTCGTCAACGGAGGACCCGGGTCCGCCGCAGGCGAGCGAGCAGAACGAATAGCTGCCGAGGTGGACGGTAGGACCGAGATCAGCTACCGCACAGGAGCTCGCCGGGGCGACATCGGCCGGATGGCCGCCGCCGTACGAAGAAACAAGCCCGCGATCGTCTACTCGATGGACTTGGCGATCGCTCCGGTCACCGCGTGGGCTCTATCGGACCGAGGCGGTTCTCTGATGGTCGACACCGGCGACACGCCCAGGGCGTTCCTCGATCTCATCGGTGCCTCCTGGCCGGCAAAACGTATGGCGGACATCCTCGAGAGAGTCGGCTATGGGCGATCGAGGCGCATCGTCGTACGCGGGGCCTATCACGCCGAGCAGCTCCACGATGTCGGCTATCACCATGTCTCGGTCATCCCGGACGGCGTCGACACGGACCTTTTCAGGCCCCACGTGGTCGACGACTTGCGAAGCCAGCTGGGTCTCGACAGCCGGCTGACCGTAGGGGTGCAGGGCAACTTCACCTGGTTTCCTCAGCTCGGCGGTGGCCTCGGCTGGGATCTCGTCGAGGCGATCGGACGACACAGCCTCGATATCGATGCTGTCTTCATCGGCGACGGCCCTGGACTGTCGCACCTGCGAGTGCTCGCCAATCGTCATGGCATCGCGGATCGGATCCATGTCATGGGTCGGGTCTCATACAACCGGCTGGCCCAGTATCTGTCGTTGTGCGACGTGACGTTGTTGACCCAGACGGACGACCCTTCCAGCTGGGCCAGGACAACGGGCAAGTTGCCGACCTACCTCGCTACCGGACGCCACATCATCGCCAGTCGTGTCGGCTCGGCTGCCGATGTATTGCCTGCGGATCATCTGCTCGAGTACCGCGGCAAGTGGGACGACACATATCCCGACCGACTCGCACGGCGGTTGAGCGACCTTGCCGCCGACCGCGCCGAGACAAGGCGAAGTGGCCTCGAGCTTCGCGATCTCTCGTCTCGCTACGAGTACGGCTCGATAGCGAGGGCTTGCGCCGATCAGATCTCGGCCATCATCGACACAACTCCGGCAGGTGCCAGATGAACGGCGCAGCACATGGGGAGCGAAGGCGTCCGGGGATGGCCGCCGACCCCGAGGGCGGAATACTGCTGGTCGGTGAAGATGCGCCCGGCGCTCTGTTGTCGAGCCTTCGCCCGGGTTTTGAGGCAACGGCTCCCACGACGGTCATGAACCCTCTCGCCGGCGCCCGCGAACTCGTAGGCCTCCAGGGTCCGGCCGCAGCGGTCCGAAGGCGCGTGGCTTCACGAAGTGCCGATGATCGACTGATCGAGACCGTTGAGCAACTCAGACCCGATGCCGTCATGCTCATCAAGGGACGAGGCATCTCCGCAGACGCCATCACCCGGATTCGATCCACGGGAACCCGGGTGTTGTGCTACTACCCGGACAACCCCGCCTGGAGAGGCGGCGACCCTGGCGCCGGTGCACGCCTAGTTGCGTGCGACACCGCGATCTTGTGGTCCACGAGGCAGGCGGACTTGCTCGCTACCGAAGCACGAGCGGTCGAAGTTGTGCCTTTCGGGTACGACGCCAACTGGTTTCCTCTGGCCTCACCCGGCGGGAATCGGGAAGGGATTGCCTTCCTGGGTACGTGGTCGCCGCGCCGCGAACGTTTCCTGGCGGCGTTGGACGGCCTTCCCTTGAGGGTGGCCGGCACCGGTTGGGCCACAAACAGCGCCATCGGGGGCGGAGATCCTATCGTCGAGACGAACGCAGGTGAGGTGCTGCGCACCGCTGCCATCGGCATCAACCTCCTTCACCCCCAATGCGCTGGTGCCCACAACATGCGAACGCGTGAAATTGCCGCATGTGGTGCACTACAGATAACCGATCCGGGGCTCGATGGCACACCCCTCACCGACGGTGAGAGTTGCCTGTGGTTCAGCAACCCGCAGGACCTGCGACGTAGGGTCGAGTCAGCTCTGGAGAATCCGATCGAGGCGTCGGAAATGGCGCGCAAGGCCCAGTTCCTGATCGCCGATGACACATACGTAGCGCGAGGCAGAGACCTCGCTTCTCTGACCGGGATCGACTGAGAATGGTCTGGGCCGCCACGGCCGACGCGATGTCCCCAGCCGAGTTGTTGTGCCGCGTCGCATCACAGATCCCGGCCAGCCACGACGTGACCCTGCGACACGAGCCGTGGGGTTGCTGGCTGGTCGCCGCGTCACGATCCTCGACCCCGGCCCAGTGGCTCACGAGCGGGCGCTGGCTGGTCATCGGATCACCCACGACGTCCGTGTATGGCCTTCCTGAGCCCAGCCTCCCCCTTGCCGAGGTTGTGGAACGAATCGGACGTTTTGGTCCCAGAGCCGTGACACTGTTCTCGGGGCCAGTCGCTGCCATCTCGCTCGACTCGGGTGAATGGCATTGCGCGCTCAACGGCTTGCTCGCACCGGGGCGTCTCCCCGACGATCGACGGATCTCGACCCTTTCGGCCCCCGTAAGAGATCTCCCGCCCGAGGCTCGACCGGTCGACGATCACTCCCCCGCATTCAGCTACCAACGCCTGGTGGGCGAGATAGCGGAGCACCTCCCCGAACTCGGACCACGATTCGAACTCCACGATCCGACAGCCCACGATGTCGTGCTGGGCGACCGGTTGTGGTCTAGCGACGTCTTCGAGGTCGCCGGCGATGCGCTGGTCTCCTGGCCCTCAAATCTGTCGGATGTGCTGGCCGACCCGGTCTTGTTCGACCGAGCTCGTTCTCGCTCGGTCCCCGAGTTGGTGTGGCGCGCCGAACGCGCCGGCCGAACGTTGTATGCCCCGTTTCTCGAGCGAGTTGTGCTCGACCAGGTCGGGTTTGGGCGAAGACGAGCTGCCTCGTGACTTCGAGCCAGACCCCACCCGCCCGCGCCGTTCACCCACGCGCCGTCCTGCTGACGATCGACTACACACCCCAGACCGGGGGGCAACCATTGCTGGTCAGCTCGATCATCAACTCGACCTCCGACATGATCGATTGGTGTGTGGTGACCGCAGCACCGGGCCCAGAGACCCCACAGGTCGTGCGAACGAATGGATACCTGGGACTGGCCAGGGCCGCATGGGGTCTTCGTGATTGGCTGGCCGCGGCGGACGATCGACTCGTTGTGAGCGGCCACGTGTACCTCGGTCCACTAGCACACGCGGTCGGCTTGGCCACCCGCTCGGCGGTCAGCACGCTGTGCTACGGACGAGAATTGGTACCGGCTCGGATGGTGCAGCGACTCGCTCTGGCGACGATGCGGCTCGATCACAGGGTGGTGACCATCAGCTCCAATAGTGAGCGACTAGTACACGGGCTCGGCGTCGATCCCTCCCGAACCGAATGGGTCGGCTGCGAGCTTCGCCCACAGTTCGCGTCCGCCACCGCGCCGCGGCCGTCCGGGGGTGCAGGGCTTCGCCTGGTCACCATCACGAGGCTGGCCGAGGGGTACAAGAACCTCGAAGTCACCCTGCGGGCAGTAGCGGTGCTCGTCGCCGACGGAACCGTCGACCACTACACGATCGTTGGAGATGGTCCACGTATGGAGCCCTTGCGCGAACGGGTTGCTCAGCTCGACCTCGACGATCACGTGACGCTGACGGGACGCCTGGACAACGATGCGCTCGGTCTGGTTCTGGCCGGCTCTGACATCGGACTGTTCTCGAGCCGCAACTCGCAGGCCGAAGGGGGCTTCGAAGGGTTCGGAATCGCCGTGCAGGAACTCGCGGCGGCGGGCCTGCCCGTGATCGTCGGCAACGCAGCGGGAGCAAGCGACGCAGTGCGCCCCGATTGGGGGACACTGGTCGATCCCGACAACCTGCTGGACTGGGTCGACGCAATATCGGCGCTGGCCCAAGACGAACCCGAACGCAGACGACGTTCGCAGAGCGCCTTCGACTTCGGCCAGTGTCTCGATACGTCGATCACTGCTCGGGCCTACCTCGACGCTCTTCGCGGAGGCCCGACACCGACGCCGATCGACCGTCGCAAGCTGATGGGGATCTTCTGATGTGTGGCATCGTCGGAGCGACCGGTCCCGGTGCCAGGCGCCACGTGGAGGAACTGATCTCGTTCGTCGGCCACCGCGGGCCGGATGGTTCGGGGATCTGGAACGACGAGGACGTCGCCCTGGGCCACACACGGTTGGCGGTCCTCGACCCGACCGATGCCTCCGCACAGCCATTCGTCAGGGGGCCGCTGACCATCACCTACAACGGTGAGATCTACAACCACGTGGAACTGCGCCGCGAGCTCGAAGCGTCGGGTTCTCGTTTCGCCACAAGCGGCGACACCGAGGTGTTTGCCGAGCTACTCCGGCGTCGCGGAACGGCCGCGTTCAACGACATCGAGGGCATGTTCGCCGCGGCGATCTGGGATGGGCGAGACAGCAGCCTCACCCTCGTGCGAGATCGCCATGGAATCAAGCCGCTCTACTGGCAAACGCGCTCAGGGGGCATCGAGTTCTGCTCCGAGCTCTCTCCGCTGCGAGGGGGCAGCAAGAACCACATCCGGACCGGAGCACTGAGGGAGTTCCTACGATTCGGTGCTCCCGTGTCGGCACCGATCATCGACGGCGTCGCCGAGATCGAGCCCGGTACGACGATGCGCATCGACGCGTCGGGTATCCACGTTCGATCCTTCGCGGCCGGCGAGTACACACACATGGCCGACGGAACGACAGCGGTCGACGCACTCCACCTCTCGATAGCTCAACACGCCCGATCTGACCGACCGACCGTACTGTTCCTGTCTGGAGGATTTGACTCTGCCGCCGTCCTTCGCGGCCTTCGCGATAGTGGGGCCAGGCCCCTGGGGCTGACCCTTGCAACGGACGACAACCATGCGGACGTCGGCCGAGCTCGGGAGACGGCAGCTCACTATGGAATCGAACACGAGGTGTTCGAGGTCGATGAGGCCACGTTGTTGGGCAACATCGAGGGCTTCGTTTCGGCTATGGACCAACCCGGCATCGACGGTTTCAACACCTATCTGATCTCCCAGATGGCAGCCCGCATCGGGTACCCGGTTGCACTCAGCGGGCTCGGCGGAGACGAGGTGCTCGGCGGATATCGCTACTACCGGACCGAACATCACCTCCGGCGGGCGGAAACGCTGCTCGGCCGGCTTCCGAAGCCTCTGTTGTCGGTGGCAGCGCGCCGAGCCGCCTCGCTGACGGGCAAGTCCGAAACTCGCATCGCCCAAGTCCTGGTCGCCCAAGGCACCGCAGAGCGTCACATGGCGTTCAGAAGCCTGTTCAGCGAAGTCGAGGTCGAGACACTAACTCGCGGCCCGTCTCCGCGTTCGATCCGCTGGGACGTCGATCGAACCATCGACCAGCGACAGCAACTGGCGACGCTCGACCGCCGGACCTACCTGCGTCCGACCTTGCTGCGCGACGCCGACATCTATTCGATGTGGCACGGAGTTGAGCTGAGGGTCCCGTTTGTCGATTCCCGAGTTCTCGAAGCGGTTCTCGCTCGTGGGTCGGCACCGACCAAACACGAGCTGGCGACCGCATGGAACGATCCGTTCCTGGTTGCCAAGGCGGCGGAGCCCAAGCTGACCTTCAGGCTCCCGTGGGATCGTTGGCTCGGCGCGCTGCGTACGTCGAGTAGCGATGTTCTCTCGAGCGTCGATCCCTGGCATGGCCTGATCGACCCGTCGGCGGCACGAGCGATCGTCGACAACGACACGAGAGGCTCCGGCGAACCACTCCGACCGTGGGCTCTGCTGGTTCTCGCTCACTGGCTGGGACGTCGGGCCGAGTGCCGCTCGAGCCCGGCCGTATCGATGCTGAAACAGGAAGTAGGCCGATGAGGATTCTATTCGTCAACCCCGGTGGCAAGGCCCAGGGCGGAGCTGAGAGAAGCCTCGCCCAGCTGATCGGCGGCCTCGCCGAACGCGGGCACGAGGTACACGTCGCCTTGATGGCCACAGGCGACGCCTCGACGCTGTTTCGAGACGCGGGGGCACATGTCGCAGGAGTGGTCGCCGAGGAGCTTCACGTCGCACCCCGTCACGGCGGTGCTGCACCGTTCATCGCCGGGGCGACAAGGGCGGCCCCGGCGATTGCCGGAGTCGTCAAGGCCCTCCGAAAGATTGTCCTCAGGACCTCACCCGACGTCGTCCACTCGAACGGGTTCCGCAGCCACGTCCTCTCGCCGCTGTTCGTCCCACGATCGATCCCGATCGTCTGGAGCTTGCGCGATCGCGCTCCACACCAGCTGCACCGATCGTTGCTGAGAGCCACATCACGATCTGTTGCCTCGATCATCGCCAACTCGCCGTTCACTGCCGACCAGCTGAGGCACCCTGCCATGACCGTCGTGGCCAACCCGATCGCCGAGGTGCAGACCGTGCCCACGAACGAGGCTCGGGCTCGGCTCGGGTTGCCCGACGATCGGCACATCGTGGCCGTTCTCGCCCACCTCCACCCGTCGAAGGGGCACGATGTGATGGTCGAAGCCCTCACCCACTGGAGCCCATCCGTCCGGCCGATTCTCGCAATCGCCGGAGGCGATCTGTACAAGGGTTCTGACAGCTACGGCCGCGATCTCGGCCAGCGGGTCGAAGCCCTCGGTCTTCGCCACGACGTATCGATGCTCGGAAACGTCGACGATGTCGATCTGGTGTACGCGGCGGCAGACGTCGTCGTACATCCAAGTCGTCACCCCGAGGGTTTCGGCCGTGTCGCGGTCGAAGCCCAGTCGTCTGGCACACCGATAGTGGCCACCGCTCAGGGCGGTGTGCTCGGCTTGATCGACCACGACGAGACCGGGTTGTTGGTACAGCCCGACGATCCCGCCGCTCTGTTCGAGGCCGTCGACTCGGTCATGTGGCCGGGCCCCCGGCGAACACGCTTGATCAGCAAGGGCAAGACGGCCGCTGCACGGTTCTCACCCGAGGTGCACACGGCCCGAGTGGTCGAGATCTACGAGAAGCTCACCGCATTGACCTCGAACTCCGACGAGATTCCGGACGAGGATCCCATCACCTCGTCGCGCGAGGCTTCGCTATCACGCTGACCAGGTTGGTGAGCAGGTCACGTTCGTCATTGTCGCGTTTCAGCCGGCCCCATGTATGAGGATCTCGCGCCCGGTATTCCTGGCCGGCAGTGCTGGCGACCACACCGAGGCGTTCTATCTCGAAGTGCTGCGAGAGTTTGTCGATGTAGTCGTCGAACCGGAGACGATTGAACAACCCCTCCTCGAGCCAGTGTTCCCACCCTCCACCCACTTGTCGGGCCGCCTCGAGATAGGCATCGTCACCCACCAGAAGGTGGTCGTATGCGAGAGCCCCGACATGGGGGCCACCGTAGGAGCGCCACAGTGGGCCGAAGTATGCGTAGAACCGACCGTTCTCACCGAGGACCCGCGCCGATTCGGCGAGGAAGGAGTCGAGGTCGAGCACATGCTCCAGCACCGACTGGCTGAATACGAGATCGACGCTCGCGTCTCGCACCGCGAGCCTCGAGCCGTCCGTCAGAGCGAAGTCTGCGTTCGTTCCCCGCACCGCTGCCTCAGTTCGCAGCACCGACCAGTCGTTCGGATAGGCGAAGAGATCCACACCGACCACGTGAGAGGCTCCTCTGTCCAGCCAATACGAACCGACCTCCGGCCCGCGTCCCACACCCATGATCAGCACCGTTGCACCTTCGATCCGCCCTTCACGCTCCAGGCGTTTCAGACCGTCCTCGGGCCCCAGGCCGCGGCCTGTCGGACTGAAGTCGTGGATCGGTACCCCGTCGAGCCACGGCGCGATGCGGTTTCGCACAATCGGGTGCGAACACAGCCATCGGTAGGCCGGAGCAAACGACCGTGTTGCTTCCCTCAGCCTCGAACCGGTCGCGAACTTGCGCCGCGGCCTGGCGTTGCTGCGTCGGGACCGAAGGGTCCCCGATTCTGACTCGAAGATCGTGCTCGCCACTGGTCTCCTATCGGAACAAGCACCCCGGAGTTGAACCGACGCCCGGTTGGGCCCGCAGCTCGTCTACCGACTCAAGTAGGGATCATCTCGAGGGTTGCCCCGCGTCGGAATAGTGATGTGGCGAGGTGGCTCAAAGGTGACCATTGCCCGGGAAGCCATTCGACTCCGAGCAGGGCTACGCCCTCGAACGAAGTTGCGTCGCAACGTCTGACGATCCCGTCGAATTCGACAACAGATCCGCCGAGGTCGAGCTGGACCGTGACGGTCAGACCGGCCGCGGCATTGGGGTCTCGCATCAGAAGTGATGCACCGGTCAGCGACACATCGAGCGTACGGGCCCGCACCCCGTCGACCTTCGCCTCGAATTGGCACTCGGCGCGGTGGCCCGCCCGGCGCTCACCTCCGAAATCGGGGCGACGAATCCGATCGATCGCGAGCACCAGCACAAACAGGTTCGCCAGCAACCACGACACACCCAACAGCATGAGACGGGGCTCATCGATCGGTCTCGGAATGGCACCTCCGAGCGCGAGTGTTGTGTAGCCCCACGCGATCAGATCGGCCGCGAGCAGCAGCCACAACAGCAACGGGACAGATTGGCGCGCCCGTCCACTCTCGGATCGTCCCTTGGGCGTGACCGCGAACTTGAGCCGTCGCGGCCGGAAGAACACCAGCGTCGACGAGAGGTTCGCCGGCATCTTCAACACCTCGAAGACCAGGGTGGGAAGAAGGCGCAATCGTCCGCGGCTGAGCAGCTTCGACAACACGAACTGCAGCGAGTGCACAACGATGATCGCCGGTATCAGTGTGCCGACGGGAGCATCGACCGGGGGTGCGCCAGTCGTCAAGGCAACCACCGGCAGGAGATGGAGCACCAGCGTGCGCCAGCTGTCGAACCACGACGATGCCGAGGCCAGATACATCATCCGTTGGGCCGCCGACAGGCCTCGCGACACGAGAGGGTTCTCTATCGCCAGCGACTGCATGGCTCCGGCGCCCCAACGCCAACGCTGAGTGTGGAACTCGTCGTAGTTGCGGGCAGCCAATCCTCGGGCGAGAACCTCATTGTGGTGCACGGTCTTCCACCCGGTTCGGTGCAAGCGCACAGTTGTGTGCATGTCCTCGGTGATGGTGACGGTTGAAACTCCGCCGATCCACCTCAGCGCGCTGGTGCGCAGGATCGCGTTCGTGCCGGTCCAGAAGGCTGCGTTCGCACGGTTCTTGCCAGGCATGATGACCCGGTGGAAGAACTGCTCCTCGTGATTTCCCTTGCGGCCCCAGTGTAGAAACGAATCCCCGTTGTAGAACTCCTGAGGAGTCTGGACCAGTGCGACCGTGGGATCTGCGAAGTACCCGATCGTGTTGCGAAGAAACCCCGGTTCGGGCACATGATCTGCATCGAGGACTGCCACCAGATCCGCGTCACAGATGGCGAGAGCATGGTTCAGGTTGCCGGCCTTGGCATGGCTGTTGTCGGGTCGAGTGACATAGTGCGCGCCGAGAGCGAGCGCCATGTCCTTCACCTCTGGTCGTCTGCCGTCGTCGAGTAGCCAGGTCTCGTGGGCAGGCTCGAGCGCAAGGGCCGCCGACAGGGTCGGCATCAAGACCTCGAGTCCTTCATCGTACGTTGCGATGAACACGACAACCTTCGCGTTGGTCGCCGCGACCCGACGACAAGGTGTGCTGGCGTCGATGTTCCAGAGCTCGAAGATCGTCACGACGAGGCGACTTGCCAGGTGAGCCTCAGCCAGAAAGAGGGGAACCGAAACCCACCACGAACCCCACGCGATGGTGAACAAGGCTCGCCATCCGAGATAGGCCGCCGTGATGGCGAGGACCATGAGGGCGAAGGCGCGAACAACCAGCCACTCGCCGCGCGACAGGCGTCGCGTCAGGTCCTTTTGTTCCAGGCCGGTCAACGGATCTTCATCGACCTTCGCTGCGGCCAACACCTTGGGCATTCACTCCAATCGGACACGCCGGGCCGCGAATGAGGCACAACACCCCAGCAACCTCACTACCTGATGCGACCGTGCCGATGGAGGATCGATGCTGCCGCGCGATCTCGGTCGATCCTCGATGATCCTCATCCTCGTCCTGTGCCTCGGCGCGGTGACGGTGTCCAGCGCGACGCGCTCGCCCGAGAGAGCATCGGCGGAGCCACCTGCCACGCTCGTTCCCCGGCCCTCGAACACAACGGCGGCACTCGAGACACCTGTCGCCACACCCATTGCCGAAGCCCCCACCACCGAACCGCCCGACTCCACCGCCGAAATCGACCTGAGTCCGACGACCACCAGCACCACCGGTCCCGACCCATTCGCCTGGATGGAGGAAGTTCCGGTGCCCGGGCAAACCTTCATCGGGGTGACGACAAAAGACGGGACCCTCGACGAGATTGCCGCGTTCGAACACGCTGCTGGAAAGAGGACCGACGCCGTGATGGTCTCACGCGATTGGGCGGCGGCAACACCCGATATCGAAACGATCGAGATCATCACCGCAGACGGTCACCTGCCGATCATCGCCTGGGAACCCTGGAACCACGCGATGGAGTCGACCTTCGACCGAAGGAGGGGTGAACAGAGCGAGTACGCGTTGTCGACCATCATCGACGGTGAACACGATGACCTCATCGATGATTGGGCCATCGAGCTGGCGGAATGGGGACGCCCCGTCGCCATTCGTTTCGCCCACGAGATGAACGGCTTCTGGTACCCGTGGTCGGAATCTGTCAATGGGAACGCCGCCGGCCAATACGTGGCCGCGTGGCGTCATGTTCACGACAGATTCGACGCTGCCGGAGCCAGCAACGTGATCTGGATCTGGAGCCCAAACCCGATCGACCCGAACCTCACACCGATCGATCGTCTCTATCCCGGCGATGCCTACGTCGACTGGATCGGAGTTGTCGGCTATCTCGGCAACGGAATCGATCCCACGGTCTATGTGCCGACGTTCGATCAGCTGTTCGGACCCACCATCGACGAGGTGCGTGAGCTGACCGACCTACCCATCGTTCTCACCGAGCTCGGGGCCACCGAACTCGGCGGCAAGAAGGCGATGTGGCTCACCCATGTGCTCGAGACCATTGCCGAACGAGACGACATCATCGGTTTCATCTGGTTCGAAGTCGACAAGGAGACCGACTGGCGAATCGTGTCCTCCGAGGAGGCGCGACAGGCCTTTTCCGACGTTGTCGCCGCGGATGGCTTCGGCACTCCAAGAGCCGGCTGATAAGTCTCAGCGCCGGTGGGGGTCGACAGCGGAACGGATCGCAGAAGCGACGGCCTCGCCGGCCATTTCAGCCACCAGGTCGGCCGATGCCTCGACCGTGCCGGTACTCAGCATGAACAGGGCGTCACCATCGACATCTGTGTGTGATGGTCTCACCGCCCTGGCGATTCCATGGTGGGCCAGATCGGTCGCGCGTGTGGCCTCTGGCTTGGTCAACAAAGCATTGGTCACTATGCAGCCGATCGTCGTGTTCGCCCGGCCCTCTCCCCACGCCGCCACCTGTTCGAGAGACGCGTACGGATACCGGAGACGATCCGGCGGAGCGGTCGACCCGGCGAGCACTCGACCGTCCGCCGACACAACATCTCCGAAACCGTTCGCGGCCACGAGAGCCCCAACAACCAGATCGCCGTGGGCCATGACGGCCCAACCCTGCCCACCGGGCTGGCTGAAGTTCCGGCCGGCATGTTTGCCGACCGTACATCCGCGACCGACACCAACCGGGCCCATGTCGGGATCCTCACACGACGCAGCATCGCACGCGTCGGTCCCTGCCCGGGGGCCGGGCCTCGCGTGACCAACGCCCTTGATGTCGAAGACGACCGCAGCGGCCACAACAGGGATGATCGCACCCCCCAGGTCAAGTCCGCGCCCGGTCTCGGCGCACCATTCGGCAACCCCATCGGCTGCTGCCAGACCGAACACCGACGATCCGCAGAGCACAACGGCGTGACATTCGCGGCCAGAAGCAAACGGTCCCAGCGCCGCGAGTTCTCGGGTTCCGGGAGCACCACCCCTGACGACGGCGACGCCCTGAGACCCTTGTGGGGGCAGAATCACCGTCACGCCAGTGGCGAGTTCGTCGTCTGTCCAGCAACCGACCAGAACGTCGTCGATCCCCAGCGCCACACGAGAATCCTAGCGGTACCACAACCGGGTCGGCCGCTGTCTCAGTGAGAAGGTTGGCAATCTCGGCACCAGGTAGTGGTCCTGCCGTCGTAGACCTTCGAGACCAGTTCAGCACCACAGCGTGGGCACTCTTGACCCGCCCGGCCGTAACACTTCAACTCGTGCTGATTGGCCCCCTGCTCGCCGGTGACGGTTCGATAGTCGCGAAGGGTGGTTCCCCCATTTGTGAGACCTGCTGCAAGGACCGACCTGATCGCTTCGAGCAGGTCGGCCGCCTGGGCCTTGGTTATGCGACGAGAGGCGGGGTTGATCCGCGCAAGCCAGCAGGCCTCGTCGGCGTAGATGTTCCCCACACCAGCGATTGGTCTCTGGCTCAGCAGTCTGGTCTTGATCCTCTGCTTGGACCCACTGAGGGCCTGCCAGAACACGTGTGCATCGAGCGACTCGTCGAAAGGTTCGGGCCCCAGAGCTTGAAGTGTCGGCAACGACGAGTACTCGCCGCCGTCCACCACTGCGACGCGACCAAACTGCCTCACGTCGGTGAAGATCAACCAGCGGTCATCATCCAGTCGCCATGCAGCGCGCTCGTGGGGTCCACTGGGCCCTTCCCCAAAGTTGAGCACACCGGTCATTCCCAAGTGCACGATCATTTCGCGGTCATCCTCGAACCCGATTATCAGGTACTTGCCCCTGCGCCCGACCGTCTCGATGGCCGCACCGATCACATCTGGGGCGGAGGTGAACTTGGGGTTCTGGGTGCATCTGGCTTCGACGATGACCCGTCCGATCAGGCCAGGCTCGAGACCTCGTCGAACCGTCTCGACTTCGGGTAGTTCTGGCATCGCGGCGCAGCGTACCCAAAACAGCAGGTCCCGGCAGTGGTGCCCAGAGCTGGGGCACTAGCGTCAATCTTCATGCGCAAACCCCCTCCGAGACTCGACCGGCGCTCCATGATCGAGGCGGGCTTGGACGATCTGAGGCAAGAACTCGAGATCTCCAGAAGGTTTCCTTCCGAAGTCGAAGCTTCCTCACAACTGGCGACGACGTCACCACCCTCAACCACACCGAGAGGAGGCACCCTCCCCGTCGATCTGACCGCCATCCCTTTCGTCACCATCGACCCTCCAGCATCGATGGACCTCGATCAGGCTGTGCACATCGAGAAGTCGGGCTCGGGTTTCCAGGTCGACTATGCGATCGCCGACCCGACCACCTTCGTCGCCCCTGGATCTGCCATCGATGCCGAGGCCCACCGACGCGGGCTGACGATGTACGCGCCGGACGGGCGAACTCCCTTGTACCCAACCGCAATAGGGGAAGCCGCAGCAAGTCTCCTACCCGACGTCGATCGGCCTTCTGTTGTGTGGCGTCTGCGTTTGGATGCCGAGGCTCGCCTCATCGAGACCGACGTCGTGCGAGCGATCGTGCGCAGCCGCGAGAAGCTCGCCTATTCCCAGGCCCAACGACGCATCATCGAGGGTGTCGGATCACCCACCCTCATGTTCCTTCGCGATGTTGGTGTCGCTCGCCAGGCTCTCGAAGTCGAACGCGGCGGAGTTTCGCTGAAGCTCCCGTCTCAGGAAGTTGAGCTGATCGACGATCGATACCACCTCGTCTACGACGAGACCTTGGCCGTCGAGGAATGGAATGCCCAGATCTCGCTGATGACCGGCATGGCTGCGGCCCAGCTGATGCTCGGCGCCCGGGTCGGACTGTTGCGCACGTTGCCAACACCCGACGATCAGATTCTCGCCCAGATCAGGCTGGCCGCAATCACACTTGGGGTCGAGTGGCCCGATCATGTGGGTTATGCCGACCGCGTCCGGCAATTGTCACCAGACGATCCGAGACACCTCGCGTTGCTGAATCATGCGGTCAGGGCGCTGCGAGGCGCCGACTATCTCGCCTTCGACGGCGAAACCCCCGTCGAAGGTCGCCATTGGGCAATCGCAGCTCACTACGCCCACGTCACGGCCCCGCTGCGGCGGCTGTGCGATCGTTATACAAACGAAGTCTCCCTCGCCATCGCCGCAGGTCAACGTCCACCCGAATGGGCGCTCGAACGGCTCGTCGGCCTGCCGGAGACCATGCGTGCTGCGCGGCGCAAGGAGTCGCAGCTGGACCGCGCGAGCATCAACTTCGTCGAGGCCGTACTTCTGGCTCCACGGGTTGGTGACGAGTTCGAAGCCACGGTCACCTCGAGACGAGGAGACGATCGTTCGACCATCCAGATCGCAGATCCGGCGATTGCGGCGATGATCGCCGCCGGGCTCGAACCGGGCGACACCGTGCGGGTGCGCCTGACAGAAGCGGTTCCGGCCACAAGGCGAATTCGTTTTGACGTCGTGACCTAGTTTCATGATCCCGCGTGTCGGAGAACACTTCGCCTCCCGCGAAGGAGGTTCCGGACCGAAGACCCGACGGGTTCACCGCGGTCCGTAGCGGCGTTCGATCTCGACCGTACCCTCCGGGCAGCGGTCGTCGTAGGGGCACCATGCGCACAGTGGGCCGGTGCACGGGTCGAACTCGCCAACGTCGAGTGCTGCGTTGACGGCGCTCCAGGTGGCGCTGATCGAACCGACCGCGGCATCGATCGTTTCGGAGGTCACATCGGCTTCGATGCTGCGTGCCCCCAAGTAGAGCAGGCGGGCGGTGTCGGGACGGGCGCCCATCGAGTCGAGCGCCGCAGCGTAGAGCTGAACCTGATGAAGCCTGTCGGCCTCGTA
This sequence comes from Actinomycetes bacterium, assembly GCA_024228575.1. Classification (GTDB taxonomy): domain Bacteria; phylum Actinomycetota; class Acidimicrobiia; order Acidimicrobiales; family Poriferisodalaceae; genus JAAETH01. Next base: position 79,529 of record JAAETH010000466.1, read on the forward strand.
CCGGGAGTTGGGGGCGCGGCCGGTCTTGTAGTCGGTGACAACAAGCGAGCCGTCGCGACGTTCGACGCGATCGACGACACCAACAAAAGGAACATCGCCCAGCTGGGTTTCGATTCGCTGTTCACGCTCGACGACGTCGATCTCATCTGGACGCTCCATCGCGAAGTAGGCCTCGACCAAACGCCAACCATCCCACCGGACACGCCGACCGTGCTCGGCCTCGACGTTCAGCGCCTTGTATGCCTGGTCGTTCTCGATTTCGGGCCAGACCTGTCGAGCGATGTGCCGGGCAGTTTCGATCGATCGGTCTGGTTCGGCCCGAGCGAACAGCTCCTCGAGAACCCGGTGGACGAAGGTGCCGATCAGGGCCTTCTCGCCCGGCGGATCGGGAAGGCGATCGACGTAGCGAAACTTCCACCGACGCTGACACTGCTCGAACGTCGAGGCTGATGACGGCGAAAGGTACGAGGGCGGGCCGTCGGGGCGCGGGTGCGGTTCAGCCGAGATCACATCCTCAGTATGAATCGGCGGTGGGACACTCATCGCCGGTTCAAGACGGCCGGTCGAGTCGTTTCGTCACCCATCTGACGACCAACCAGCCGAGAATGGAGCCGACGAATCCGGCCACCAACCCGAGCGGGATCGCCTTGGAGTCGAGCGGAGCGGCAAGACGAGGGACCGCTCTTCTGGCCGGTCCGGGCGCGTCATCGCCGATATTGGTCCACGGGGCGGAGGGATCGGGCAATGCGTCCATCAACTCCGGAATCTACAACGAGGCGCGGCCATAGCCGCGTCACTCTTCATCTTTGGGATCGTTGCGATGGACCGGAGTTTCGAGCCGTACCCCGACCAACGCCGAAGCCGAGCGGAGGTCGGCCCTTCCGGCAGGATCGAGAATCGGTGCATCTGGCCCGACCGCTGAGCGAAGAACCTCGAGCGCCGTCACCGTATCGAGATCGTCGTCCAGTGCCGTCCTGACGGCCGCGAGCATCGGCCCCTCGGTCGACCTCTCGGCAACCTCGCCTGCGGCGGCAGCAACCAGTAGGTCGAGCAAGTCCATCGCCTGATCGAACTCGCTGTCCCTCCACTCGAAGTCTGCCCGGTAGTGGTGGGCAAGAAGCGCCAGGCGAATCGCTCTGGCATCGCCGACCTCGTCCAGATCGCTGACGAAGACGAGATTGCCCAACGATTTGGACATCTTTTCTCCGTGGTAGGCGACCAGACCACCGTGTATCCAGTGCTTGACGAAGGGTTCTCCCGTGGCGGCCTCGGTCTGCGCCAACTCGCACTCGTGATGAGGGAAGACGAGATCGCCTCCACCACCGTGCAGATCGATCGGTTGGCCGAGCGTCGCGGCGCTCATGGCCGAACACTCGATGTGCCAGCCGGGCCGGCCCGGACCGAATGGCGAGTCCCACACGGGCTCGTCCTCTGCGGACGGTTGCCACAAGATGAAGTCGAGTGGGTTTCGTTGCCGTGGGTCATCGGGCGTGCCACCGCGCTCGGCGGAGAGCACGATCATCTCTTCGGTGGTGAGACCACTGAGTGAACCGAACTCGGGATACGTCGACACGTCGAACCAGGTGATGCCCTCGACGGTGTAGGTGTGGCCCTGATCGCGGAGGCGCTCCAGAAGCGGGATCATGTCATCGATCGCCTCGGTCGCTCGGGGTTCGGCGATTGCGGGACGCATGTCGAGTGCAACCAGATCGCGGTGAAAGCGAGCGATCTCGCCCGCGGCAAGCTCGAGGAAGTGGATGCCCAACTCCCTGGCCTTTGGAAGGATGGAATCGTCGACATCGGTGATGTTGCGGACCATGTGCACCTGGTGACCGAGGTCCTCCAACCGGCGAATGACCAGGTCGTGGAGCAGGTATGTGAACGCATGCCCGAGGTGTGTCGAGTCGTACGGGGTAATTCCGCACACGTACATGGACACCGTCGGCGGCGGATCGAATACGACCACCTCGCGCCGCGCCGTGTCGTAGAGGCGCATGGTCAACTGTCGTCCCCCTCGGTTGCTACGAACATCGCAGGCGAGCCTACGTGAACCCTTCGTGTTCGAACACCATCGCCCGATGCTGCCCCATTCACCAGATCGGTCGACGGGAAATACTTGAGTTTGACGGCTCCATCGGGAACCCTTGGCATCCATGGCATCAACTCGCCTCACCCACATCAAGGACATCGTTCTCGAGGTCAAGGACGGCCTCAAACAAGACAACGTGCCTGTAGCGGCAGCCGGCATCGCATTCTTCGGATTCCTATCGCTGTTTCCTGCGCTCGCCGCGGCGATCTCGATCTACGGCCTCATATCCGATCCCGCCGAGATAACGGCTCAGATAGAGGACGCTCTTTCAAGCGCGCCCGAGTCGACGCGCGACTTCCTCAGCCAGCAGCTCTCGAGCATTGCCAACTCGGCATCAGGCGGTTTGGGCGTCGTGGTCGGAATCGGCATCTTCACCGCACTGTGGTCGGCCTCTGCTGCCGTGAAACACCTCATCGCGGCCCTCAACAATGTCTACGGACTGCGCGAGACCAGGGGGTTCGTGGGGCTTCGCGGAACCGCCCTGCTGTTCACCGTTGGTGCCATCGTGCTCCTGGTCGCAGCCATCTTCGGCTTGGCGATATTGCCGGCAGTGCTCGCAGCGGCCGAGATGGGGGACGCTGGGCGCATCATCATCGGCATCGTCCGATTCCCAGTGCTGATCCTGCTGATGTCGATGGCGATCTCCGTACTGTTCAACCTGGGACCAGACCGGCCGATCGTCAGGTTCAAGATCACGACCATCGGAGCGATCGTCGGAACGATCGTCTGGATCGCCGTGTCGGCTCTACTGTCGATCTATACGGCCAACGCCGGAAAGTTCAGCGGCGGTGCCAACACCCTGGGGGCGATCACCGCCCTGCTGTTGTGGCTGTACGCCACAGCGTTCTCGGTGCTCGTCGGCGCCGAGGTCGATATCGCCAGAGAGGTCATCGCCCGGCGCCAGCAACAGGGCGAACGCGACTTGATCGACGCCCGCTACGAGGCGGCCACCCGCAGCCAGCAGGGCAGGGCAGCCCTCGGCGGTGCGCTGCTGGGCGCGGCCCTGGGTGCGGTGGTCCAGAAGGCGGCCAAGAAGTAGCTCACGTCTCGTCGAGAGCCGCCTATTGCACTTTCGGACCACAGCGGTACTCTCGAATCGAATGGAGCGCGAGGCCGATCTGGAGACGATCGAGAGGGTCGAACGATTCCGCGAACGCTCCCATATCGAACCAACGACGGCGGCCATCCTCAATCGCCTCAACGAACACGTTTCGCAGAACGGGAAATCACCGGGGGAATACCTCGCCGAAAGTCTCCGCAGCCACGACGTTGTCATGATCGGCGAGCTGATACCAACGGCCCAGTCCTGTGGCCTGCTGGTCGACCTCATTCCGGTGCTCGCAGAGAACGGCGTCTGGCACTTCTGTACAGACTGGCTCTTGTTCGACGATCAGCTCGCGCTGGACGAGCTGGTGAACGCCAGCGAATTCAACGAGTTGATGGCCGTTAAGCTGGTCATGCGCGGCGGGGCTCCACGGGTCAACATGCCCGTAGACCGCGTCGAGGTGCTGCGAGCGGTTTGGAATGTCAATCAGCACCGCGACCGGCTCGCACCCTCGATGCGTATCATCGGCCTCGACTACGAGATCGCCTACGACAACGTCACCGACAGGGCCGACCTGCTGACCCCAGAAGCATGGCCCCACCTTCGTGACCGTGGTTCGGCTGCTCGTTTCATGGCCGACATCCTCGAACGTTTCGTCAGTGGCCCCCGACATCGCGCCGTCGTGTCGTGTTCTACGACCAACGCCCTGACCCTGCACCGCCGAGATGCCCATCCGACCTTCGACCGCATCGATCGAGAGACCACCGACGGTGTGATCATCGGAGCAGGAAACCTGCTCTACGGCAGCAAGGCCGACAGGGTGGCGACGGTTCTTGTACACCAGCCGATGCTCGGGCCAATCGAAGGCTCTCCCGAGTACGTGTTCGCAGGCGACGGGATGATCGACCTCGTATTCGCCCGGTTCGACGGGCCGAAGTACCCGGTCGGCTTTGATGTCGTCGGCAGCCCCTTTGCTTCGCTCAGAACCGACTCCTCATACGACTCGGCCCCGCTGGGCCGTCTGGCCCATGGATGGATCTACCTCGATCCACTACACAAGCTCACCGGGCCAGAGCAGCTGACGGACCGTGTCTCGGTCGACAACGTCGACGACCTCAGACGCAGGATGGTTCCCGGCGACCTTCGCCAACCCGACAACGGCGTCCAGCAGTTGGTGACAGCACTCGAGACAAACCGCCTCGTCAGCGAGATGACCTGGAACGCCGTCGGCACGTGACCCCCGCAGGGGCGCGCGGCTTACCGATCGACCAGTACATCGAAGGCATCCTCGAGACCGTCGAACACAACCCAGTCACGGTTGTGGTCGCCCCACCCGGTTGCGGAAAGACGACCCGAGTACCCAGCGCCCTGATCGACGACCCCCGACGCGGACGGGTCACGATGCTCGAACCAAGGCGATTGGCGGCACGATCTGCTGCCGGGCGCATGGCCACAGAGCGGGGATCGCGACTGGGCCAAGAGGTCGGCTACCGGATCAGGGGAGAACACAGGTCGTCCTCCAGCGTCAGCCTCGATGTCGTCACCGACGGGTTGTTCCTCAGACACATCCAGGACCAGCCCGACCTCGAAGGGGTCGATGTCGTCGTTCTCGACGAGTTCCACGAACGCAGGTTGGCAACCGACCTGGCGCTGGCGCTGTGCCTCGATGTTCAGTCGCAACTTCGGCCCGACCTTCGCATCGTATTGATGTCGGCCACCCCCGACCTCGACGCCGTCCGGCACGCCGTGCCCGATGCGGCTGTCGTTTCGGTGCCGGCACGAACATTCCCGGTCTCGGTCGAGCACCGCCCGGTCGGAAGAGGCGAGAAGCTGGTCGACAGCGTCGGGTCCGCGGTGCGCCACATCGCTGGCTCGACCCAAGGTGACATTCTCGTCTTTGTCCCCGGCAGACGAGATATCGAGGACTGCTTGGCGCGTTCGGCCTCGTGGCGTCTCCCCACCGTTGGGTTGCACGGCTCCATGAGTCCGGCCGATCAGGCCGCCGTGCTTCGTCGAAGCGACAAACGTCGCGTCGTGGTCGCAACAAATGTCGCCGAATCGTCGGTGACGGTCGAAGGTGTCGGAGCAGTGATCGACACCGGGCTCCGAAAGGCACCCGTACGCAACGCGACCGGACTGGCACCGTTGCGCACCGTGCGAACGTCGCGGTCTTCTGCGGATCAGCGAGCAGGTCGCGCAGGTCGCGAACGCTCAGGACACGTGGTGCGACTGTGGGACGAACTCGTCCAGGAACAGCTGGCAGCGACCGACCCACCCGAAATCGAGTCGGCCGACCTCGACGACCTCGCCCTACAGTTGGTCACCTGGGGTGTGTCGCCACATGACCTGACATGGATGACCCCACCCGACCCCGACTCGTATGCAAGCTCACTGGCCATTCTCCACGAGCTGGGAATGACCGACTCGGCCGGGCGACCGACCAACCTCGGCAGGACCGCATCGCGGCTCGGTGTATCACCCCGCCTGGCAAGAGTTGTGTTGGATACCACCGGAGCGGGCAACATGGCGGCGGCGGCACTCGCAACGGTCATCGAACGTGATGCGCCCGGCGACCTGCGCGACCTGGTTGCCGGCGAGCTGGTATCGCCGTCGCGCGAGACGAAACGCCTTGCCAGACGGCTCGACCGGGTGGACACAAGCGCCGGATCACCGATATCGATTCCGGCAGCGGTGGCCGCGGCGTTTCCCGAGCTCGTCGCTCGACGCCGGCCCGACGGCCGCTATCTGATGGCCTGCGGCAAGGGAGCCGTGGGCGGCGCGTTTGCAGACGAATGGTTGGCCGTGACGTCGGTCGTCGGGGCGGGCACCGACATGAGAATCCTTACGGCAACCGACCTCGATACGTCCGAAATTGCAGCCGTCGGCCAAACGGCGCAGCGCGTCGAAGTCGAATGGGACTCACACTCGCGTCGGGCTCACTCCCACGAGATTCGCCACCTGGGAGCAATCGAACTATCGCGGGTTCGGCGCCCTCCGACAATGGATGAGCTGACTCGCTCGCTCGCAGGACACATCGAGCGGAACGGGCTGCTCTCACTCGACGAGAACGACATCATCGCCCAGACACTCGGGCGGTGGAACGCCGTGGCACCACACGTCGCCGACATGGACCCGATCGACCTCGACGAGATCTGTGCAGATCTGCACTGGCTGCACCCCTTCATCAAACCGAGGTCCCGGGTGAACGCCGGCGATATCGTCGATGCACTTCTGAGCCATCTCGGCTGGGACGCAAGAGCACAACTCGCCCGGCTTGCACCCACCATTCTCGAGACACCACTCGGTAGCGAACGCAGGATCGACTGGACCACCGAGCGGCCGACCCTCTCGGCCGCGGTCCAAGAGTTCTTCGGCTGCGACGAACACCCGACCGTGGCCGCTGGGGCCATCAGGGTGACGCTCGAACTGCTGTCGCCGGCTCGGCGCCCGGTTCAGGTGACGGACGACATAAGCCGGTTCTGGCGCCACTCATATCTCGATGTCCGCAAGGACCTCCGCGGGCGATATCCCAAACATCCGTGGCCAGAGGATCCGCTGTCAGCCAAGCCGTGGCGGCCCGGACGTCGGTGAGCCTTCGGGCCGTGGAGTCTGGGTATCGAGCAACCCAGATCCCCATCGCGGTCGAAGCGGCGATCGCTCGATCCCGCACATTGTGTCTGCAGGCAAGATGTCCAACACGAACAGCGTCATCCTCGCTCGGTAGTGACATCAACCAAAAGCTCACGGTCCGTACTTGAATTTCCACACTGTACGACGAGTCACCCACGGATCGTGAAATTCTGGCCGCAGAGCGCAGAACGGGCATGAGAAACCTGCTAGCAATGGACACTAGGAGGAGCCATGAAGGCGACCCAAGATGCCACCCTCAACGTGCTCACCCGTTCTGAACGGCGTCGAGCACGCACGCGACAAGCCATGCTCGACGCGGGTCAAGCGGCCATCGCTGAACGCGGACTCGACAAGCTCACGATCGCAAGCATCACCGAGGGCGGCGATGTGGCACTCGGCTCGTTCTACAATCACTTCGCCGATCGCGACGACTACCTCCTCGCACTCACCCAACAAACGCTCGACGAGTGGATCGCCGATGTTCGCCGACTTCGTAGCCGACCGTTCGCCAATCCCCTCGAGCGGATCACAGCGTCGATCCTCATCCTGTTTCGCCACGCCGGGTCAAACGAGAACCTCCGAGCATTCCTCACCGAGGTATTTGCCAGGTCCGACATCACCGACGAAATCGACTTGACCAACCTGTTCCGCGTCAACCTCGAGAAGGCGAAAGCCGACGGCATGTTCACCTTCGACGATCTCGACCTGACAGCGCTGCTACTCCTCGGTGCGGTCCGTCAATGCCTCGTCTACATGGGTTCCTCAGATGACGACAACGGTGACCCGCGGCTGCTGACCAGATCCGCGTTGAGGCTGCTCGGAACCGACCCCGTATTGGCCGAGGCCGCGCTCGACTTCGCCGAGCAGAGCGAGCCCTACACCTGACCCCTCGGGTTCGCTGCGCTGACCCACACTCGATCCCGGTTCTCCGCCGGGGGCCGTACCCTCTCTTGGGTGCCAACCGCATCGTTCGTACTCGGAGTCGACCTCGACGGCGTCTGCGCCGACCACACCTTTGCGTTTCGTGCGATCGTGGCCGAGGAACTGGGGGTGGATCCCGAAGACCTCCCCCTTCAACGTTCGTGGGGGTTCAACGAGTGGGGCCTCGGCGAAGGAGATTTCGAGCGATTGCATCGCATCGCGGTATTGCAGCGCCGAATGTTTCGCGACATGCCCGTCGTAGCCGGCGCACCCGAAACCCTGTGGCGGCTGAGCGACGCGGGCATCTGGATTCGGATCATCACCCACCGGCTGTATGTGAACTGGGGGCACGCAATCGCTATCGCCGACACGGCCGAGTGGCTCGATCGGCAACGACTGCCGTATCGCGACATCTGTTTCCTCGGTGCCAAACCCGAAGTGGAAGCCGACCTCTACATCGACGATGCGCCCCACAACGTCGAGGCGCTGAGGGCACATGGCAATCAGGTCATTGCCTTCGCACAGCCATACAACACAGATGTGGCGGGCCCACGAGCCGAATCCTGGGCCGAGGTCGAGGAAATGGTCATGGATGCCGCGGCCAAAGCAACGGCACTGCAGCAGACGTTTCCTGGCACAGATCCGGCGATAGCAAGACTCGACACAAAACGAGCCGAGGCGACACAAGAATCGACACCAGTTATTGGTCTGCCGGGCGAGGACCATCCGAAGCTCATCTCGGATTGAGGCGACCGTGGACGACGCACAACCTGCCGGCGGCAACAAGTCGACCGCTGCAAGGCTCATCGTTTCGATCGCTGCGGGAGATGTCGATCGGATCAGCGGCGAGCTGTGGGCCATGGGCACCATCGGCATCGAGGAACAGGGCAACGGTCGACACGTGACCCTTCTCGCAGGTTTTGACGACCCGGTTTCAGCAGAAGCAGCCGCAATCACGATCGGAGGTGAAGTCGAACTGATAGAACGCGACGCCGGTCTCGACGAATGGCGCAAGTGGGCGCAGCCCTTCACCGCCGGGCGCTTCTGGCTCGTTCCCGCGTGGCTCGACGATCCAACTCCCCAGGGCCACCAACGCATCGAACTCGAACCGGGTCGAGCTTTCGGAAGTGGATCTCATGTCACTACCCGGCTCGCCCTCCGCACAATCTCAGCCCTCGATCTGGATGAATCGTCAACGCTCGACATGGGGTGCGGAACCGGAGTCCTCGCCATCGCATGCGCCCTCTCCGGCGCATTGGTCAAGGCCGTCGATCACGACCAGAAGGCAGTCAACTCAACGCTCGACAACGCTCGTCGAAACAACGTCGCCGATCGGATTGGCGCCGCGATGGCCATCGGACCGCCCCTCCACCAGGAGTTCGATCTCATCACGGCCAACCTCCTCCTCGCCGATCTCGAGCCAATTGCGCAGGCCATCGTCGACTGTCTGGGACCCGACGGGGTCCTGATCACCACCGGCCACCTGGTCGAACAGCGTGATCGAGTTCGCAAGGCAATCGATCTTCCCTGCCTCGACGAGGCGACCGAAGACGGCTGGTCGGTCCTGACATTTGGCCGCCGGGGCGGCATCGAAGCGGCGTGCCGTGACACCTAGTCGACTAGCGGTGTCGCTTGTGTGGATCCTGATCACAACAATGCTGATCGGGTGCACTTCTGGCAGCGACAACAGTGAACCCCCGACGGCTGGTGCGGTCCAGGTCCAGACCACAGGCTGTCTCCGGACGTCCATCTCGAGCGGTGTCGCTGTGAGTCGAGACCTCGTCTTGACAGCAGCTCACAACGTTGTGGGCAACACGGCCGTCGACATCATCGATGGTTCAAACCGCGTCCATGCCGGGATCCCTGTGGTAGTCGACACCAACATCGATATCGCGCTCGTAGCGGTACCGGGAGCCGGACTCGAGTCCATTCCCCTCGCAGACCGGGTCGGCGACGTCACCGCTGTGGCGCTCCCCCTTCGAGATCCCGTGTTGAGGTCCGTCTCACTTCGAAGGGTTGTCTGGGCGAACACCACCGACATATATCGCGAGCGCGATGTTGTGAAACACGCCCTCGAGATCGATGCAGAGATCCAATCAGGCGATTCAGGCTCACCGGTCATGAACACGGCCGGCGAGATCGTCGGCATCGTTGTTTCGTCGACCAAGGACCGCGACGACTCCATCGCGTACGCAGTGCACTTCGACGAGATACGAGCCCTCGTCGACTCAGCCGAAGGGCTTGACGCTGCGGTCGAAACCCGCTGCTGGCGCTGACGGTCCTGGGCAACTCGCGCAAGCCGCCTCGGGGATGGGAATCTCAGCCTCCGTGCCCGCCGGGGTGACCCGCAGCTGTCTTCTGTCGCTGACCGGCACAACGAAGCTGTTGTGCACGCTGGTGCTGCCCCATTGCCTCGACCTTGTCGGCAAGGTGCGTCCGGACCGAGCTGTCGAGCTGTTCGGCAAACTGGACGAGATCGTCGAAGAGATCCCAGCGACCGAGAACGATTGCGGAGACCAGTCCGGTCGAGACGGCGTCGATCGCCGGCTCCCCCGCGGTCAGCACACCCAGGGCGAGGATCGCCGTCATCTCGGGGGCGACGAGTCGAGAAACGGCCCGCATGAAGCCCGTGGTCTCGGGCTTGCGCTCGGCAAATCCGATTGTGAGATCGAGCAGCTCGGTACCCGCAGCACGTCGACAGGCAACCTCGGCGACCGCCTCCCAGGTTCCCTCGCTGAAGTCGCGACCATCCTCGAACCAAGACTGAACCTCGTCCCAGGTCTCCTGCAGGTTGCCCAGACGAGCCTTCGCCACCACGACGGCCTCTTCTATGATCCGCACGTTCTTGGGAGATCGGAATACCGGCTCACGCAGGCCGTGAGTATCGGTTTCGAGTAGCAGCTTCAAGAACTCGGCCTCACGCCCGAGGATGATCGAGGTCGTGGCGAACACGGCGCCGGCGAGGTCGTCCGTCGGCAACATCTCGAAGGCCTGCCTGGCGATCGTGGCGGCTTCCTCGACCTGGCCTGTGTTCATCAAGACGTGGGCGAGTGACCCGTGGAGATAGGCACCCCAATCGGCTCGGGTGACCCCGACCGAATCGACCGCGTCGCGGAGCAGAGCCACGGCCTCGTCGGACTGGTCACCGACCATCAACATACGAGCGAGGTCGACCGAAGCCTTTACGGAATCATCCGATGCATATTGCGCTCTTGCGAGCTGGATATTGCGCTCGCGTTTGCCCTTGGTGGCGATCACCTCCGCGACGTAGCCGAGGTGGTTGAGCGAGATGGCATCAAGGGTTGTTGCCTCAAACGGTTCGTCCGGCGCTCCGAGGCGGGTTGTCACCTCGTGGAGACGTCCCGTGAACGACAACAGCTCGGAACTCACGATGCGACGCAACCTGACGGTGCTCGAGGCCTCGGATCCAGGACCATCGCTGAGGTTCGAGAGGTTGATGTCGAAGGCTTCGACATCGCCTGCATTGATGGCGAGCAGATCTCGAACCAGCGAGGGGTCGTCGGCCACCACCCGTTCGTCCGCGTCGATCCAAAGCGTATACAGGGCGTCGCGACACAGATCAGCAGCCTGATTTCGCGCCCACGCAAAGTCATCGCGCCATTCGACCTCGGTCACCTTCGCACCATGGTCGCGGGCGATCCGTACCGTTTCATCGCTCGAGCCTGTGTCGACGACCTCGACTCGATCGACCAGCCCCGTCAGCGACTCGAGGCAGTCGCCGATCATCTTCTCTTCGTCCTTGACGATCATCGAGGCCACCAGCACGGGCCGGTCGATGTCGACAGCCGATGAGCGAAGTCTCTCGCCACACATGCAGTCATGGGCACAGAAGGCTCCACCAACCACACCGAAGCCGATTCCGCGATCGCTCACAAGGGTGAAAGGATCATGGATCCGCTTGTCCACGAGGGTCCCGAGGGTCTGTTTGTCAGTCACGAAGCACGCGGGCCTGACACGTTCGATCCTGGAGACGCGTACGTCACCTCGCTGGGCGAGCTTCTTCAACTCGGCACGCGCAACCGAGGCCGCCGGAAGCGTTCCGTGGAAGTGATCGGTCCCGATGTCGTTCGTGGCTGGTACCGCTACGGCGACGCCATCGAGATGGGCAGCGACCAGTCGATCGAGCGAGAGATCGTCGATGGCTGCGTCATCATGGATGTAGAGGATCGGGCCATCACCACACCCGGACACGGCGGCGGCAAGGCGTGTACGGGCACCGCCTGGCCGACCGGTGACGGGATCGACCGCCGGGACGTCGATCAGATCGACGCCGAGCGCGGCACAGGTACGAGCGAGCGCCTTGGTGAGGCCACGGGTGGCACTTCTCGGCCCGAACGACAGCACAACTACCGCCGAGAGAGCCTTGCCCGGACGGGCCTGGCCGTTCGAACGCGGCTTTCGAGATGACTGTGACACGGTGCCTCCAACGCTGATAATGAAGGTCGACCACACCGAGCCCAGATTTAGAAGGTGTCCCCAGCATCGACAGTCGGAGTGAACGAAAGGCTCCGGGCTTGTAGTTTGCGGGATCGATCGTCTATCACCTGATTGGATTCGACATGCGATTCATCGAGCCGCGAATGGGACTCACCTTCGACGATGTTCTGCTCGTTCCGAGGCGTTCGACCATACGTTCGCGCAGCGACGTATCCGTGAAGACAAAGCTGAGCCGCAACATCGAGCTCGACATCCCCATCATCGCTGCCAACATGGACACAGTCTGCGAGCAGCACATGGCGGCTGCAATCGCTCGCCTCGGCGGTATCGGAATCATCCACCGTTTCCTACCGACGTCGGTTCACGCTTCGCAGGTAGCTGCAGTCAAGTCAGAAGGACTGCTGGTCGGAGCGGCGGTCGGAACCGACCACGACATGCTCGACAGGGCGGGCGCCCTGGTCGGCGCCGGGTGCGACATCCTGGTTCTCGACATCGCCCACGGACACGCCGACCACGCGATCGAGGGTGTCAAGCGACTGAAGGACGCATATCCCGACACCGACGTCATCGCCGGCAACGTGGCGACGCGGGCTGGCGCAGACGACCTGATCGACGCCGGCGCGGACGCCATCAAGGTTGGCGTAGGCCCCGGTGGGGTGTGCACCACCCGCATCGTCGCAGGTGTGGGCGTTCCCCAGCTGACCGCAATTGACAACGTCGCCGGAATCCATGTTCCCCTCATCGCCGATGGCGGAATCAAGACATCGGGCGACATGGCCAAAGCCCTCGCAGCTGGCGGCGACACCGTCATGATCGGAAGCCTCCTGGCCGGCACCCGCGAGTCGCCAGGAGAGATCGAACAAGGCCCCCAGGGTCTCAGGAAACGAATTCGGGGGATGGCCAGCTTCGAAGCGATCGCGGCGAGAGCAGAGCGCCACGGTGACGAGATCGACGACGAGTATTTTGAGCAGCGCGCTGCCGAAGGTGTCGAGGGCACGGTCCCCTACCGCGGCGAGGCAGCGAAGCTGATCCACCAGCTGTTGGCCGGGGTTCGCAGCGCGATGAGCTACAGCGACAGCCACAACATCGATGAGTTCCACAGGCGGGCGGAATTCATCCAGGTGACGACGCTGGGCTACGGCGAGAACACCCCTCACGCCACCCACTAGTCGACCTGTCTCCAAGAATGGCCGCTCTGGCGGCCATTCTTGGAGACACACGACCGATATCAGCCGATCACTCCGTAGAGGGCAGACCTGATCGGGCGCTTCTGATGATCCGCCCAGGCCACGGCCAATCTCTCGACGACGTCCTCGAGCACCTCAACCCGATTCCCAAAGGGCAGGCGCAGGTAGTTGCGATATCCACCGTCCGGTGAACTGGCAGCACCCGACACAAGCCCAACACCGTGCCGGGCCGCTATCGAGATGAACTGCGACACATCGCTGACGGGCAGTTCGACCCAAAGGCACAACCCGGCCGGGGGAACGTCGAACCTCCACTCTGGCAACCTGTTGATGAGGCCCCGCGCCAAGACGTCACGACGCCGTTCGAGTTCTGCTCGACGCAGGGTCGGCGCCTCGGAGCGAGCGAGCATCTCGCTGACCATCACCTGGCTGGCGATCGGCGAGCCGAGGTCCATGACGGCCTTCAGGCGTGAGAGCCTGTCGACCATGCCGGCCTCGGCCCGGACCCAACCGATGCGCAGCCCACCCCAGGTCGACTTCGAAGTGGAACCGACGCTGATGACGTTGTCGAGCGCCGACCCATCGGGCCGAGCGATCGGAAGGGGCCTCGGCCGGTCGATGACCATCTCGGCAAGCGTCCGATCGTCCAGAACGACGGCATCCCAATTCTCGATGTACTCGACCAGGCGTTGCCTGCGCTCCTCGCACAACACCGCACCCGTCGGATTGTGAACGCCGGCCATCAGGTAGACCATCGGTGGCCGGACCCGCCTGACCGCCCGGTCGAGCAGGTCGACGTCGACCCCTTCGGAATCGACCGGAGTTGTGTGCAACCGACCGCGCAGGGCAGCGATCAGATCGATGAAGGCGGGATACGTCAGCTCTTCCACAACACAGAGATCATCGCGGCCCAGGTAGAGCTGGGCAGCGAGGGCCAGGGCCTGCTGCGATCCGTTCGTCACCAGGACCTCGTCGGGCGAAGTGACGATGCCAGAGTCGGTGAGGTGTTTCGCGATCAGTCCCCTGAGTGGCGGATAACCACACGGGTGATAACCGGCACCTGCGAGGACTTCGCGCCAGGCCTTGGTCGGCAACTCGAACGCTTCGGGTGGCAGGTCATCGACACCCACCCAGTAGGCGCTGCGCATATCGATGAGGTCGTCGAAGCCTCCGTCGAGCATGCCGTCGTAGATCGCACCACGCGGTGGGACCGGATCGAGTCTCTGCACGGGCCTGGCGTGTTCGGCAACCGTGGTTCCACTGCCCTGGCGGGTGACGATACGCGACCGCCCACGAAGCTCGTCGTAGGCGGCCACCACGGTTCCTCTCGAGACGTGGAGGGCAGCGGATAGCCGGCGCTCGGCGGGAAGCCGCTCACCCTCGGCCAAACGGCCGGCCCGTATCAGCTCGTCGAGAGCATCGGCGAGGGTCAGGTAGATGGGCCCATCTTCTGTACCCCACGAGCCAAGCGACTCGGCGATTTCGTGTTCATCCACTCGCCCTCCCTGGAACAGATCCAATTGTCTCCAGTGGACCAGTCCATCGTCAACCCAATTCCTCCTCTACGCTCGCAGCGATGCCAGTGCTTCCACCCCTGCTGCAACGCCTACCCACCTCGGGCGACGATGACGACGTGCTCGAAGCGTTCCTCGACTACGCCGAGCAGGTCGGCATCGAGCTCTACCCGGCTCAGGAGGAGGCCATCCTCGAGCTGCTCGCCGGCAACAACGTCATCCTCAACACACCCACCGGGTCGGGCAAGTCGCTGGTCGCCTCGGCAGCCCATTTCGCCGGCCTGGCCCGCGGCCAACGTTCCTGGTACACCGCACCGATCAAGGCCCTTGTGTCGGAGAAGTTCTTCTCCCTCACCCGCGAACTGGGCGCCGAACGGGTCGGCATGATCACCGGAGATGCCTCGGTGAACCCGCAGGCACCCGTCGTGTGTTGCACCGCCGAGATCCTCGCCAACGTGGCGCTGCGCGACGGTGAGTTCGCCCCGGCAGACATCGTCATCATGGACGAGTTCCACTACTACTCGGACCGCGACCGGGGTTGGGCCTGGCAGGCACCACTGCTCGAGCTGAAGAAGGCCCAGTTCCTTCTCATGTCGGCAACACTCGGCCCGACCGACGAACACAAACAGCACCTCACAGATCTCACCGGCCGAGAGACCAGCGTTGTCAGCTCGGCCGAACGGCCCGTTCCCCTCGAGTACACATACCGGACCACACCGATCCACGAAACCATCGGCGATCTGCTCGAGCTGCGCCAGGCGCCCGTGTACATCGTCCACTTCACCCAGAGATCTGCCACCGACGCCGCACAGGCGCTGACCTCCATCGAGGTGTTGTCCAAGGACGAGAAGGATGCCGTGAAGGAGGCGGTTGGCGGGTTCCGCTTCGACAGCACCTTCGGCAACGACCTGAAGCGATTCGTGATGGCGGGCATCGGCGTACACCACGCAGGCCTATTGCCCAAGTACCGGCTCCTCGTCGAGAAGCTCGCCCAGGAAGGCCTGCTGAAGGTCATCTGCGGAACCGACACCCTCGGTGTTGGTGTAAACGTCCCCATCCGCACGGTGTTGTTCACCCAGCTCTGCAAGTACGACGGCCAGCGGACCCGCACCCTGTCTGTTCGAGACTTCCACCAGATCGCCGGACGCGCCGGACGCAAGGGATTCGACGACATCGGATATGTGTGGTGTCAGGCTCCCAACCACGTCATCGAAAATCTGAAGCTCGAGGACAAGGCCGGCGACGATCCAAAGAAGCTTCGAAAGCTGGTGCGCAAGAAGGCTCCCGATCGAGGCTACGTACACTGGGACCAGGACACCTTCAACAAGCTGAACCACGGTGCACCCGAACCGCTCACCTCACGTTTCAGCGTCAGCCATTCGATGTTGCTCCACCTGCTCGACCGGCCTGGCGACGGTTGTGCAGCCACGCGCCGGATCCTCACGATCAACCACGACGTCAGGCAACGGCAGCGCTCGAACATCCGCCGCGCCATCGGAATGTACAGGTCGCTCATCGACGCGAACATCGTCGAGGTGCTCGACGAGCCCGATCTCGACGGTCGAATGGTCAGGGTCAACCTCGATCTCCAGGACGAGTTCGCTCTGAATCAGCCACTGTCGCTGTTTGCCGTCGAGGTCCTCGACACCTTCGATGCGGACGATCACGATTTCGCCCTGGACGTGCTCAGCGTCATCGAAGCCGTCCTGGAAAGCCCCGGTCCGGTGATGGCACGCCAGCTCGACCTGGCCAAGGGTGAGGCCATCGCCCAGATGAAGGCAGACGGCGTCGAGTACGAGGAGCGCATGGAGCGCCTCGACGAGATCACGTGGCCTCAACCGAACGCTGAAGCCATGTGGCAGATGTTCAACACCTGGGTCAGCCATCATCCGTGGGTCGGCGGCGACACCATCCGTCCGAAGTCGATCGTCCGCGACCTCTTCGAGAGGGTGATGACGTTTCGTGAATACGTCAACCACTACGGGTTGAAGGGTGTCGAAGGTGTGTTGTTGCGCTACCTGTCCGACGCCTACAAGGCGCTGGTGCAGACCGTCCCGGCCGAGCTCCGGACCGACGAACTCGAGGACATCATCGAATGGCTGGGTGCACTCGTGCGCCACACCGACAGCAGCCTGATCGATGAGTGGGAACGACTCGCGAACCCAGATCCCGACGACACGGGCGAGATCAGGCCGCCCGAACCGGTCAATATCACGACGAACCGACGAGCGTTCACGGTGATGGTGCGCAATGAGGTATTTCGCTGGGTCCAGATGCTGGCCGACGAACGCTACGACACACTCGCCGAAGTCCTGTCGCCCAGAGGGACACCTGCCGAGTTCCGATGGTCACCAGACGACCTCGCCGAGTCGATCTCGGGCTACTGGGACGAATACGACGAGATCGCGACCACCTCCATCGCCCGCGGATCGAAATGGTTCGTCGTCGACGAGAAGGCCGACACGTGGAAGATCACCCAGATCCTGTGCGATCCAGACGGGAACGGCGAGTGGAGGCTCGAAGCGCGCGTGGACCTCGTCGCCAGTCGCGAACTCGACAAGCCGTCGGTGCTACTCGAATCGATCCGTCACCTCTGAGTGGGTCACCTGCGGTGTCGAGAGCCTCGGGATACCCCGCCAGGGGACGACACCCTCGACGCTCAGCCAATCCGGGCGTTGGCCCCGAGTTTCTCCACGTTGTCAGCGGTTGGCCTTCACGGCTGCCTGCTCGGCTCGACGACGCTCGCCCATCGCGGCCAGTTCGGCCCTGTTGTCATCGCCGACGTGCATGAATGACTCGCGCCAGTCGTCGCCCTCCCAGGCCACGGTCGACTGGACGGTGGTTCGCGGGGCGGCTGCGGTCGCGGCGACGTCGAGAGCAAGACGAAGGGTCGCCATCTGGATGTCCGTTTCGTCCTTTGCGCCGAATGGACTCCCGAGCGGGAAGTCACTGAATACAAACCGGGGAACGCCGACTTCCTCGACGATGTCGCGTGCCGAACCGACAACGACGGTCACGATGCCGGCGGCTTCGAGAACCTCTGCGACCAGACTCACGGTCTGGTGACAAACGGGTCAGAGCGGGACCAGAAGTACGAGATCGACATCGTCCTCGGCACACCAGAGGGCGATCTCGGGCCCGTCCTTTTCGCGCTGCTGACGCTGGCTGTATTCGGTTGGGACCGAATAGAAGCGGCCTGACACACCCCCGATGACACCTTCGGCTGCGAGCGACTCGAGATGTTCCAGCGGCAGGAACGATCCGAGATCGTCGGTCGACGTGTGCTCCTTGTCCCACGACAGGTCGTGTGTGTAGAGCCTCTCAGGGATGGGGCTCGCGGCCACGGCGCACACGTGCTTCTTGCCCGCAGGTCGCCCCCTCGGATCGTCGTCGTTCCACGGATGGGCCGTCGTTACAACACCGACCGTCATCTCCGACAACGGCTTCGACGGTTTTGTGAACGAGATCGGCTCTTGACGAGCCCACCTGTAGGGGCGGCCATAACCGTGGGCGGCGTAGTACTCGCGAGACTTGTCGATGTAGCTCACGTAGCGGCGATGGGTAATTCGGCTGGGGGCATCGGCACTCATGGACAAGAACCTACGCCACCCGGCCTCGTGAGTTGCAGCCGGGACGTTTCGATGTGGCAGGGTTCAACCCTGATGGAGCACGACCCAGAAGAGGTACAGGTCCGGCGGGCGGCGACGGTGGTCGTCATCCGCGACACCACATCGGAGCCAGAGGTTCTGATGCTGAAGCGCAATCGGCGTTCTGTATTCGTACCCGACATGTGGGTCTTTCCCGGAGGGGCGGTCGACGACGAGGACCACCACGACGACGTGGCCGATCGCCTGAACGGCCTCGACGCCGTGCGGTCCGTGGTTCAGCTATCGCGCACCGATGCCGCGGCTCACTGGGGAGCCGTTCTGCGCGAGACCTACGAAGAGGCAGGGCTGGTACTGGGCAGGACCGCAGACGGGCGCGCATGGAACGACAAGGACCTCGCGGCTCATTCGTCCTGGCGCGATGCGTTGAACGCCGGAACCACCGACATGGCGACGTTCCTTTCCGCCTCGGATCTGCACCTCGACGCGTCCGAGGTTCGGTACATAGCCCGATTCATCACGCCGATGGGCCCTCCGCGGCGCTACGACGCCCGCTTCTTCTTGGCACCCAACCCCTCTCGCCAGACGGCGAGCATCGACGACGACGAAGCGGTGGAACACCGCTGGGTCACACCCTCGGCTGCTCTCGACGCCTACGGGGTGGGTCACATGATCATGATGACACCCACGGTCGCGATCCTCATGAGATTGGCCCGCTATTCACACGTATCCGAGGCGCTCGCAACCGCAGACAGCGACGCCCCGCCCCAGACCATGAGACTGAGACAGGGCACCGACGACACGCGCCGGATTCTGTTCCCCGGCGAAGCTGGGTACGACGCTGCCGAAGAGTCAGAGTTCGGCTACATCCGCATCTAGCGCCCTCTAGTTGTTGAACGTGAGTTTCGAGGTGATGCGGATGGGGCTGTGGTCGGCCGCTGTTCCCGAACCCGAGTAGCAGGCACTTCCGCACTTGCTGGCCATGATGAGGCTCTTGGTCGCGACATCCTTGATCAGGATGCGAATCACGTCTGGACCCTTGTCCCAGGGGAACCGTCCGCCACCCTTCACGAACCAGGTGTCGGGTGAGTCCAGGTTCACCGTGATCATCCCCGTCTCGTCGGTGAACGAGAGCTCGTCGTGGCTCTGGCGGCTACAAGTCTCATCGAAGCCGCCACTGAAGCCGACACCGTTGTGGAAGCGCCAGGCACATACCTGGATGACAACCTCACGGCTGCTGGGTTTCGACACGACCTGGAACTGGAGATGGGCATCGCCGCTGATGAGATCCGGATTGCGCCAGTTCCCCTGATCGTTCCAATTCGGCGTGTAGTAGACGTTGGGACCCGAGTCGAGAGTCTGGGTGTTCCAGATGACCACACTTCCGGGGCTCGGCAGCTGCGTCGTGGTCGTGGCTGGTTTTGCCGTCGTCGTCGGCTTGGTCGTCGTTGTCGGCTTGGTCGTCGTCGGCTTGGTCGTCGTTGTCGGCTTGGTCGTCGTCGTCGGCTTGGTCGTCGTCGTCGGCAGCTTGGTTGTCACCACAGTCGTGGTCGTCAATGCAGTACGGCCTACCACCGCGATTCCGACCGCACCCGAAGAAACAGGAACGCTCTGCTGGCTGACGTATCCGACGTCAAACCACGAAACCGTGCCGTCCACATCGAGCAGAACATACCCACCGGACCTATCGCCCGAGGCGGCAGCGACCTCAACTTCACCCGAACCGGCGATCGAGCCGCGGAAACTCATGCCGAAGGCGAACACACCCCCGTCCCCACCAACCATCGCGTACGTACGACCACCAGCGCCTTCGACGGCCGAGACGATTGGACGGTCCAGCGCTCGACCCTGCAGAACGCCGGGTATCGAGCCGGCGAAGGGTGCATCGCCGAAGGCGAATACGCCACCATCGTTGTGGATGATCCGATAGCCCCGCGCGGAAACCTGGATCGAAACTGCCGTCGTGCGATGTGCGGCTTCGGGGGCGACGGCTGGCACAGACCCGAAGAAGCCTGCGTCACCGAACGAGAAGACGCCACCGTCCTCTCCGAGAACGACATAGCCGTTCCCGCTGGGTGTTGTCGAGAGGGCGATGGCCGGGCGGTTGAGCGGGATGTGTCGCAGATCGCCGTGGTGTGTTGCGGTTCCGTGCGCAGAGATCTCACCGTTCGAACGCAACACCCAGAAACCATTGCCATCGACGGTGGCGGTAAGGGCGACAGCGGGCGACGCCGACGCCGCAGCGTCGCCGAGGTCGGGTGCTCCACCCAACTCGTGGACGGTGCCTGACGATTCGACGACCCAGCCGACCGGCTGTGTGCCCGCTGTTGTCGTCGCTGCGGACGCCTCTGATTGAGAGACGCCGATCAGCGACGCACCAAACACTGCTAGCGCGACAAGGCGAACTACGAAGCCTCGAGACATGGGGATCTTCCCTTCGTAAAGCCCGCACATTACGTTTACGTTACAACTATCGTCGCCAATTCGTAACCACTTGAGCAGTAACTCAGGGTTTTCATCCCAAACCGCTCGACATGACCTCCCACATCTGCCACATTTCAGGACTCCAGCCCTCGTAGCTCAGGGGATAGAGCGTCGGTTTCCTAAACCGTGCGTCGCAGGTTCGAATCCTGCCGAGGGCGCTGGCGAACACCCAGGTCATAGGCCATTTCTTCCCTGAGAATCGACTCTCAGGATCGCCGATTTCGAGTCTGTCCCATACGGTGTCCCATACTTGTCGCAGGGTTTGCGTAGGCTTGCGGGCGTGGGATCAGGTCGTGGAAGCATCCGGCTCAAGCGTGAGCCTGACTACTGGGAAGTTCGTGCGTACGCGGGGCGGATCCTGTCACGGGTCGGCCTCGATACGTCAGCCGCACCGTGCGTGGTGGAAAGCGCCAAGCCCAGAAGCTGCTCACGTCGCTCACTGCCGAGCTCGACCGGCACGGGCCCACCGCCCGCCACACCATCGACGAGCTGCTGAACGCCCACATCGATCACCTCGAGACACGCGGCCGGGGCGCTCGCACGATCGAGGGCTACCGCACCATCGCTCGTGGTGTCGCCGCCGACGTAACGCTGGGCAAGACCCGCCTCGAC
This sequence comes from Actinomycetes bacterium, assembly GCA_024228575.1. Classification (GTDB taxonomy): domain Bacteria; phylum Actinomycetota; class Acidimicrobiia; order Acidimicrobiales; family Poriferisodalaceae; genus JAAETH01. The sequence goes on from JAAETH010000466.1 coordinate 101,074, forward strand.
AAGGTCACCGTCAAGTCGCTCGACGATTTCTACAACCGCCTCACCAACCGAGGCCTCTCCCCCGCCTCGGTCGGCCGCTACCACGCACTGCTCCGTTCAGCGTTCAAGCAGGCGATGGCGTGGGGCTGGATCGCCGCCAATCCCGTCCAGCTGGCGACCCCGCCGTCGGTCCCCAGAGTCGGTCGCAAGATCGCCACGCCCAAGGTGGTCGCCGCCCTGTTGGCCGAGGCGGCCGCGAGCCGGAACCCCCAGAACCTGGTTGCATTCCGACTGCTCGCTGCCACAGGCGCACGACGTGGCGAGATCTGTGGGCTGCGCTGGTCGGCCGTCGATCTCAACACCGGACGCATCGAGATCCGCGCCGCCATAGCCCAGCTCAACAACCGCCAGGTCGTCGAGAAGGAACCCAAGACCCACCAGATCCGCGAAGTAACCGTCGACACCCAAACCGTCGACCTCCTCCGCAAACACCACGGATCCCAGGTAGCGCTAGCGGCCAAGCTCGGAGCCGAGCTGTCTAGCGAGGCGTTCGTGCTCGCCGACATGACACTCGACCCCGCCGGTGAGGCGGCGACCCAGCCGAACCGCCTCACGCAGGCGTTCGCCCGCATCCGGGCCAGGATTCCGGGGGCCGAGAACATGCGTCTCCACGATTATGCCGACCTGCGCGTTATGCCGACCTCGGTGTGGGATCCCTTGCGGGGAGCGGCGTTCGGGCTGTTGATGTCGGCATAACGCGGCTGGCGGTGGGCATTGTTTCCTCTTCTGTTCCGAGAAGAAGGAGACGATCATGTCGAGTCCAACCAGCAGGGTCAGCAGGGTCCTGATCGTGGGGCCGTTGGCCCCGTTTGCTGAGCAGTGCCGGCAGCGTCTGATAGAGCGTGGCTACACGCGGCTGTCGGTTGTGAACCTGGAGCGGCAGGTGGCGCATCTGAGTTGTTGGCTCCAGACGGAAGGTGCGGGTGTCGGGGAGTTGAGCGAGACGCGTGTTGTCGAAGCGTTTGTGGGGTTCGTGCGGGCCAGTGATCCTGTGCGGTCCTGGCTGTCACGGCCGGGGCTGGTGTGTCTGCTCGAGTTGCTGCGCGAGTTGGGTGTGGTGCCGGCATCGGCTCCAGCACCGCGGTCGCCCGGCGAGGCACTGATGGATTCCTTCGGGGGCTACCTGTTGTCCGAACGCGGTCTGGTGGCGGGCACCGTCACCGGGTATGTGGCCCACGCGTCAGGGTTTGTGGCCGGCCTGGATCCTGGGGGCCTCGAGTGTGTGACGGCGGCGGACGTGACGGCCGCTGTGCTGGGCCGGTCCGAGACGTTGTCGGTGAGCGGAACCCAGAACTTTGTGGCCGGTCTGCGGGCGTTCCTGCGGTTCTGTTTCGTGGAGGGCCTCACCGGTGTTGATCTGTCGGAGGCGGCGTTGCCGGTCACGGGCCGGAGGCGGTCGTCGTTGCCGTTGGGGATCCCCGCTGGTGATGGCGCCGCGTTGTTGGCTTCGTGTGATCGTCGGACCGGACTTGGCCGCCGCGACTATGCGTTGTTGATGATCTTGTTGCGGCTCGGTCTACGTCGCAGCGAGGTGTCCGGGATCCGACTCGAAGACATCGACTGGCGGGCCGGTGAGTTGGTCGTGGTCGGCAAGGGTGGTCGTTCCGACCGGCTCCCGCTGCCCACCGACGTCGGCGAGGCCATCGCCGGCTACCTCTGTCGGGGCCGGCCGGTCACCGTGCACCGGGAAGTGTTCCTGCGGGCCAGGGCGCCGTTCGATCCAATCGCTGCGGGCACGGTTTCCTCGACGGTGCGACGTGCCTGCCGGCGAGCCAGTGTGCCCGAAGTGGGTTCGCACCGCCTGCGTCACACCGTGGCCTGCGAGATGGTGGCGGCGCAGGTCCCGCTTACCGAGATCGCCCAGGTGCTGCGCCACGCTAGCCTGCAGTCCACCGCGATCTACGCCCGGATCGATCTCGACCGGCTCCGAGCGTTAGCCCAGCCCTGGCCAGCCGGGGGATCGCGATGAGCGCGCTGTCGGGTCACGTCGAGGACTACCTGCGGTTGCGTCGCACTCTGGGCTACAAGCTGGAACGGGCCGGCCACCTCCTGCCGAAGCTGGTCGCCTATCTGGAAGCTGCCGGTTCGGCCACGCTCACCAGCGAACTGGCGATCTGTTGGGCCCGACTTCCCGCTCAGGTCAGCCCGAACCACTGGGCTGCCCGCCTAGCAGTGGCCCGCGGGTTCGCCCGCTACCTGCAAACAATCGAGCCGGCCACCGAGGTGCCCCCGACGGGTGTGTTCCCCAGCCGCCGCTACCGCCCGACTCCCTACCTGTGGTCTGAACGTGACGTCGGTCGGCTTCTCGATGGTGCCCGGGCGCTTCGTTCGCCGCTTCGGGCGGCCACCTATGAAGCGCTGTTCGGGCTGCTCGCCGTCTCAGGTATGCGTGTCGGCGAAGCTGCGGGTCTCAACTGCGACGACATCGACTTCCAGACCGGTGTCATCACCATCCGCGCAGCCAAATTCGACCGGACGCGCCTGGTGCCGCTGCACGAAACCACCGCCGCCGCGCTGCGGGTCTACGCGGCCGACCGCGACCGCCTCTGCCCGTCGCCCCCATCGACCGCGTTCTTCGTCTCCGGCGCAGGCACGCGACTCAACCGCAGCGGAATCGCCAAGACCCTGCGACAGATCACCACCGATATGGGTCTACGCACCGCAGAGCTGCGGCCAACTGCACATCAGCTGAGGCACAGCTTCGCGGTCCGCACCCTGATCGACTGGCACCGAGGAGGACTCAGCGTCGATGGGCGCATCGCCAGCCTGTCGACCTACCTGGGCCACATCGCACCCGCCGACACGTACTGGTACCTGTCGGCGTCACCCGAACTGATGGCCCTCGCAGCCGAACGGCTCGACACACGGTTCGGAGCCCAAACATGACCACTCTCGCCCCGTCGTTGCAGGCCTTCTTCACCGACCGCCTGATCGGCCAACGCGCTGCCAGCCCGAATACCATCAACGCCTACAAGACCACCTGCCGGCTGCTGGTTGGGTTCGTCTCTGAACGGACCGGGAGACCACCCAGCGACCTCGACATCGCCGATATCGACGCGCCGCTCATCGCCGCGTTCCTCGGGCACCTCGAAACCGACCGGCACAACGGGACCTCGACACGCAACAACCGGCTCGCCGCTATCCACTCGCTGTTCGGATACCTCGCTCTGCACCATCCCGAGCACGCCGGGTCGATCCAGCGGGTGCTCGCCATCCCAACCAAACGCACCCAACGGAACCTTCTCACCTACCTCACCGAACCCGAGGTCGACGCGCTCCTCCAAGCGTGTGACCAACACCGCTGGACGGGTCGACGCGATCACGCCATGTTTGCTCTCACCATCCAGACCGGACTACGGATCTCCGAACTGGCCGGGCTCACCTGCGCAGACGTCACCCTCACCACCGGCGCGAACGTGCACACCATCGGCAAAGGACGCAAAGAACGACACACACCGCTCGTGCCCACAACCCGAGCCATCCTTAAAGCGTGGCTGACCGAACGAGCCGGTCTCCCGGGTGATCCGTTGTTCCCCACCACCACAGGCAAACACCCCAGCCGCGACGCCATCGAGCGGCGCCTCGCACGAACCCTGGCCGTCGCCGGTCACAGCTGCCCGTCGATACAGGCCAAACGCGTCACCATGCACACGCTGCGACACACCGCTGCGATGCGTCTCCTGCTGGCCGGCAACGACATCACCGTGATAGCTCTCTGGCTCGGTCACGAACAGATCGCCACCACCAACATCTACCTCCACGCCGACATGACCCAAAAACAGGAGGCGATCGACCGTGTCCGCCCCACGACCACACGACAAGGCCGATACCAGGCCCCCGACACCCTCCTCGCCTTCCTCGAGAGCCTGTGATTATGCCGACATCAACAGCCCGAACGCCGCTCCCCGCAAGGGATCCCACACCGAGGTCGGCATAA